>PWJC01000159.1 GCA_003560165.1 Bacteroidales bacterium
AGAAAAGCAATACAAGAAAACCTGAAATCACCACAACGGCGTTAAAAAGGATGGCCTTCCCGGTTCCTGTCATGGTAGCATATAAGGCTTCCATGTTGTCCAAACCATTTTGCAGGTGCATGCGGTAGTTTTGCAGAAAATGAATGGCGTAGTCTATGCCTATTCCGATGGCAATGCTTGAAAGCAGCGCAGTAGTAGTACTTAGCGGTATACCCAGCAATCCCATAACTCCAAAACTAATTAACGCTGTGATAAGAATAGGTACTGAACCAATCAGGCCAGCTTTGATGCTGCGAAACATCAAGCTGAGCAATACCAACACAAGTAACAGTGAAATGGCAATGCTCATAATTTGCCCTTCCAGTATCAGCCCGATAAATACCAGGGCTTTGTATCCCGAACCTGCGTAATTGATTTCCACGTCATATTGAGCAAAGGGCTCCCGGAATGTTTCAATCACTTCCAGTGCTTCGTTGATGGTTTTGGAGTCGTCGCCCTTGAGCTGAAAGGTAACATTGATACGGTTGTAATCGTAGTTTACCACTTTGAGCAGGTTTTGCGGGTCACCCGACATTTCGTACAACAACAGGTACTGAGCCACCATATCTGAGCTGTGCGGGATGACATAGTACTTTTCCTGGTCTTCGTTCATCACTTTGTTCATACGCTTGAGATAGTCGGCCAGGGAAAATGAGTTGCCTGTTTTTTCCAGCTTCACGGTTTGCTGCTGCATTTCATCCACCAGCCTTAGAATTTCAGGTTGTTTGAAAGCATCGGCATGCTTACTTTCCAATACTACATTGAGCGTAGAGGTGCCACCAAACCTGCTATTGACAAAATCATCGGTCAACACAATCTCGCTGTCCTTTTCGAAATTGCTCAGAAAACTGGAGTTAATCCAAACTTTCTGGATACCCCATACGGATATAAGCACTATCACAGCCACAGAAACATATACTTTCAATTTGTTTCTGAGCAGTAAATCAGCCCATTGGTTGAGCCATGATGCTTTTTGTAGAACATCTTCTGAGTTTGTTCTTTGCCGGGGCTTATATCCCAGCAGCACCACTGCAGCAGGCAGAAAAACCAGCGCCAGCAGGTAGGCCACAAAAATGCCAAAGGCGGTAAAAACCCCGAAGTATTTGATGGGGAATATCTGTGAGCCAAGCAAGGAAACAAATCCTATCATGGTAGTTGCAGCTGCCATGGAAAGAGGTTTCCACAACACCTTTACATATAATGCAGCGCCTCATAGATATCACCATATGGGAATTTTTTATAATACTGATTAAGATGGTTAAAGAAGTATATGCCGTAGGCTACTCCAATGGCAATGAGCATAACCGGTATCATAGTAGATACAGAATAGATGGGCACCCCCAGGGCTGACATCATCCCAAAAGCCCAGATGGAGCTGACAAAAACACTGAACAGGGTTGCCCCGGAAGCACGAAAACTACCCAGTAATAAGTACAACACAACAGCAATAACCGCCAGTACGATGGGTACCATGCGCTTCATATCGGCCGGCCCCAGTAGTGCCATGGTGCCTTCTACTATGGGACGCCCGGCCACATAAATGGTTTCATCTTCACTCTCAAATCCATGGGCAAAAGCCATTATCTCATGATAAAACTCCTGGGTAAACGCGTCGCTGTGCAAGCCTGCAATAATCAATGCCACGGTTTCATCTTCCGATACCAGCCTGCCATATACCATATCGTTGGTGCGCACCTGTTGCCGAAGGTCTTCCAGTCTTTCAGGAGATGCGGGCACACGACGGTAAAAGGAGCGTACATCAAGCCCCCACTCAGTTCCGGTAATGTTATCGGCAGAATAGAGTGACATCACATGATTGGAATCAAACTCGGGCATATCCTCCAAGGCTTCTGTTATGTCACGAATTTTTTCCAGGGTTTGCGGGTTGCAGATACCTTGTTTGTTTTCAATGGCAATGAGAATACCGTCTTTGATATTGAACCAGTCTTCTGCCATATCGCTATATACAAAGGCAGGATGGGTGCGGGGCATGTACTCATCCAGGTTGGTTTCCATGCGGGCGTTTTCTTTCATTTCGAAAATAAAATACACGCTCACTGCCACAACTAAGGCTACCGTAATCCAGGCAAGGGTTCTCATGTTTTTTTGGTTTTTCATTGCTTAAAGTTTGTTAATATTAACTAACTTGTGATTTTAACTAAAACCGTTATCTGCACGACAACGGTTATTTTTGAACTTTTACTTTATTCCTAACATTCCCTCGCCAGGCTGTCTCAGTTTTTTTGTATCAGAATCTTTACAGATGTCAATAATTTTCCACCATCTTCCTTAATGCTAAAACTGTAGCCTGAAAACTGCCATATTTTCACGAAAAGTCTCAAAGACCCCATTACCGTCACAGCCAGATGGTCTGCACTAATATCATCGCGTATCTCTCCGTTTTGCTGGCCTTGTTTTATAATTTGGGTAAGGATGGTTGCATTCTTATCAATTACATCCGCAATTTTTTTCATCAAAACAGGCTCACCCCTAAATAATTCCTCCGAAAATATGACTGACACCAAACTGGGGTTTCCGGCAAAGCGCTCAAAATGACGAGTAAAAAGGTGTTCTATTTTTTCTGTAGCAGAAATACAGCTATGCAGTTCTTTTTCAAATATTTCACGGGTGCTCTCCTTGAACAAATCCAGAATGGCTAACAAAATTTCAATCTTGTTTTCGAAGTGTCGGTAAATGGCAGGCTCGCTGATACCGATTTCCCGGGAAATATTTTTCATGGTCAAACCTTGGATGCCCTTCTCGTTGATAAGCCTCAGTGCCACATCGATAATTTCTTGCTGTCGTTCGGTTTTCATGCGCTTTCATTTTTAAACAGTACAAAGTTAGTTTCTATTCACTAACTAACAAGCATTATGATTGGATTTTTCTTTTTTTAACATTTATACATCATTATTCATGGATTCTTCATTCGATCTTTCATTGCCACAACGCAGCACTCCCGTGGTTTAAGCATTTAATGCAATTTCACCAGATCCCGCAATTCATCGTTAGAAAGCTCCCCGATCCAAGCCTCACCAGTATCTACGGTCATGTCGGCCAGCTCTTTTTTTTCTTTCAGCATTTCATCGATGCGTTCCTCGAAGGTGCCTTTGCACAGGGGGCGGTATACCATCACATTGCTTTTCTGCCCGATTCGAAAGGTGCGATCGGTAGCCTGTGCTTCCACAGCAGGGTTCCACCACAGGTCGTAATGGATGACATTATTGGCTGCTGTTAAGTTAAGGCCTGTCCCACCTGCCTTAAGCGACAGGATAAAAATCTTATGGTATGACTTATGCTGGAAATGATCCACCAATTCATCGCGTTTTTTTCGGCTAAGGCCTCCGTGAAGAAACAGCGGCAGCAGGCCTGTCTGCTTCTGTATGATCTGCGTAAGCAGGTCGCCCATTTCCTTATATTGAGTAAAGATGAGTGTTTTCTCGCCGTTAAGCAGTATGTTTTCAAGCAGTCTGAGCAGTAACTGTGCTTTACCTGATTGCCCGGGCAGTACATCACCTTTCTTCAGATAATGCACAGGATGGTTACAGACTTGCTTTAGGGCAGTCATCATCTTCAATACCAGCCCCCTCCGCTCGATACCTTCGCTCTTCTCGATTTTTTCCATCACCTCTTGCACCAGGCCCTCGTATATGGCAGCCTGTTCAGTGGTGAGTGGACAATAAAGGGTGTTCTCTATTTTGTCAGGCAGATCGCTGATAATGGATCTGTCTGTTTTCAGTCTGCGTAAAAGAAACGGACGTGTAACTTTACGAAATATTTCCGCTTTGTGGCGATCATGCTCCTTTTGGATAGGATTGGCAAATGTTTCCTGAAAGTTTTTCAATCCACCCAGGTACCCTTTGTTGATAAAATCGAAAACGCTCCAGTAGTCGCTGAGTCTGTTTTCTACCGGCGTACCGCTCATGGCAATTTTTACATCTGCTTTAATCTTTTTAATGGCCTTGGTTTGTTCTGCCGATGGATTTTTTATGGCCTGCGATTCATCTATAACCACCACATACCAGCGGGGCCTGGAAAGTACCGTATAATCATTGCGTGCCAGTCCGTAGGAAGTGAGCAGCACATCGTATTCTTCCGCAGGCAAAGCCCGTTGGGCACCATGATACACCGCAGGGACGAGGCCGGGAGCAAATTTTTCCAATTCCTTTTGCCAATTGGAAAGGAGGCTGGTGGGAGCCACTACCAATGCTTTCCGCTTGTCATTGATAAGCCCCGAATCCTTAAAGTGTTGGAGTGCAGCAATAACCTGAATTGTTTTTCCCATCCCCATATCATCAGCAATCAGAGAGCCCAGTCCCAGCTTGCTATTGGCAACAAGCCATTGATAACCTGATATTTGATAAGGTCTTAAAGTGGCATGGATGCCAGCGGGTACACCCAGCTTGTCGGGTGTGAGCAATCCTTTGATTCTCCTTTTTAAGTCATCATTGATCAGCACAGGCGCGTTTTCATGTTGTTCCGCCAGGGTGGCCCTGAGCAGATCCAACGATGAAAGTTCATTCCTGCGCGAAAGCTGCTTGCGTAGTTTTTCCAGATCATCCGGGTTTACCAACAGATAGGCGTTTCTGTATTTAATTAGTCCCCGCTTTCTACCTACCAGATCATAAAAATCATGTTCAGCTATGATCGTATCACCCAGTGCCACACCCCAGTCATAATCGAGAATATCAGTTATGGAGGCAAAGCTTTGTAAACGGCTGCTTTTCTTCTCGTTTATGCGAAGGCCGGCCACGGGTCTAATGAGGTGCTTCAGGGTCGGAGGCAACGCAATGCTGATGCCCAGCATTTTTATCAATGGAAGAACCTCCAGCAGGATATCCTCAAAAGCGTCAGCCGGATACCACCTGCCCTGATCGTCATCCAGGGCGCTATCCAAATCCGGAAAGTAATCCGCCAGCAACGCAAGGTCTCTCAGCAGCGGAATCTGTTGATCTGTCAGACCTGGTTCTTTCATAAAATCCGAAAGACTCAGCACTTGCGACATCCCGCTCAGCTCCACATCAACAGATACCCTAAATCCACCGTTCGTATCGTCTTCATCGACCCTGAGCAGCGGAATGGTATTGCCCTGAACCAAAAACAAGCGACGAAGCCAGATATGAATAATAGAAGGTATGGAATTTTTTTTTGGTCCAAAAGCAATGATATGACCGGCAAAGAACATGGATATCAGCGGATGCCGGTTGCTGTATCCCGGTGTACTTAAGGCATCCATATTCACACACTGAATGAAAAACAAACGTGCCAGGTTGCTGCAGAACATGTTAAGCTGCTCTTCAGCTTTTAAAGGGATGATGATGCCTTTTTTCGGATCATCAGTGTGGTAAACCAAGTTCAACTGGGTAAGCCTTCTTTCAAAATGTTCGCATTGCTTGCTGACTTCCACATCCATGCGGGCAGGTATCCATTGAATGGTATATGATCCGGGTTCAACAGACAAAAGGCGCGGTACCAGGGCAGCATGTGCCATAAGGGCCTGTACAAACCCAAACATATCCCAAAGTATTTGAAATGAGGGATCATACAAGGCAAGCCGGTTTTCTGCGGCCAACCGTTCCAGATGAGACAAGGCGTACATCAAGCCATGATCCTTATCCTGATTGCCATCGGCATCCAATACCCGTGCATCCAGTACAAGGTGTTCGTCAGCAATCAACTGCAAACTACTTCCCGGAAGCATTTGAATTTCTTTGTCATCAACAGGATGCTGAAATTTGCGGGCGAAACGGCTGAGTTTCTTTAGCGATTCTTTGATAATTTCTCTAAAATCACGATCATAGAAGATGGGATTGGGAACCAACACCTTACCTAAAAAACCCGTCATATCAGGCAATAGGGTAAAGTCTGGCAGTTCCAGCTGCTCCGCATCTTGTGTTTTTTGTATTGAATCTGCCGCAGATAAGAGTGAAGTCAGTTTGAGAATATTCTCTTGTTTGAGCTCTTTAGCTTTGATGCCTTTTTTCTCCATGGCCTTTATCATATCAAGTCCATGCAACTCAAAAACCAGGAAGGGGTTCTCATCAATACTCGCAGCAATGATGTATACCACAGAGGCAATATGTTTGCAAGGAACTGCCCAGTCAGGACAGGAGCAACTCATCTGAATGTCGCGCCAGCTTTTGGGGAAAATCTGAATACCTTGCGATTCCGCAATCTTCAATAAACCGGCAGGTAATTCGCGGTTGAGCAATCGGGACAACAGGATGCGATTGTTGAGAACCGAACTCAGTAACTGGTTTTGTTCATCCAGGCTGAACAAGGGAACAACCATCTTTACTTTATAGGGAGAAGGTCTGGTTCCGGCTACACGGGCATGAATTACATTCTTTTTATACTCAATGCCCTTCACCGCACCTTTGGAAGCATAATTGCGTCCGCGGGGCAAACGGTTGCTGTAATCAATCTTTTCGAGGGCATTGAGCCATTGCAGCCCCCACCAGGTTCTGCCATATTTTTGGGCCATTGAAAGCTTTTGTAAAAAAATGAATAAACAAAAATAACAGAATCAATAATCATTTTAACCCAAGTCTTTCAAGGAATCGATGGAGGTCCTCCTGAAACAGCTAACTTAACTCGTCTATTAAAACATTATACCCCTTTGGGTATATATTGGTCATCAAGAAATTAATTACACCCAAACAGGTATAATTTAAATTTTTTTATTATATTTACACCCGAAAGGGTATATGTATGAAAAAATCAATGCATCCACTTCCGGCATTTCTCAAAGAAAAGAGGCAAAAGTTGAGAATGACGCAGCAGCAGCTTGCAGTTAAATCCGGGGTAGGTCTGAGGTTCATCCGTGACATGGAACAGGGCAAAGCTTCCTTGAGGATGGATAAAGTTAACCAGGTTCTGCTGATGTTTGGGCACGAACTTGGCCCGGTGCCTCTGGACCGCAATAGACTGATCGATGAGGATAGCTAAAGTATATTATCACGACAAAATAGCCGGTATTCTGTCAGAAACAGAAGAAGGTTACGTTTTTCGATATGACACTGACTACCTGCAGGCAAGAGAAGTTGAGCCTGTGAGTCTTACATTACCTCTAAGCGAAGAACCATATCTCAGCAAAGTAATGTTTCCTTTTTTTGACGGCTTGATCCCTGAGGGTTGGTTGCTTGATATTGCGGAGAAAAACTGGAAAATTGATGCACGTGACCGCATGGGACTCTTACTTGCCTGTTGCCACGATTGCATAGGAGCTGTAAGCATCAAAAACGACAGCAAGATCATATAAGGATGGAAAATAGACGGTGTTTATATTGTTATCAATTGCTGAGCATGGAAGACCAGGATATTCATGCTGCCTGCAGCAAAAAAATCTTTGGTTCCTCTGTGCCACCTCTGTTGCCCTATTCGGAGGCGGAGATGTATGAACTGGGCTTGCAAGTGATTAGAAGTCAGGCTGTGGTTACCGGAGTTCAACCTAAGCTCTCGCTTCACCTTGAGCCGCCAAAAAAGAGGTACATGACACAAAAATTTACCATTGTAGGTCTTTGGGGAAGCTACATCCTGAAACCACCTACGAATCAATATCCCAGCTTGCCTGAGCTGGAAGACCTAACCATGCATCTGGCAGAATCCTGCGGCATTACAACAGTACCTCACTCGCTGATAAGGCTGCAATCAGGTTCACTTGCCTATATCACTAAACGGGTCGACAGAAAAAAATCACAGAAAGTTCACATGGAAGACATGTGTCAGCTAACTGGTCGTATGACCGAATATAAATATAAAGGATCTTATGAGCAAATCGGGAAAGCCATCTTAAAGCATTCTGCAAACCCACTTTTGGATGCAGTTAATTTTTTTGAACAGGTAATTTTTTCATTTCTTACCGGCAATAATGATATGCATCTGAAAAATTTCTCGCTGATTAAGCAGCCAGATGTTGGGTGGGTTCTTTGTCCGGCATACGACATGGTACCCTCTGCACTGGTTGTGAAAGGAGATACGGAAGAAGTGGCGTTGAACCTCAATGGGAAAAAGCGGAAAATCAACAGCAATGATTTCCGGTCGGCCATGAAGAAGTGTCATATACCCGCAAAGGCAACAGATAATATATTCAGCAAGTTTGAAGGAGTTGATAAAAAGTGGGAAGAACTGGTGGAGGTCAGCTTCCTTCCCGAATATCTAAAAAAAACTTATTTAAAACTGGTTGGCGATCGAATGAAACGGCTTTATGAATAGGCGCGCTGCGGTATTTTTCCCAATTTTATTTACTGAATGCTAATATAAACCAATTTTTTTCACCCTGATTTGGGTTGATAGGTACATCTGTTGAATCGATGAACCTTCCTGTTCCTAAAATAACAAAGCCATGAAAAGCATAGATGGTTAGGAGTGCGACATTATGGATTGCCTTGAGAAAATGAATTAAAAAGCTTGTTTTACTTCCCGATACAAAACTTTTCAAAAATAGCCCCAAGGATTTCGTCGGAGGTGACCTCGCCGGTGATGCTGCCCAGGTGGTGGAGGGCCGAGCGCAGGTCGATGGCCAGCAGATCGCCCGGGATCCGGTTCTGCATGCCCGTGCGCACTTCGGCTATCGAGCGGGCTGCAGCCGACAGGGCCTCGTAATGCCGGGTATTGGCCACCAGGGTATCGTGTTTTTCGCCGGGGGCCGAGGTGGCCGACCGGAGCAGGCTGTCGGTGATCAGCCCGATGTTCTCCTTTCGTTTGGCTGAAATAAAAATGGTCTCCAGGTCGACCAGGTTTCGGAAGTTTTGGGGGATCTCCTCCATGAGGTCGATCTTGTTGGCAATGAGCATCAGGCGTTTGTCCTTGTCCCCCACCCTTTCCCTGAACTCCCGGATGGTTTCGGTGATCTCTTCCAGGCCGGTGGTGCTGGCATCGAAGAGGTAGAGGATGATGCTCGCCTGGCGGATCTTTTCGTAGGTGCGCCCGATGCCCACCGTTTCAATGGCGTCACGGCCCTTGCGCAAACCGGCGGTATCGATGAACCGGAAAGCCACCCCCCCGATGCTGATGCTGTCTTCGATGGCGTCGCGGGTGGTGCCGGGGATCTCGCTGACAATGGCGCGTTCTTCGTTGAGCAGGGCGTTGAGCAGGGTGGATTTGCCTACATTGGGTTTGCCGATGATGGCCACCGGTATGCCGTGCTTCAGCACATTGCCCATGGAAAAGCTCTCCATCAGCCGCCTGACCTCGCTTTCGATGTCGTTGAGCAGGGCCGAAAGTTCTTCGCGGTTGGCAAACTCCACATCCTCTTCAGTGAAATCCAACTCCAGTTCGATCAAAGAGGCAAATTCGAGCAATTGGGCCCGCAAATCGGCAATCCGCTTCGAAAAATGCCCCCTCATTTGATGGAATGCGATCTGACGGGAAGCTTCGGAGTTGGAAGCGATCAGGTCGGCCACGGCCTCGGCCTGCGACAGGTCCATGCGGCCGTTGAGAAAGGCCCTCATGGTGAATTCGCCGGGCCTGGCCATGCGGGCGCCCCGGTCGATCATCAGCCTGAGGATCTGCTGCCGGATATAGGGAGAACCGTGGCAGGAGACTTCGACCATGTGCTCTCCGGTATAGCTGCGGGGAGCCTCGAATTTGGTCAGCAGCACCTCATCGATGGGCAGTTCGCCATCCACGATCTGCCCGTAAAGCATGCGACGGGGCCGGGCCCCTTCAAGGCGTTGTTCCTTATGCATGGGGACAAAGATCTGCCCGGCAATGTCGAATGAGGACGGCCCGGAAAGCCTCAGCACGGCAATGGCTGCCATACCGGGAGCCGTGGCCGGGGCACAAATGGTATCGCCCGGATTGTAGCCTTGCATGACGTGTACGGTTTATCAGCCCAAAAGAGCCGCTTATTTGTTTACCTTTCCGATCTTCTCCTCTACCGAAGCCACCTTCGCATGCATCCGCCCGCTCTTTCCCTTGCGGATATCGAGCTTTATGGCCGAATACACCCTGTTGCTGTCCTCCCCGATCAAACGGTACGCCTTCCCGACAAGTTCCAGCAAGGGCTCAAGCGACCCGGCCTCGACTATGCTGCCCATGGGCGTAAGCTGATAGTCGAACCAGCTCTCGCGGATCATGTCGATGATGCGGCTCACGTATTCGCTGACACTTTCGCCCTTGTCGGTGGGGAACATCGAAAACTCCATCAGAACAGACATAACTGTATTTTGGTTTTTTGGATATCATCATCGAAATTACACAAGCCCCGCATGGTTTCAAAGGGAATGATCGTATATTTGAAAAAAAATGAACGTACCCGATATAAGACAACAACCATGAGCGTACTCGTAAATAAGGATTCAAGGGTGGTGGTGCAGGGATTCACCGGAACGGAAGGTAGTTTTCATGCATCCCAGATGATCGAATACGGCACCCGTGTGGTGGGCGGGGTTACCCCCGGCAAGGGCGGGCAGACCCATCTCGATCTGCCGGTGTTCAACAGCGTGAAGGAAGCCGTGGAAAAAGCCGGTGCAAATGTCAGTGTCATCTTTGTGCCTCCGGCCTTTGCCGCCGATGCCATGCTGGAAGCAGCCGATGCCGGCATCGGGGTGATCGTCTGCATTACCGAAGGGATCCCGGTCCAGGACATGCTGATGGTAAAGGAATACCTTAAAAACAGGCCGTCGCGCCTCATCGGCCCCAATTGCCCCGGGGTGATCACCCCGGGCGAAGCAAAGGTGGGCATCATGCCGGGCTTCATCCACCAGCCCGGCCGCATCGGCATTGTGTCCCGCTCAGGCACCCTGACCTACGAAGCGGTTGACCAGGTAACCAAGGAGGGTTTGGGCCAATCCACCTGCATCGGTATCGGAGGAGACCCCGTCCCGGGCACCACCATGAAGGAAGCGGTTCAGCTTTTAATGGAAGATCCGGGCACCGATGCCATTATCATGATCGGAGAGATCGGAGGCGGAATGGAGGCCGAGGCAGCCAGGTACATCCGCGACAATGGGACCAAACCCGTGGTCAGTTTCATAGCCGGGGCCACCGCCCCCAAAGGCCGCACCATGGGTCATGCCGGTGCCATCATCGGGGGGAAGGAAGATACCGCCGAAGCAAAAAAAGAGATTCTGAAACAATGCGGGGTGGTGGTGGTGGAATCTCCGGCCGACATCGGGAAAAGCGTTGTACAGGTCTTAAAAGGCAGAGGATGACTTATTCTTCTTCCGGAATGGGATGAAATTGCAGGGCGCCGATATCCGGTCGCTGCAGCCGGCTCCTGCCTGCAAGGTCGTAAGGGACCCCGGCGGCAACCGAGGGGTTTCCCGCCCCTATGGCGGGAGAACCTTCCTTAAGCCTGAAATCATGTTCTCCGGGCTCGTTGAACAGGGGGTCGAGATTGACCAGGGGGTTGACGAAGGCTTCGGAGGTGGTAGAAAGCCGGGTACGCAGCAGGCAATGGTCAAAGGTGTATTCCATCTCGCTTCCCGGGGCCAGGTCAAAAGCGATCTCTTCCTGATTGCTTCCATAAATAATGCTGTTTCCGAAAAACAGATGGTCGAAATCCCTTTGCTGGATATTTCCGTCGATGTCTTCGTAATAATTGTTGATGATCACCGAGGGGGTATTGCGGATGCCGGTACGGTAATAATTGGCAATGGTCAGATGCCGGAAATCGTAATGCCCGCCCAGGGCGAGTACCAGGGCGTGGTCACCACAGTTGGCAATGGCCATGTTCTCGCCCACCACATGGCTGCCCTGGGCCAGCAAGCCTGCCAGGCTCATGTTTTTGATGACAGTATTGCTGATTTGCAGGGTCGGATGGACCTGGCTGCCGAGGGTGTCGACATGGAGGCCCACCGTGCCATTCTTTATCAATGCGTGATCGATTGTGTGGTTTTTGCTGTTGGCAGTAAGCCATATACGCCCCCATTGCCCGGGCTGGTCGCGGTAAAAGGATTCCAACCGGTCGCCCTGGATGCTCACCGGGTTTTCGCTGCTGCCGGCAATTTCCAGGGTGGAGCGCTGAAGGAATACCAGACTGGAGTTGTTGTGCATGTGAACACGGGTGCCTTCTTCCATCCTCAGGGTCACATCGGGGGCTACCACCGCCAGCCCGTAAACCACATACGGGAGATGCGATGTCCAGCTGGTGTTTTGGTCGATCACGTGATAGGATACGCCCGACTGGGGATCGGTGTAATTCGGGTGGATAAAATGAGCATCCTGTCCCCAGGCTACCAGCTTAACATCCTGAATGTTGTTGTTGGTGTTGAACACCACGCTGTCGACAATGGTCAGCGGAAGATCCTGGTTAACCGGGTCGACGGTGACTTCTACGAATACGAAGAGGCTGTCGTTTGCCTCGATGGCCACATCATGAAGCATGGTTCCGGAGCGCCCGTCGACATTGATGCGAAAAAACGATTGACTTCCTCCGGCCAGGGACACCGTAGAGAGATTGATGCGGCGGTTGTGGGTGTTGTACACCCTGAACGATCGTGTGGACGAACCCAGGCTGGTGAACACGGTGTCGAAAAGCAGGGAATCGTGCGAAAAGGAAAGGCTGAGCGAGGGGTCGGTATCAAAACCATCGTCCCTGCAAGAAAAAAAAGACATTGCAACAAGGACGGCGGCAAAAAAAAGGATCAGTGAACGAAAATAATACATCCGGATGTCTTCAGAACCATGTCCAAACAAAAGAACGAAAGCCCCGTCATTATGTTATAAACGGGCCAAAAAAAACAGCAAAATCGTTTGCGGCAAGCAAAATTAATGTAATTTTGCATCCTAAATCACGAACCCATGGCAAAAAGCAAAAAGTCGCAAAAGGAAGAAAAAAACATTGTTGCCGTAGAGCAGGCACTCAGCCGTTCGGAACAGTTTATCGAACGCCACCAGAACAACATCATTTATACGGTCGCCATCATTGTCCTTCTGATTGCAGGGTATATCGGATATACCCGCTTCATTCTCGAGCCCAGGAACAGAGAGGCCCGTGCCGAGATGTTCATGGCAGAAAAATATTTTGAAAGGCAGGATTTTGAACTGGCCCTGGAGGGAGATGCCGAGTACCCCGGATTTCTGGAAATCATTTCGGACTACCGCAGGACGGATGCAGCCAACCTGTCCCGGTTCTACGCTGGCATCAGCCTGATGCAACTGGGCGAATGGGAAGAGGGCATCGAATTCCTCGAAAAGTTCCGAAAGCGCGATCAGCTGTTGGGAGCCATGGCTTTCGGTGCCATCGGCGATGCCTATTGGCAACTGGGCGACACCGAACGGGCGGCCAGGTACTACCGGCGTGCCTATGAATACAAGCCCAACGATCTGACCACCCCGGCCTATCTGATGAAAGCAGGAATGTTGTTTGAATCGGAGGGCAGGTACGCCGACGCTCTTTCCCGCTACAAGCGAATCCGCGACGAATACCGCGACAGCGCCGAAGCACGGGACATCGAGAAATACATTGCCCGCGCAGAGGCAAAGCGATAGGCTTTGCCTGTTTGCTGGCCCCCCCGCCCCCGTATCACAAACAGCCCATCCACGCCAGCCATGTGTGCCAAAAAAAAGAATCTTTCTTCTGTTGAAGGTCTTCCCGTTCCCGACGCAAGCAATATGTGTTTCGGCATCCTTACCTCAGCCTGGAACAGCCAGATCACCGAAGCCCTGCAGCAGGGGGCTGTAAATACCCTCAAGGCCCACGGCGTAAAGGACGCAGACATCATCATTCACAAGGTACCCGGCAGCTATGAACTTCCGCAGGCTGCCGCCTATATGATCAGGGAATTGCCGGTAGATGCCGTTATTTGCCTGGGTTGTTTGATCCAGGGCGAAACCAGGCATTTTGAATTCATTTCGCAGGCGGTGGCCAATGCCTGCATGACCATAGGCCTGGAAACATACAGGCCGGTGATCTTCGGGGTACTTACCACCGACACCTTCGAACAGGCCGCGCAGAGGTCGGGCGGGAAGCACGGCAACAAAGGGGATGAAGCCGCAGTGGCAGCCATTCAGATGATTCACCTAAAGCGAAAGATGAAATCGGATAGCCAGGAATTCAGGGATACAGTACAATAGGTCATTCCCAAATCAGGAAACGAAAACCGCATTCCATGCAAAACCCGCATTTGCGTATCGTATTCATGGGCACACCCGGTCTGGCCGCTCATGTGTTACAGTCCATTGTCGAAGAAGGGTATACTGTGGTTGGCGTGGTCACTGCACCCGACCGCCCTTCGGGAAGGGGAAGGAAAATCCGTTTTTCGGCCGTAAAGGAATATGCGATCAGCCGCGGACTTCCGCTGTTGCAGCCCACCAACCTGAAAGACCCCGGATTTACCGGCAGGCTGCGTGAGTTCCGGCCCGACCTGCAGGTGGTGGTGGCCTTTCGCATGCTGCCCGCTGAGGTATGGTCGCTGCCCCCCCTGGGTACCTTTAACCTGCATGCCTCTCTATTGCCCGACTACCGCGGGGCAGCCCCCATCAACTGGGTCATCATCAGGGGTGAAAATGAGACCGGGGTGACAACTTTTCTGATCGATCAGCAGATAGACACAGGCAATATCCTGTACAGGAAAAGGATCCCACTAGCACTCTACGAAACGGCAGGAAGCCTGCTGGAAAAGGTAAAGACCGAGGGCGCTGGCCTGGTGTTGCTAACCATCGAGGCCGTCGCTGCCGGGAAAGTAGAACCCAAAAACCAGGATGTCTACGTGAGCGAACCCGCCTTATTGAACAAGGCGCCAAAAATACACAAGGAAGATTGCCGGATCCGCTGGGACAGGCCCTGCCGGGAAGTTGTCAACCTGATCCATGGCCTGAGCCCCGCCCCCGGGGCATTTTGCACCCTGAAAGATGAGCAGGGCCGGGAGTTCAATCTGAAACTGTTTGAAGCAAGACCCGAACCGGAAAAGCACCTCCACGCCCCGGGCTGCCTGTTTACCAACAACAAAAGCCAGATCCGGTTTTCCACTCCCGATGGATATGTCAGGGTACTCCGTTTGCAGTTGCCAGGTAAAAAACGGATGGATACCGAAGAACTGCTGAGGGGATACCGTTTTCATAGAGCGGTTCCTGAGCCCTGAAAAAGCCGAAACCCCTTATGTGGCCTGCAAAGGCTGCATTTTGACCTGAGTTATCAACAAAACCCCCGATTTTATCAACAATTTCTCATATTTCCCGCTTTGGGCTTTCATTTTCGGTGAAATAACATATATTTGCATTGGTTAATGGAAACTTCATTCTATTTTTTAACCACAAAAACTTAAAAAAATGAACAAAGCAGAATTGATTGATGCCATCGCATCCGAAGCAGACCTGACCAAGGCAGATGCCAAGAGAGCACTGGACGCTTTCATTGGTGCTACCACCAACGCATTGAAAAAAGGTGAGCGGGTGGCCCTGGTAGGTTTTGGGTCATTCTCCGTATCTAGCAGGGAAGCGCGCAAGGGTAGAAATCCACAAAGCGGTATGGAAATTACCATCCCGGCCAAGAAGGTGGTCAAATTCAAGGCAGGGACCGAACTGGCCGACATGGTTAAGTAGGCACCTTATTGAAACAGGACCCCGGCTGTTCGCCGGGGTTTTTTTTTAAAATCCGGGCAATCATTCGTATTTTTACCAAATAGCCGGGAGATCACTCCCTGTGTGGCTGCATTGTATAATACATCCGACATGAGCATTGAAGACAAGCTTAAAAAGTTCGATCCCAGTGGGGTGGCCAATACTTCGAACAATATATTCGGGCTACCTTTCAGCCCTGCCGAGTCAAGGCTTGTCTTCATTCCCCTGCCCTGGGACGTAACGGTCTCCAATCAGAGCGGAGCCGCCAACGGACCCCGGAATATCCTGGAATGTTCCTACCAGACAGACCTCTATGACCCATTGGTACCCGGGGCATGGAAACAGGGCATGGCCATGGAAGACATCGATCCGTCTGTCCTTACCCAAAACCGGCACTACAGACCTCAGGCCGAACGCATCATTTCGCTCCTGGAATCGGGAGGCAATGTGCAGGAGAGTGATGAATTTCAGGCCATGCTCAACAGGATCAACCAGGCCTGTGAGCACATGGCCATTGAGCTGGAAATGAAATGCCTGCAGTACCTGGAAAACGGACAGATCCCCTTTGTGGTTGGCGGGGATCACAGCACCTCCCTGGGCCTGATCAGGGCCCTGGCCCGCAACCACGACTTTGGCATACTGCAAATCGATGCCCATGCCGATATGCGAAATGCCTACCAAGGTTTTATCCACTCCCATGCCTCGGTCATGTACAATGCACTGCATACCGAAGGGGTGGAAAAAATTGTTCAGGCAGGCATCCGGGAACTCTGCCCCGAGGAAATACAACTTATATCGTACAGGCACAAACAGGTTCAGACATTTTTTGACCACGACCTGCACCAGCGTTTGTTTGAAGGGGAAAACTGGGCAGAGATTTGCCACGACATTATCGGGCGGCTACCCGACAACATCTATGTGAGCCTGGACGTAGACGGTCTCGATCCTTCGCTCTGTCCCGGCACCGGCACCCCCGTGCCGGGCGGGCTGACCTATAACCAGGTCCTCTTCCTGCTCGCAGTGGCTTTCAACAGCGGGAAGCGAATTATCGGTGCCGACCTGGTGGAAACCGGAGCTGGTCCGCTCGACGGCGTGGTCTCATCCAGGCTGCTATTCCGTATGGCCGGCATGATGATCAAAAGCAATCAGTGAGCACCATGCAGGAACTCCCGAGAATGTCGCCGGAACAAAAAAAACATTTGCTGGCCCTTTTGTCGGGACGCATTACCCCAAGGCGGCTGGCGAAGATGAAGCAGGTGGTGAAGAAGCGAACCCGCCACCTCACCCTGGTTCTGGAAGATATCTACCAACCGCATAATGCGAGCGCTGTTCTGCGTTCCTGCGAATGTTTCGGCATACAGGATGTGCACATTATCGAGAACCGGAATATTTATCAGGTAAATCCCGACGTGGTACTGGGGGCAACAAAATGGCTCACTCTCCATCAATACGCTGCCGAAGAACACAATACACGAAGCTGCATTGAAAGGCTGAAGCAGCAGGGCTACCGCATTGTGGCCACCACCCCCCATCAGAACGACTGCCTGCTTCCCCACCTGGAGGTGGACCAAAAAACGGCCCTGCTGTTTGGTACCGAACTGGAAGGCCTCAGCCGGGAGGCCATCGAAATGGCCGATGCCTTTGTGAGTATCCCAATGATGGGATTTTCCGAAAGCCTGAATATTTCGGTATCAGCAGCCATTTGTCTCTACCACCTCACATCAAAGATCAGGAAGAGTGTCGATTCGTGGACCCTGGATGAAGAAGAGAAAACCGACATCCTGATCAGCTGGATCCTTCAATCGGTACGCAATCCCGACGCCCTGATAAACCACCTCAGGCAGCAGCCCGGAAAGGCACAGGGTCAAACTCCCGGCCCGGACTGCGGTTTGCCGTGATGGGAAACCCTTTGTACGATAAGTTCCCTGAAGCGCTGTCCCCTCTGCTCAAAATCCCTGAAGGCATTATAGCTGGCTGCCGCCGGCGAAAGCAGGCAAAGTCCGCCACGGGGGGTATTCCTGATAGCATATAATACGGCCTGGTCAAAGCTTTCTTCCCATTTGCAGTGCTTGCCCTCAAAACCCGGAACACCCCTGGCAACAGACAGCATGCGCCGGCCGGCATTGCCCGTAAACACCAGCAACCCGATCTGCGAACTTGCCAAAAAATCCATTAACCGGTCGTAGGACACCCCGCGGTCAGCACCCCCCAGTATCAGGGTGGTTGCCCCCGGGAATGACCTGACGGCCTCCATGGTGGCTTCCGGAATGGTGGCGATGGAATCGTTGACGAATTCAACCCCCCCGAAGCTGCCAAGGTATTCGAGGCGATGAGGCAGGCCCCAAAAGGAAGCCACTGCCCTGGTTACCGGCCCGGCTTTTGCCCCGAACAACAGGGCAGAAGCAGCGGCAGCCTTGATGTTCTGCAGGTTGTGCTGGCCTGGCAGGTGGTGGTTAATACAAGCATCCGGCAGTACTGCCCTGGAGGTTGATGTGATAAGATTGAGTTGGCCGCTTTCACAAAAGACCCCCCCCCATCCCAGGCGGGGCCTCCCCAGGCAGATCCGTGAAGCCCCGCTTTCAATGCCTGCCAGCTTGTTGCTGATGGCAGGGTTTTCGGGATCGAAGATCAGAAAGTCGTCCGGCTGCTGCCAACGGGCAATGTTCAGCTTGGCTTGCTGATAGGCCTCGTAGGAGGCGTAGTGATCGAGATGCTCTTCAAAAATGTTCAGCAATACGGCAATATGTGGCGAAACCCCGATATCCTGCAACTGGTGGCTGCTCATTTCGAAAACAATGCAGGTGTCGGGGCCCACGGCATCCAAAGCTTCAAAACAGGGCAGGCCGATATTGCCCACCAGCACCGATGGCATGGAGGCCTCCATCAGCATATGACGCAACAAACTGGCCGTGGTGCTTTTGCCCTTGGTGCCAGTGATGCCGGCCACCTGTTTACGGAAGAACTCCAGGAACAATTCGGTTTGCGAACTGATGCGCCCCTGAACTCCATGTCCTTCAAGTTGTTTCAGAGGTATGCCGGGCGATTTGATGATGATGTCGGCCTCTTTGAGTCCTGCCAGGTAATTTTCACCCAGAAAGCTGGTGGTATTGCAATCGGCCGCGCCGCCCAACGGCAAGGGTCCGATGGCCGGATTGCGGTCGCATATGAAGATGGGAAGCTCAGGGATGCTGCCGCGCAGCCACTTGTAGCTGGAGCGTCCTTCCCTGCCAAAACCCAGGATGGCGACTTTTTTAGCTGCAAAATACCTTTGAAGCAATATGGAGTGCATGGTCAGTGGGGCTAGGTTGAAGGGGAATCCCTGCAAGGGAGGTTCCCCTTTACAGGGAGTGCCGAACCAAGCAGGCGGTCAAAAAAAGGCGGCAGGAAATGATCCCTGCCATAAAATCTCATGAAAGGCTGTAAGCTTGTATTGACGTGCTTCGGGTAAAGGGGGCCCTGCCGGTAGTGATTCAGCAAGGGGGGCAATGCATTCCCTTGTTTCAGCCGGCATGCAACGACATGGGCCAGAGCCACATTAACTTCTTCCACCGTACCCACGCATTCGAAGGGCTTGTTCGGGGAGACTCCGGTAAGGTCGTCGAGGGTGGCCAACAGGGAGGCATCGGCAAACAGATCATGCCCGAAAATCGCTTTCAAGGCGTTGGAAGGCATAAAAGGAGAGAGGATGATGAAGGTGAACAGGCATTTGGGGCAAATGCCGCACCACCGGTCGGTTTTGCTGCCTGCATTGCAGCTTTTGAACGCCTGGTGGTATTGGGTATGGCGACTGAACATGGCGGCGATCTGCAGTTCGTTTAGTGGCCTGAGCAGACTAAAGTAATTGAGGTCACCTCCGACGTAAAGGTCAGTGTAGGTACGAAAATCCCGTTCGAACTCCAGGGATTTGCTGTACTGATGATTGATCATGGTGCCTGGTACCGAGGGTTCGTTGGCGCTTGATTCGTTCGACAGGGCAATATGACGGATACCGGCCAGTCGGGCGGTCAGTAGCGAGGCAAAGGCCAGCATGGCCGAAAAAGGGGTATGCCCGTTCAGGTACCCGTGTTCGTTCAATTCGAGAAGGAAGGGGTCTATTTCCCTGTCGAGGGTTAGCATACTGCCTTCTGCAAAGCCAGCGGCAGCCACTACCTCCCTGATGGCGCCCCGTGGGTTAATTGCAAAGGGAGAAAGCTGCATGCCACTGCCTTTGAGCAGTTCGATGCTTACCGCCGAATCCTTTCCACCGCCCACGGGAACCAGCACCCGGCCGGCATCGGAGGGGGTTTCGGTCCTGGCAGGGATGGAGGGGGTGCCGGGGGGTGAGTCGAACCGGACAAAATCCTTTTCGGGAATGGGAATTCCGTTGGTATAAAGGAACTCTCCCAGGCCGGCCAAATAGAGTTTCTGCCACCATGCCTGCTGTGAGGCTGTCAGTTCAAAGGGAAGGATCATCGCCCGGGGCGAACAGAAGGCCTTCCAATAACTGAGCATCTCGATCATGCCCAGGTGGAATACAATCGAAGAGATCTTTGCCGGGTCAGTCGCGGCCAGGCGGCCGGGGCCAGGGTGAAACTTAAGCCTGGGTTTGAAATCCATTCCGGGCCCTGCACTGAAGGTGAATTCCACTTCCAGTACTTCGCCCGACGCACGGTAGCTGAAATCCTGGTATACGAATTCAGGATGCTGTTTCCTTAATAACAGGTATTTTTGATAGTTATCGCTCCGCTTCATTTGAACATTGGCAGACTTATTGTTGTTTTCCCCTTAGAAACTCATACCAAAAGTAAGAAAATCCACTTACTGTTTGGAGAGCTCAGAAAAGATTAAACCCATACCTGTTGCATGAAGCCTGACAAACACATCCCATCGAGCGGTAAGTTGCTGGTGAGCGAACCGGCCCTGCGCGATTTTTATTTTTGCCGCAGCGTGGTATTGCTTGTGGAACACAAGCCGGAAGAAGGCAGCATTGGCCTGATCCTCAATAAACCCATACATCTGAAGCTAAATCAGGTGGTCAAGGAGTTTCCTGACAACGACTTCCCCCTTTTTCTGGGAGGGCCGGTACATCCCGAACGCCTTTTTTACCTGCATACCCTGGGAGAGAAAGTGCCCGGCAGCATCGAGATCATCCCCGGCCTGTTTTGGGGCGGGGAGATTGAAAAACTGATGGAAATGATCCGCCTGAAACTGGTCGGACCGGAGCAGGTAAGGTTCTTTATCGGTTACTCGGGTTGGGAATCCGGGCAGCTTGAACGCGAAATGATTGAAAAATCGTGGATAGTCACCCAGTGCCAACTGAACACCGTTATGCAAAGGCATCCCGAGAAACTCTGGAGAAATATGCTAAAGGAAATGGGCAGCGATTACGCCATCTGGGCTAATTATCCCTCCGATCCCATACTGAATTAGGCAGCCTGACGCAGGCCGATCGGTTTCAATGCCCGAATATCAACGAAATCACTTGCCGGGGCCTCACCGTTTCTCCCTTGATGATGCAGTGCGACCGGTTGTAGACCCCTTCCCTTTGTGATAGCGTATTTTCGATCAGCTGCAGCAACTCCTCCCCTTTCAGCCCCTTCAGCAACGGCCGTTCTTTCCGGGCCATTTCCAGTCGGCGATACAGGCTCAGAGGGCTCATTTTCAAATACACGGTAACCCCGTGTTCAAGCATAAAGTCCATGTTGTTGTGGTAACAGGGGGTCCCCCCCCCCGTGGCAACAACCACCCCGGAACTCTGGGCGGTGCGCCGCAGGACTTCGCATTCGAGGTTGCGAAACCCTTCTTCTCCCCTCTCTGCAAAAACTCCGGCCACCTTTTGCCCTGCCAGACTTTCAACCTCCTGGTCGATGTCGACAAAGTCATAGTCCAGCTTGCGGGCAAGCCGCCTGCCAAACGAAGTTTTTCCGCTTCCCATGAAACCGATCAGGTAAATGCGCATCATAGCCCCTGCCGGCAAATTTATGGTAAAAACCCCAAAGAACGATGTCGACAGACAAAATACCGTAACTTTGGGAACCGTGAAACCCCCATGAAAAGGCTTGACACACAGGAAAGGGCGGAAGAACGATGGAACGACAAAAAATTGTGTTATGAAAATAGTGACCATCATTGGTGCAAGGCCCCAGTTTATCAAGGCGGCTCCCGTGAGCAGGGCCATGAGGGCCACAGGCGAACTGCAGGAAGTGATCGTTCACACCGGACAGCATTTTGATACGAACATGAGTCAGGTGTTTTTCGATCAAATGCAGATCCCCCGACCAGACTACCAGCTGGGCATTCACAGCATGGGCCACGGGGCCATGACGGGTCGGATGATGGAAGGTATCGAACAGGTCCTTCTGAAGGAAAAGCCCGACTGGGTCATGGTATTCGGCGATACCAATTCCACCCTGGCCGGAGCCTTGGCGGCCGTAAAAATGCAGCTGCCGGTTGCCCATGTGGAGGCCGGACTGAGATCGTTCAATATGCGGATGCCCGAAGAGGTAAACCGCATCCTTACCGACCGCATCAGCAGCCTCTTGTTCTGCCCTACCCTGCTTTCCATGGAAAACCTCATAAAGGAAGGGTTCGGGCATTTTAACTGCAAGATAATCACCACCGGGGATGTGATGTACGATGCGGCCCTTTTGTTCGCCGGCTCCGCTACCCCGCCCGAGGGGCTGGCATTGCCCGTGCGTTTCATTCTGGCCACCATTCACCGTGAGGAGAACACCAATAATCTCTCCAGGCTTAGGGATATCTTGGAGGCCATCAATGAAATAGCCACCAGCGTACCGGTGATTTTCCCCATGCACCCCAGGACCCGCAAGCTGAGCCACGACCACGGCCTGCCGGCACCTGGCCCGGGGGTCCGTGTGGTCGACCCACTGGGTTACCACCAAATACTTTATCTGCTGCAATACTGCCAGCTGGTGATAACTGACAGCGGGGGCATGCAAAAAGAGGCTTACTTTTTTCAAAAACCCTGCGTGACCCTGCGCGAGGAAACCGAATGGGGCGAACTGATGGAGGCAGGCTGCAACCTGTTGACAGGCAGCAGCAAACTTCGCATCCGGGAGGCCGTGACACGATTTCTGGACCAGGCCCCCGAATTCCCTCCCGGCCTCTACGGAAAGGGGAATGCCTCGGAGGCAATCGCCGAGGCATTCCTTGAAACATAACATAAAGAACGGGCTGTTCAATACCCCGGCCCCCTGGCCAACTGCCTAAACATACCCCTGGGCGATCATGGCATCGGCCACCTTGACAAAACCGCCGATATTGGCCCCTTTTACATAATTCACAAAATCCCCTTCCTTTCCGAATTCCTGGCAGGTCTTGTGGATGTTGATCATGATGTTGTGCAGCCGCTGATCGACCTCTTCCCTTGTCCACGAAAGGCGGAGCGAGTTCTGGCTCATCTCCAGGCCTGAGGTGGCCACTCCGCCGGCATTGGCGGCCTTCCCGGGTCCATAGAGGATCTTGTTTGCCAGGAAAACCTCCACGGCTTCGGGTGTAGAGGGCATGTTGGCGCCTTCCGATACACAGATACAGCCGTTCTTGACCAATGCCCTGGCTTCCTCCTCGTTGAGTTCGTTCTCAGTGGCGCAGGGAAGCGCAATGTCGCATTTCTCCATCCAAGGGCGGGAGACCCCTTCTACGTACTTGCAACCGAACTCATCGGCATATTCGCGTATACGGCCCCGTTTGATGTTTTTCAGGTTCTGCACATAATTAAGTTTTTCGGTGTCGATGCCATCCTTGTCGTAGATATAGCCGCCCGAGTCGGAAAGGGTCACTACCTTGCCGCCCAGTTCGATGATCTTTTGGGTAGCAAATTGCGCCACATTGCCCGATCCGCTGATGGCCACCGTTTTGCCCCTGATCTCCTCATTGATGGTGGCCAGCATTTCCTGGGCAAAATATACCGTACCGTAACCGGTGGCTTCCGGACGGATCAAACTGCCGCCATACTCCAGGCCCTTGCCAGTGAACACCCCCGTAAATTCGTTGCGGATCCGTTTGTACTGACCGAACATGAAGCCGACCTCACGACCCCCGACACCGATATCCCCTGCAGGCACGTCGGTATCCGGACCAATGTGCCGCGAAAGTTCGGTCATCAGGCTCTGGCAGAATCGCATGACCTCCACATCCGATTTGCCCTTTGGGTCAAAATCAGACCCTCCCTTGCCCCCACCCAACGGCAGCGAGGTCAGGCTGTTTTTGAATACCTGTTCAAATGCCAGGAACTTCAGTACGCCCAGATCAACGGTGGGGTGAAAACGCATTCCCCCTTTATAGGGGCCGATGGCTGAGTTCATCTCAATACGGTATCCACGGTTTACCTGCACTTCGCCTTTGTCGTCAATCCAGGGAATGCGGAAAATGATGACCCTTTCGGGCTCGACCATCCGCTCAAAGACTTTCGCCGCCTTGTATTTAGGATTTTCGTCCAAAAAGGGGACGATGGTTTCGGCCACTTCCTGAACGGCCTGGTGAAATGCCCTTTCGCTGGGATTTTTCGCTACCACGTAATCCATAAACTTTTTTACCTGTGCATCCATTGTTTTTGATTGTATTAACGTGAATAATAGATTGTATCTTCAAAACAATGTTAGGCTATTATATGAACGGAAGGTTATTTTGTGAAAAACATATTTATTTTGGTTATTGCTTGCATATGTCAATTATTTTTATATGAAACCAACCGCATGCTCTTAATAATTCACCAACGCCTGAAAAAGCAGACGAATATATATAGGAGATGAAGCTTGATCAACAAATAACGTATTTAAGTTAATCCCCTGTGAGCCGAGCCATGCCGTCGGGGTTGGGAATAAATTCGTAATTTCACGCAGTACAAATACAATCAGGTTAAGCTTATGAAGCAAGATGCCGGCAACGCCCGTAAGGCGCTCAAGATCACGGATAAAACAGATGACCTGTCCGATCAGAAGGCTGTGATCAGCCAGGAAGATATCCGGAGGTTGCTGGCCGAAAAACAGGAGCGGCTCAAGGAGCTGGGAGCCATACACCAGACCACCTCCATCTTGAAGGAGGAAAAGCCCGTGGATGAGATGCTGCAAAGCATAGTGAACATCCTGCCCCCGGCATGGCAGCATCCCGAAGACGCGGCAGCCAGGATTCGCTATGGGGAAAAGGAGTTTAAAAGCAGGAAAAACCTGGAAGAAACTCCCTGGGTGCAGCGCAAGACCTTTGAAACCATCGACGGCACCGAGGGCAGCATCGAGGTGTTTTACCAGAAGGACTTTCCCGAAGAGGAAGAAGGACCCTTTTTCATCGAAGAGCGGCATCTGATCAACAACCTGAGCAGCCTGATCACCGGCCACCTCAATACCCGGATCGGCAAAGAACTGCTCAAGAAGGCCGCACCCGAAAAGGATCAGAAAGACGGGGAAGATGCTCCTGCAAGTCACGCCGCCATGAGCCGGCAACTTTTGCAGAAATTCCTGAACAAGCACAATTCGGACCGCGACATTTACCACGACCTGATGCAATACAAGGTCAGGGAGATCCTGCTGGTGGCCAACCTCTACGATGCCTATATCATTGAGCAGGAAGGCAGGTTCTTTGAGCAGGTCACGGGCGAATACTACCAGTTGAACCTTAGCTCGGCCCCCCGCATCACCGGGGTATCCACCCCCGAGGAAGCCCTCGAAAAAATGCAGGAGAAGCATTTCGACATGGTGATCGTGATGATGGGTGTGGAAAAATCAACACCCATACAGCTGAGCCGCATCATCAAACAGATCTACCACAATATTCCCATCTACATGCTGCTGAATAACAACAGCGACATTGCCCTTTTCGAAGACGGGAAAAAACCCATTACCTCCATCGACAAGGTGTTTGTGTGGAACGGTGATTCCAAGGTATTTCTGGCCATGGTCAAGTACAACGAAGACCGGATGAACGTGGAAAACGACATCCTTATCGGGATGGTCCAGGTGATATTGCTGGTGGAAGACTCGGCCAAGTATTATTCGCGCTACCTGCCCATTCTGTATTCGATTGTGATCGAACAGACCCAGCACCTGATTGAGGAGGTGAACACCGACGAGCTTTACAAACTACTAAAAATGAGGGTAAGACCCAAGGTCTTGCTGGCCTCGAGCTACAACGAGGCCGTTTTGCTGTACAACAAATACAGGGAAAATCTGTTGTGCCTGATCTCTGATGTCAAATTTGAAAAAGACGGAAAGATGGATTCCCGGGCCGGCCTCAAACTCGTGGAGTACGCCAGGAAACACACCCCCAACCTGCCCACGGTCCTTCAATCGTCCGACCCCGAAAACGCGACCGAAGCCTACAAACTGCAATCGACTTTTGTCAACAAGAACTCCGAAACACTCAAGCAGGACCTGCAGAGTTTCATCAATTACTACCTGGGGTTCGGTCATTTCATATACAAGGACGAAGAAGGTCGCCGTGACATCGCCGTGGCCAGGTCCATGAAGGAGTTCCAGACCCATTTGAAAACCATCCCTGAAAAGTCGCTGATCTATCACGCAAAAAAGGACCATTTCAGCCATTGGCTCATGGCAAGAGGCGAAATACAAATCGCCAAACGGATCAAGCCGCTGCAGGTGGAGGATTTCTCCTCGCCGGGAAGCCTTCGCGAATACCTGATCGGCGTGGTGGAGCAGTGCATTCACGACAAGCAGAAGGGCAAGGTGATCAACTACGAGGAATCGGCCCTGATGGACAAGACCAATGTGGTTAGCCTTTCGCCGGGCTCCCTGGGAGGGAAAGGCCGTGGTCTGGCCTTCATCAACATGATCATCAACAGCTTTAACTTCAGTGAGCTGGCCCCCGACATCGTGATATGCACTCCGCGGACTTCCATTATCGGCACCGAAGAATTTGAGCGTTTCATCCACAACAACAACCTTTACAATAAAGTATACGGAGAAACCGATTACGAAAAGATCAAAAAACTCTTTGTGGAGGGCAGCCTCACCCCCACCCTGCGCAAACGCCTCAAAGCTTACCTTTCCATCATCGAAAAGCCCCTGGCCGTCCGTTCGTCGAGCTTGTTCGAAGACTCCCTGATGCAACCCTTTGCCGGCATTTTCGACACCTTCCTGTTGCCCAATAACCACCCCGAGCTCAATGTGCGGCTCGAACAGGTAATGAATGCCATCAAGCTGGTGTTTGCCTCCATTTTCTCTCCCACGGCCATGGCCTACTTCAAGGCAGTGAACTATAAGATCGAAGAGGAAAAAATGGCGGTGATCATCCAGGAGGTGGTCGGTCATCCATACAACGGCAGCTTTTATCCCCACATCAGCGGGGTTGCCCAGTCGTACAACTTCTACCCTTACTCTTACATGAAGCCCGATGAAGGCTTTGCCTCCATTGCCCTCGGCCTAGGCAAATACGTAGTAGAGGGAGAAAAGACCTACCGCTTCTCTCCGGCACATCCGCAACTGGAAATGTATACCCCGAAGGAGTTGTTCAAAAACTCGCAGGTACACTTCTACGCCGTTGACCTGACCAGGCAAAAACCCGACCTGCTCCAGGGCGAGGATGCCGGGCTGATCAAGCTGGAGATTTCCCAGTCGGAACAACACGGCACCCTCAAACACTGCGCTTCGGTTTACGATTTCAACAGCGAAAGGACCTTGCCCGGCATAAGCGATCCGGGCCCCAGGGTATTGAACTTTGCCAACATCCTCAAATATGACTACATTCCCCTGGCCAGGACCATTGAGGTGCTGCTCGACATCATTTCTGAATCGATGGGCACCCCCATTGAGATGGAATTTGCCGTCGACCTGGAAAAAAACAGGGAAGGTCAGGCATCCTTCTATCTTTTACAGATCAAGCCCCTGATCAAGAACATCATCGAAACCGATATCAATATTGACAAAATCGACAACGACCGCCTGCTGCTCTACAGCGAAAACGGCATGGGCAACGGCCGCATCTCTGAGCTGTACGACGTGGTTTATGTCGATCCGGAACGTTTCGACAAACTGAAAACCGAAAAGATCCGCGACGAGATAGAAGAGATCAATGCGGAAATGTCCGGACAGGACAAAAAATACATCCTGATCGGACCGGGCCGCTGGGGAACCCGCGACCGCTTTATCGGCATTCCGGTAAACTGGTCGCAGATATCCAATGCCCGCATCATTGTGGAGATGAGCATGGAGGATTTTGCCCTGGATGCCTCGCTCGGCTCCCATTTCTTTCACAATGTGATCTCGATGAACGTGGGCTATTTCTCGGTAAAGCACAACGACCTGATCGATTACATCAACTGGGATGTGCTCAATGAAGCCCCCCTTGTCAGGCAGACAAGATACCTGCGGCATGTCCGTTTCGAACAGCCCTTGGAGGTGATCATGGACGGCAAAAAACGCGCCTCGCTGATCTATTTTGACAACGGCCACGACAAACAGGCCGAAAACCCCGGACCCATTCCCACAGCATGATAACAAAGTATTCCAAATACAAATACGACGAGAGTTTCGCTACCGACACCTACGAGTTCAAGGAAATATCCTATGAACACCTGATGCAGAAGCGGATCATCAATGTGCTGCTCATTTGCAGCAACTACGATGCCTTTATGCTGGAAGAAGACGGCCGCATCAACGAGAAGATATTCCTCGAATACACTTCAAAGAACCTGAGGTACCCCCCTCAGTTCACCCAGGCTAGCTCGACCGAAGAAGCCTTCAGGCTGCTGGAGGAAAAGCAGTTTGACCTGGTAATCACCATGCTGAACGTGGGCAGGATCGATTGCTTTGAGATGGCCCGCAGGGTAAAGAAACGATATCCGAGTATCCCCATTGTGGTACTGACCCATTTTTCGCGGGAAGTATCCATCAAACTCCGCGACGAAGACCTCAGCTCGATCGACTATGTATTCTCCTGGCTGGGCAACCCGGGACTTTTGCTAGCCATCATCAAACTGCTCGAAGACCGGATGAACGCGGAATTCGACATAGAACGTGTCGGGGTGCAGGCCATTTTGCTGGTCGAAGATTCGATCAGGTATTATTCGTCCTACCTGCCGACCATTTACCAGGTGATTTTTGATCAGACCAACGAATTGATGACCGAGGGGCTCAACGAACACCGCAAGACCCTCAGGATGCGGGCCCGTCCGAAGATACTGCTGGCCAAAACCTACGAAGAGGCCCTGGGCTTTTACAAAAAGCACAAAGACAATCTGCTGGGCATTATTTCGGATATCAGTTATGCACGCGAAGGCAGCCGGGACGACCAGGCCGGGGTCAGGCTGGCCAGGCATATCCGCAGGAACAACAAGCAGATCCCCATCCTGCTGCAGTCGTCCGAAAAGTGGGATGCACGGATCAACAAAGACATCGCTGTCAGCTTCATCGACAAGTACTCCAAGACCCTGTTGCTCGAACTCAAACATTACATAAAGCAAAATTACGGATTTGGCGATTTCGTGTTCAAGGACCCGGAAACCGGCATGGAGGTGAGCCGGGCCAACAACCTGCATTCCCTGCAGGTGAAGATCAGCCGGATCGCTCCGAAAGTACTCGAATACCATGTATCGAACAATCATTTTTCGCGCTGGCTCAAGGCAAGGGCCCTGTTCTCGATCGCAAATGTTTTTGCCGACAAAAGCCGGGATGACTTTGGCAATGTTGAGGAAATACGCAGCTACCTCATCGATACCATCGCCAACTACCGCCGCACCAAGGGCCGGGGCATCATTGCCAGCCACCTGGACGAATACGCGATCTTCACGAGGCTGGGCGACGGTCAGCTGGGAGGCAAGGCACGGGGGCTGGCCTTTATCGATTCGGTAATAAACAAATACAAGATCACCAACCACTGGGAAGGGGTTACGGTAGCCATCCCCCGCACAGTGGTGTTCACCACCGACATATTCGACGAGTTCATGGAGGAAAATGACCTCTACGATTTTGCCCTTGAAAGCAACAGCGACGAAGAAGTGCTCGAACGCTTCGTTTACAGCAAAACCCCTTCCAGGATGAAATCCTTTGCCAGGGAGGTGATCGATTCCTTTAAGTCGCCCCTGGCCATTCGCTCATCCAGCCTGCTCGAAGACAGTCATTACCAGCCATTTGCCGGAGTGTATTCGACCTATATGATATCCAACAACCATCCCGAGCACAACGTAAGGGTTACCCAGCTGGAGCAAGCCATCAAGAGCGTTTACGCCTCTGTTTTCTTCCAGGAGAGCAAATCATACATCGAAGCCACCTCCAATGTGATCGACGAAGAAAAAATGGCAGTAGTCATACAGGAAGTATCGGGACGCTCGTACGGAAGCATGTTTTACCCTACCATCAGCGGGGTGGCCCGTTCGGTCAACTTCTACCCGATAGAGCATGAAAAATACGAAGACGGCGTGGCCAACATCGCCTTTGGCCTGGGAAAGACCATCGTAGACGGGGGAGTTTCCATGAGGTTCTGCCCCAAATACCCCCACAAGGCCTTACAGCTGGCCAATACCGAAATTGCGCTTCGCGACAGCCAGCGGGAGTTCTACAGTCTCGACCTGGACCCGGATAAATTCAGGCCGGCCGTTGATGAGACCATCAACATGCACAAGCTCAACATTCGCAAATTAGACGCCGAATCTTCGCTGAAATATGTGACCTCTACCTTCGACTACGAAGACCAGATCATCCGCGACGGTTTGTACGAAAAAGGATCCAGGATCATCACCTTTGCCAATGTGTTGAAGCATGGCAGTTTTCCCCTGGCCGACATTCTGCAGAAACTCCTGAAGATCGGGCAACGGGAAATGAATAACCAGGTGGAGATCGAATTCGCCGTCACCCTCGATGTAAGCCGCGGAGAGCTGCGTCATTTTCATTTTCTGCAGATCAGGCCGGTGGTTGAAACCCAGGAAAAGAACCGTATCAAGCTGAAGCTGTGCAAACCCAAAGAAAGCATTCTTATCAGCCAAAATGCCCTGGGTAACGGCATCATCGAGACCATTCACGATTTCATTTATGTAAAACCCGATACCTTCGATCCGTCGCACACCAATGAAATTGCCGGGGTAATTGGCAAGCTCAACGCCCGGCTTGCCAGGGAGAAAAGAAATTACATTCTGGTAGGGCCCGGGCGGTGGGGATCGAACGATCCCTGGCTTGGCATCCCTGTAAAGTGGGCTCAGATCAGTTCTGCAAGGTTGATCGCGGAAGTGGGGATGAAGCATTTTCACATCGACCCCAGCCAGGGAACCCATTTTTTCCAGAACCTCACTTCCTTCCACGTGGGTTACTTCACCATCAACCCTTACCTGAAAGAGGGGTTCTACGATGTAGATTTCCTGGACAGGCAGCCGGCAGAATACGAAGACCGCTACCTGAGACATCTTCGTTTTTCCACGCCTCTGGTCATTAAGATCGATGGCAGCCAGAAAACCGGAATCGTTTTAAAACCAGAAAAATAATTTCCCATATTCCTTTGCTATATCGGCAAAATTGGCCTAAATTCGTCGCGGAATTGCTAATTAATTAACAGCACCCTTTAGTACAAATTTATTAAAACACTCCATTATGAATTTAGAGAAAATAATGTCAGACCTGGAACGCAAGAATCCGGGCGAAAAAGAGTTTTTGCAGGCAGCAAGAGAAGTGCTGGAAACCATCATCGATGTGGTGGAGGAAAACCCGAAATACCAGGCTGCCAATATTATTGAACGGATCACCGAACCCGACAGGGTGATCTCCTTTAAAGTTCAGTGGATGGACGACAAAGGCAAGGTACATGTAAACCGCGGCTACCGTGTTCAGTTTAACAATGCGATCGGACCCTACAAAGGAGGCTGCCGCTTCCACCCAAGCGTCACACTGAGCGGGCTGAAGTTCCTGGGCTTTGAGCAGATCTTCAAGAACAGCCTGACCACATTGCCCATGGGCGGGGCCAAAGGGGGTTCCGATTTTGACCCCAAAGGCAAGTCTCAGTCAGAGATCATGCGTTTTTGCCAGGCTTTCATGGCCGAGCTTTACAAATACATCGGTCCCGATACCGACATCCCGGCAGGTGACATTGGGGTAGGTGGCCGCGAGATCGGTTATATGTACGGTATGTACAAGAAACTAACCGGCGAGCATACGGGTACATTTACCGGAAAGGGACGCAACTGGGGCGGCAGCCTGATCCGCCCGGAAGCCACCGGTTATGGCGCTGTATTCTTTGCCGAAGAAATGCTGAAGACCGTTGGCGAAAAGATCATGGGCAAAACCGTGGCTGTTTCAGGGTTCGGCAACGTTAGCTGGGGCGCAATTACCAAAGCCACCCAGCTGGGTGCCAAGGTAGTGACCATCAGTGGTCCTGATGGGTACGTATACGACCCCGACGGCATTTCGGGCGACAAGATCGATTACTTGCTTGAACTCCGCGCTTCCAACCAGGACATCGTAAAACCCTATACCTACGAATTCCCCAATGCCCAGTTCTTTGAAGGGAAGCGTCCCTGGGAGCAGAAAGTGGACATTGCCATGCCCTGTGCCATCCAGAACGAACTGGACGCAGAAGATGCCAAAAAACTGGTCGAAAACGGGGTGATGGCCATTTCGGAAGGGGCCAATATGCCCTGCACAGCAGAGGCCGTTGAGATTATCCAGGCAGCCAAGATCCTTTACGGGCCCGGAAAGGCAGCAAATGCAGGTGGTGTGGCCACATCCGGCCTGGAGCAGACCCAGAATGCCATGAAGCTGAACTGGCCCTCCGCAGAGGTGGAGGAAAAGTTGCACCTGATCATGAAGAACATTCACGAAGCCTGCAAAAAATACGGACAGGAAGAGGACGGCTACATCAATTATGTAAAAGGCGCCAATATCGCTGGTTTCATCAAGGTAGCCGATGCCATGATCGACCAGGGCGTAATCTGATGATATTCCAGGTATCAATGGGGTTTTCCTCCCTATTCACAGGGCCGGATGCAGACAGCATCCGGCCCTGCTTTTTCTGGCCCCGCTCCCCAAGGGATATTGTCATAGTAAATATTTTGATACTTCCAAATTTTTTGTTAAAATAAAATCGCAATCATTATTTTGGCGGCCCCCTGTTTTTTTCCGTATTTTTCGCCAGTATTCAACAACACACTACCCTATGCGCATTCGACGGATCCAAAAAACCAACGACAGCCAGCCGGAAACCCAAAAAGAGGTAGACCTGAGGCTGATGGACGCCCTGCTGGAAAATCTCAGGTACAAAAAGGGCAACCTTATCCCCCTGCTGCAAGGCACCCAAGACATTTACGGATACCTGCCAAAGGCTGTATTCACACGAATACATCTGGCTACCGGGCTGCCGTTGAACGAAATGTACGGGGTGGCCACTTTCTATGCCCAGTTCAGGCTGGAGCCCGCAGGCAAGTACATTGTCAAAATGTGCCACGGAACAGCCTGTCATGTGCAAAGTGTTACGGCCATTACCGACGAACTACTCGACACACTGAATATCAAAGACGGTGAAACCACACCCGATGGGCTGTTTACCATAGAAAC
>PWJC01000010.1 GCA_003560165.1 Bacteroidales bacterium
ACTTTTCAACTTTTCAACTTTTCAACTTTTCAACTTTTCAACTTTTCAACTTTTCAACTTTTCAACTTTTCAACTTTCTTCTTCCTACCTACTACCTACTACCTACTACTTACTATCTTCCACCTTCCACAACTTACAAAAAATTATGCAAAAATCAAAACGGCAGCTTGCTTTATCGGGCAATCAGGCAGTTGAATGAAACCTTGTTTTTCTTACCAGGCCGGGATAAACCCATACCTTTGCACCCATGAGATGGAGCAAGTACCATCGTTTCTTCTGTTTCCTGCCGGTAACTCCGGCCTGGCTGCTGTCAGGGCTGCTGCTGCTTTTGCCCCCCGTGGCCAGGGGCATGTCCGGACAAGGGTTCGGCGACCACAGCGGTCTTGCCGGAGGCAAATTCAACCCCTCCGTTATGGTGATGTCGAGGCATTTCCTGGAGGTGAAACTGCTGGGCGGTCAGTTGTTTTTTCGCAACAACATGGCCTTTGTGCCCGGGAGCGAATACACCCACAGGGGGTTCTGGAGCAACCCCGGTGCCGCCCTTCCCCAAGGCCGGGATCAGGACGAAGAAAAACAGGGCCGTTTGGTGGCAACCCGTCCGAAGGCGAACAAATACCTCCATCTGAATGCCCGCATCACCGGCCCATCGGTGCTGTTTGTGCATGGCCGCCACGCCTTCGCCCTTTCGGAGGGACTGCGGACGGCCAGCTCGGCCAGCCAGCTGCCCTATGAGGTGTCCTTTATGATCCTCCACGGCCACCCCCCCTATCCCGACCAAAGCTATCAGCACACAGAACCCTTCTGGCTGCATTCGATGAGCTGGCTCGAATGGGCCGCTTCGTACGCAGGCCTGATTGTCGACCGGCCCGGGCATCAGTTGGCGGCAGGGCTTTCTGTAAAGTTCAACCAGGGGATTCACGGACTGTTTTACAAAAACAGCCAGGTGGAGTATGCCGACCGAGGCGGAAGCGCGCTCGACATCCATTCGCTGACCGCCGACATGGGCATTTCCCTTCCGCTCGACTACAACACAAACAGCCCCTTTTCTCCGGCAGGGGCAATCGCCGGCAGAGGACTCTCGGTTGATGCAGGCGTCACCTACAGCATCCCGTCAAACCGCTTCGCACGTGAGCGCAGACGTTTTACCGGGCAGATCCGGTGGGGGCGGGCGTCGCCCTGCGAAACACCCTATGTGCCCTACCGTTTCCGCTTCGGAGTGTCGCTGCTCGATGCCGGACGCATCCGCTATACCAAAAATATCCGTTACCTGATTGCGGAAGAGGCATCGAGCACCCCCGGACAGTCTACCCATTTTCACCATGCCGCCAACATCGGCGAATTCATCGACGAGATCGGCATCTATTTTACGGGCAGCACCGATTCGCTGAGGGCCGACCGGGCGTTTTCGATGGGACTACCCTCCACCCTGAGTCTGCAGATCGACTATCATGCCGGCAGCAATATTTTTGTTCATGCCCTGGGCATGGGCCCTGTTTCATTAAGCCAGAACGGCCCTTCGGGACCTGCTTATCTGAGCCTGGCCCCGAGGTTTGAAAACCGGTGGTTCGAGTTGGGGCTTCCCCTCACCCTGTACCGGTACAGAGAACCCCTGCTGGGGCTTTCGGTCAGGGTGTGGAATCTGAGACTGGGCACCACCAGCCTGCGAAGCCTGCTGGCTGCGGGTGACTTCAGGGGGGCAGATTTTTATATTTCCTTCAGCCTGGGCATTTTAAAAGGCAATTGTCCGGGGGTGTTCGGCCGCCCGGCCAATTGTCTTGAGTGATCTGTGGCTGAAAGTTGCCGGTTATTTACGCTCCCCCGATCTGCATCTCCCTTATCCTGAAGGTGGGTGCCGTAAAGGACAGGCTCATGTCGACATCGTTGCCCATCATGTCGATGCCCTGAAGGATGTCGCGGGCGCTGCCGGCAATGGTCAGCCCCTGAACCGGATGGGCGATCTGTCCGTTCTCGATCCAGAACCCGCTGGCACCACCGCTGTAATTGCCGTTCACGGCATTGATCCCGTAACCGGTAACCCCGGTGAGCAGCAAGCCCCGTTGCGTATTTGCAATGATCTGTTCGGGGGTATGCTGTCCGGGCTCCGCATACAGGTTGTGGGTGCCGATGCCGGGCAGCCGCGTAAACCCACCCCTGGAGGCATTCCCGGTGCTTTCGGTGCCGGCCCTTTTAGCCGAATAGGTGTTGTGCAAAAACCCCTTGAGCACTCCCTGCTCAACCAGGGTCCTTTTGAATGCCGGCATCCCTTCGCCGTCGAATGGCTTACTCCCCAGCCCACGGGCACGGGTAGCGTCGTCGACGATGGTGAGCAGTTCTGAAGCAAAGGGCTCGTTGAGGGAATCCTGAAGAAAGCTCGCCCCCTGGTTCACCCTGTCGCCGTTGATGGCCGAAATGATGCCGCCGATCAGCGAACGGGCCACCCTGGGGTCATAGATCACCGGGGCACGCTGGGTGCGCACCATCTGCGGATCGAGCATTTCCCAAGCCCTCTTCGCTGCTTCGGCAGCCACTTCATCCAAAGGCTCCAGGTCGGCAAAGAAACGTCGCGAAGTAGACCTGCCCCCGGTATTGCGTTGATCTCCTTTCTGGGCCACCACACTCACCCCCACCGAGCACGACGAAGAGCGGTAGCTTTTCAGCAAACCGTGAGAATTGGCGATCACCATCTCCGACTCCCATTCGCCGAACGAAGCCCCAGAACTGTGCGTCACCCTGGCATCCTGCATGGTCAGTTCCTCGAGTTCGAGGGCCATGTCGATTTTCTTGCCGGTGTCGATCCCGGCAATCGAGGGGTCGTACAGACCCTCCACATCGTGGTGGGGCAAGTTGCCTGGCAGGGCATTGAATTCGTCTGGGGTGGTGAGCCTGGCGAAGGCAATGGCCTTTTTCATGGTTTCATCCAATGCCTTTTCATTGAAGTCGTTGCAATGGCTAAACCCCATGCTGCCATTCACCAGTACGCGAAAACCCACGCCGCCGGAGGCGGCTTCCTGTATGGTTTCGATGTCTGCATTGCGAACCCGCACCGACAGGTTCCTGCTGGTCTGGACATATATTTCCACATCATCGGCACCGAAGCGAAGTCCGCGCCTGACCAGTCTTTCTGCTAAATCATGAACATTCATATGTTATCTTTTTATTTTTTCGGAAACAAGAACTGGTTGAAAAGTCGAAATGTCGTTTATTCATTGTCTGTAGGCAGTGCGACAGTTAAAACCCCGGAAAACCCCAAACAGGTTTAAAAGTTTAAGAGTTTAAGTGTTTAATTTTAGTCATTAACCTTTTCAACTTTTCAACTTTTCAACTCTTCAACTTTTCAACTCTTCAACTTTTCAACTCTTCAACTTTTCAACTCTTCAACTTCTTTCTTCCTACCTACTACCTACTACCTACTACCTACTACCTACCTCAGGCCCTGGAGCCCCCGACGTTGATCCCGCGGATGCGCAGGGTGGGCTGTCCGGCGGTCACCTCGGCCGATTGTCCCTTTCCGCAAATGCCCGGGCCAAAGTCCAGGTCGTTGCCCACGGCATCGATACTCTGTATCACGCCGAGGCAGGAACCGATGAGGGTGGCGCCTTTGATGGGCCGGGTCTTGCGTCCGTTCTCGATCAGATAGGCCTCCCTGCAGGTAAAGTTGAACATCCCTGTTACCGAATTCACGCTGCCGCCGCTGAGGCTCTGCACATAGATCCCTTTTTTGGTGTCGGCCAGGATGTCTTCCGGGCGGTCCTTTCCGGGCTCGATAAAGGTATTGGTCATCCTGGGGATGGGGATGTACCTGAACGACTCCCTGCGCCCGTTTCCGGTACGGGGCAGGTCGAGCTGCCTGCCGGTGAGCACATCGGTCATGTAGCCTTTCAGAACGCCTTTCTCGATAAGGACATTGCGCTGTGCCTGGGTGCCCTCGTCGTCGAAATTGATGGTGCCCCTGAAGTTGGGCAGGGTGCCGTCGTCGACCATGGTAAAGACATCGGTGGCCACCTTCTGCCCAACCTTTCCGGTAAAGGCGCCAATACCCCGGGCAATGTTGTCGGCCTCCAGCGGATGGCCCACTGCCTCGTGGATGAGCACGCCTCCCCAGCCATTCTCCATCACCACATCCATCATCCCGGCAGGAGCATCCTCCGCATCGAGCATGGCAATGGACTCCCTGGCTGCACGACGGGCCACCGATTCGGGGGTCTCCTTTTCGAACAATTCAAACCCGCTGTGCTCGCTGATCCGCTCGCGCGACATATGGCGGTTGGACCCGTCGTCGCTCATGGTCTGAACGATGAAGAAGATCAAAGGCAACTCGTCCCTCAGGTAGAGTCCTTCGCTGTTGGCGATCACCCGGCTGCGCACCTGGTCGCTGTAGTCGATCAGGGCCATGCGGATGCGGGGATCGTAATCGAGGGCAGCCTGGTTGGCGCGCTGCATCATCCCGATTCGCCGGGAATCGGCAATCTCCTCAAGGGGTTTTACCACGCTCACAAAGGAGTCGCGTTTTGTTTCCGCGATATTCACCGGGGCGATCGGCTTCCCGCTACGGGCCACATAGGATGCGATATCGGCTGCACGCATCAGGTTTTCTTCGGTGATGTCTTCGGTATAGGCATAACCGGTTTTGTCGCCGGCGATCACCCGGACACCTGCACCCTGGCTGATGCCGTAAAGCCCGCTTTTGAACATGGATTCTTCCATGATGATCTGCCGCGAATTGCGGCTCTCCAGATAGACATCGGCAAAATCGCCACCGTGCTGCAGGGCCCTGCTGATCACCCTGTCGAGGCTAGCCTTGTCCATATCGAGGGCGGGGGCCGTTACCGGACCGCTGCAAGAGATCATCTTCGACAGCAAGGGAGGTGCGACGGCAATGACCATACCGCCCTTCAGCCCCATTTCAAGAAACTTCCGTCGTGGCATCAGTCTCGCCAGATCATGGTGTTTGCTCATGGTATGAATGTGTTTGGATAAATAATAAGGAGTCGAAGTTCATTTGGCGGCTAAAAATAGAAAGATTTTATTTAACTGCAATGCGTGCACGACCTATTGGCAGAAATTTTATCTTTGTGCGTAACAGAATTCGATTTTAGTGCCCCAAGACCTATTGCCATGGACAAACTGAATGCCAAATTGCTGATTATCGACGACGATGAAGACGTATTGCTGGCCGCCAAGCTGTTTCTGAAGCAACACATCAAGGTCGTGCATACCGACAACGACCCCAACAACATTCCCATGTTGCTTAAGAACAACAACTACGACATGGTGTTGCTCGACATGAATTTCTCCCGCGATGCCACCAGCGGCAAGGAAGGTTTTTACTGGCTGAACAAGATCATCGAAATGGACCCCACCATCGCCGTGTTGCTGATCACTGCCTATGGCGATATCGAACTGGCCGTTCAGGGGATTCAGGAGGGAGCCACCAATTTTATGCTCAAGCCCTGGGACAACAAGAAACTCAAGGCCACCATCTGTGCCACCCTCGAAGCCCAGCGATCAAAAAAGGAGTTGCAGGACCTTCGTTCGAAGCAGAAGTTTTTGATGGAGCAGGGCGACCAACCCTACAGCCATATCATCGGCGAATCCCAGGGCATGCTTTCTGTACTCAATACGGTGCAAAAGGTAGCCGTTACTGATGCCAACGTGCTCATACTCGGAGAGAACGGCACCGGGAAGGAGGTCATTGCCCGTGCCCTGCACCGGGCCTCGGAACGAAAAGACGAGGTATTTATCAGCGTCGACCTGGGAGCCATCAGCGAAACCCTGTTTGAAAGCGAGTTGTTCGGATACAAGAAAGGGGCGTTCACCGATGCGCGCGAAGACCGTGCAGGCAGGTTCGAGGCCGCCAACAAAGGCACCATCTTCCTCGACGAGATCGGCAACCTCAGCCAGCCGCTGCAGTCGAAGCTCCTGAGCGTGCTCGAGAACCGAAAGGTCGTGAGGCTGGGCTCGGTCAAAGAGATCCCCATAGATGTCCGGCTGGTTTGCGCCACCAATATGCCCCTATACCAGATGGTGGAACAGGGCACCTTCAGGCAGGATCTGCTTTACCGCATCAATACAGTAGAGATCACCCTGCCGCCATTGCGCGAGCGCACCGAAGACATCCCCCCGCTGGTAAACCACTTTCTGGAGATCTACAGCAAAAAGTACAAAATGCCCAACAAACGGCTGCACACTTCAACCCTGAAACGGCTGGAGAAGCACCATTGGCCGGGCAATATCCGGGAGTTGCAGCATGCTGTTGAACGGGCCGTCATCATGAGCGATTCCAATGTGCTGCAGCCCCACGACTTTTTTCTTTCTCAGGAAAAAGAAAAAACCGGCAAGGGGGTGACCGCCGATGCCACCAATCTGGAAGCCACCGAAAAAATGCTCATCCGCAAGGTCATCGACAAACACGGTGGCAACATCAGCAAGGCAGCCAAAGAGCTGGGCATCACCCGCGCTTCCCTGTACCGAAGGATAGAGAAGTATGAACTTTAAGAACTTTCGCTTCAACGTGGTCGCGCGCCTGCTCCTGATCATGTTGTCGGTTGTGGTGTTGCTGACAATTGTCAGGCGGCAGGAGCTGGTGATCAGTTCCATTATTCTGTTACTGCTGATTGTCCTCCAGGTGGTGGCCATTGTCAGGTATGTCGAACGCACCAACCGCAAACTCGCGGTTTTTTTCGACTCCATCCGCCACTCCGATTTTTCGTCCTCGTTTTCCGACCACGGCCTGGGCAAGAGTTTTGACGAACTGAACCACGCCTTTAACCAGGTTATTTCAGAGTTCCAAAAAACCAGGGCGGCCAAGGAAGAACATTTCAACTACCTGCAAACCGTTGTGCAGCACGTGAGCATCGGCATCATCGTGTTCATGAAGAACGGACAGGTCGACATGGTCAACAATGCCTTCAAGCGGATGTTCCCCTTTTCCAACCTGCGTTACATCAGCGAGCTGGGAAAGGTCGATAAAAACCTGGCCGACCTGCTTCTGAACATCAGGGCCGGCGACAGCGAACTGCTCAAGGTATTCACCGAAAACGAGATGCTGCAGCTCTCGGTCCGGGCCACCGAGTTCAGGATGCAAAAGGACGACTATGTGCTGGTGTCTCTGCAAAACATTCACAACGAGCTGGAAGCAAAGGAAATGGACTCGTGGCAGAAGCTCATCAGGGTGCTCACCCACGAGATCATGAATTCGATCACCCCCATCGTTTCCCTGTCATCTACCGTAAAGGAACTCCTGATCGACGAAAAGAGGGTCAGCCTCAGGCAGGAGATCGACACCGACGATGTGGAAAGTGCACAGAGTGCCCTTCGCACCATCGAACGCCGGAGTCAGGGACTGCTGAACTTTGTTCAGGTGTACCGCAACCTGACCCGCATTCCCAAGCCAAGCTTCCGTCATTTTCCGGTTCAGGAACTCCTGAACAATGTGGAGCAATTGCTCTACCCCAAAATTGAAGACCGCAAAATCCAGTGTCATGTCAGTGTGGTTCCGCCCGGTCTGATGCTCACGGCCGATCCCGACCTCATTGAGCAGGTGCTCATTAACCTGGTCATCAATGCCATCCACGCGGTTCAGGAAAGCACAGCCCCCCAGATCAGGGTGCTGGCTACCGCCGAAGGCCTGGGACGGGTCAAAATATCGGTGACCGATAACGGCTATGGAATCAAGCCCGACAACCTGGAGCAGATCTTCGTGCCTTTCTTTACCTCAAAAAAAGAAGGGTCCGGCATCGGCCTCAGCCTTTCGAGAGAGATCATGAGGCTGCACAAAGGCAACATCACCGTACAATCCAAACCCGGCAAAGGAAGCCGTTTCACCCTGCACTTCTGAACAAGCTGGTGTCCGCTATCGTACGTTTGCTGTTGGATTGCGAACACCATCCCAGCCAATTTGACCTTCCCCCTGAATTCCTATCACCTTGTTATTCCGATGTTTAAAGCCGTTGGCATATTTTTCGCTCATCCTTTGGGCAAACCACCTGCCATGGCATGCCCCTATGTGCGTAAGCCGGCATAAACAAACGAATACCATGAATACGAAAACCCTCACCATCCTGATCATCATACTGACAGCACTCACCCCTTCCCAAAGCAAGGGGCAAACAGTCTGGAGCCTGCAGCAATGCATCGACCACGCCCTTGAAAAAAACATCGACATCCGTCGTCAGCGGCTTCAGGCCGAACGAAGCGGCAACGAACTCTTCCAGAGCTATGCCAATATATTCCCTTCGCTGAATGCAGGAAGTTCGGGCGGAATGAACTTTGGCCGGAACATCGACGAGGTGACCAATGAGGTCTTTACACAACGCATTACTTCCCAGAATATCCAGGTAAGCAGCAGCTACAACCTGTTTGCCGGGTTCCGGAATATCAACAACATACGGTACAACCTGTCGAGGCATACCGCCTTCAAATACGATACCGGACGCATGGAGAACGACATCATCCTGGCCATTGCCAATGCCTACCTCCAGGTACTGTACTTCAAGGATATGGCAGAGGTAAGCAGGGAGCAACTCGAGGTGGTGCAGCAGCAACTGGAACGTACCCGCATCCTTCTGGAAGGGGGCACGGTGAGTCGCGGAGCCGTGCTCGACATGGAAGCAACCGCTGCAGGCCACGAAGAAACTATGATCGCCACCGAAAACCAGCTGGAACTCTCCTACCTCGAACTGATGATGCTGCTGGAGCTGGATCCGTCCATGTCCTTTGCCATCGAACGGCCCGACTTGCAGGTAGATGAGGTACAGCTGCTCAACAGCCCCGACCAGATCGTTGAACGTGCCCTGCTGACCGAACCGGGAGTACTCGGAGCCCGCGAACGTATATCGATGGCCGAAAAGGGCCTTGCCATCACCAGGGGACAAAGGTATCCCACCCTGACCCTGAACGCTTCATTGGGAACACGGTATTCGGATGCGGCCAAAAGGCCGGTGGTCAATAACCCTGGCGATGTGCCGGGCATGTACGGCTCACCGGCATTGCGGCAGTCCATGAACCTTGGCGGCAACGGGCAGCCCGCTTTGGAAACCATTCCCTACATGGACCAGCTGAATGATAACTATTACCGTGCAATACAACTCAGTTTATACATCCCCCTGTTTAACCAGTTCAATGTGCGGACCAATGTGCAGAATTCGCGCATCGATCTCGAACAGTCAAAACTGGGATACCAACGCTCGAAAAATGACATCAGCCGGGTCATTAACCATGCCCATGCCGATGCCCAGGCCGCTTACCAGCAATACATCAGCGCCACCAAGACCCGGGAGGCAGCCATTGAGTCGTTCCGGCATACCGAACAAAGTTTTAACCTGGGTGTGGCGAGCACCATCGAATACAACGAAGCCAGGGTGCGCGCTGACAGGGCCAGGATAAACGCCCTTCAGTCGATGTACGAATTCGTGTTTATGACCAAAATACTGGAATTCTACCAGGGCAAAGGGTTCACCCTGTAAATGCCAGGGAAACCTTCGTGCATTTCTGGCATGCCCTATTGTCCCAAGTGGAACAAAACCTCCCTGACAAACTCATCCGGGTATTCGGCATGCAGCCAGTGACTGCCCCCCTCGATGGTCCTGATCCTGGAGTTGGGGAACAGCGATTTGATGAGTGAAACATCCTTTTCCCCGACATAATCAGAATTCCCGCCACGGAGAAATAAGACCGGCTTTTCAAAAGGCTGGTCGGTTTCCACAGCGGCAAATACTTCGTCCAGATTCTCCTGTATGGCCCTGAGGTTGATCCTCCAGCGAAAACCACCCCCTATTTTCTGTTCGATGTTCTTTTTAAAAAAAGCCCGCAACCGGTCGTCGGGGATAACCTCGCGCAAGGCAGCGGCCAATTCCCTGCGATCGCGCAAACTTCCCATGTCAAGGCGGATCAGCGATTCGAGCAATCGGCCATGGGGTTTGCCGTGGCTGCCCGATGCGGGGCCGATGTCGGCCACGATCAGTTTATCGAGCCGGCCGGGGTGATCGAGCGAAAACTGCATGGCGGCTTTTCCTCCCATCGAATGTCCGAGCAGGGAGGCCGTTTCCAGCCCGAGCTTGTCCATGAGTTCCAGCAGGTCGTCGGCCATGGCGGGGTAGTTGAATACCTCGCTGTGCCCCGACCGGCCGTGGTTGCGCATATCGGGGATGATTACGCGAAAGGATTCGTCGGCAATGCGCTTTCCAATACTCACCCAGTTGTCGGACATCCCGAACAACCCGTGCAGTATGATCAGCGGACTGTGGCCCTCATCGCCGAATGTTCTGTGGAAAAGATCCATGTTTGTGTGGAAGGTGGAAGGTGGAAGAAAGTAAGTTTAAGAGTTTATGAGTTTAAGCGTTTAAGAGTTTAAGAGTCTGAATATATGCTACTTAAACTTTTCAACT
>PWJC01000034.1 GCA_003560165.1 Bacteroidales bacterium
CTCTAACATGCTACTATTCAAAGCTTAAGCAGTTGCAACGCAGGCCAAAGAGCAGCTATTGGAAACCAGGTATTAAGCTAACATGCTACTATTCAAAGCTTAAGCAGTTGCAACGAAAAATTAACTCAAGGGCTTTTATATCGTCATTCCCCCTAACATGCTACTATTCAAAGCTTAAGCAAAGAATGCAGCTAACCACTGCTATGTTAGCAGCCTAAGTCCGAGAAACGTTATTTGATAAGGGATGCAAATAACTGGGACTACGTTATCGATAAAGTTAAAAAGAATTACCTTTTTTCGCAAACTGTTTTCCCGCAGAAACAAACGGGGTGTTTGCGAAAAAAGATAGGCTATCACACTCTAGAGTGCTTCCCCAGCTTTAGACCCTGTGTCCGGACTAGACCTCCCAAATAGCAAGGAGGAAGGTAAGGAACGTGCTATCGATAACATTGGCGAGGGGAACCATACCTCTTTTAAAGAGGACTGGCTCTATATTAGCCAGTTATTTACAAAAAGGAGATTTAAGATGAAAAAGTTAGTATATGTAGTTAATAAAAACGAAAAACCATTAATGCCTTGCAAAGCAAGTAAAGCAAAAAAATTGTTAAAAAATGAAAAAGCAGAAGTTTTTGAATATGAACCTTTTACTATTAAGTTAAAATTTGGAGCATCCGGTTATAAAAACAAAGTTGTTTTAGGAATTGACACAGGAAGCAGTAACATTGGAATAGCTGCTGTGTGTGGAAACAGAGTCTTATTTCAGGCAGAAGCCAAAACAAAAACTTCTTTAATAGTTGATAGGATGACGAAGAGAGCATCTTATAGAAGGACCCGGAGAAACAGAAAAACACGTTATAGGAAACCAAGATTTGACAATAGGAAGAGAAAAGACGGATGGCTTCCTCCATCTATTCAAGAAAATGTCGAAATGCATATAAAAATGATTAAAATGGTTAATAAAATTTTACCGGTTACAAAGATAATTATTGAAACTGCGCAATTCGATACGCACGCTTTAAAAGAGGGAAAATATAAATTAAATAATTTTGAATATCAAAAAGGCCCTCTCTACAAAGAAGAAAACCTGAAGATGTATATAAGAAAAAGAGATAAATATCTCTGTCAAATGCCAAAATGCAAAGAAGAAAAAGGAGTCCTGGAGTGTCATCATATAATTCCTCGTAGGAAAGGAGGGACAAATAAGCCGGAAAATCTTATATTGTTATGTGAAAAATGTCATAAAAAAATAACTGGGAAAGAAGAACAGTTCATAGATATTTTTTATTCTATTACTAAAGGCAAAAGGATTAATACAAAAGATTTTGCCAGAACTCAAGCAGGCAAAACAAAGATTGTTGAATTAGCTAAAACAATAGCCCCTGTTGAGCAAACTATTGGAGCAATAACAAAAGTAGATAGAAAAAAAATAGGATTACCTAAAACACACTATAATGATGCAGTTGCGATCGCCTCACAAGGCAGAAAAATTAAAACTTTAAATTATTATTACAAATTTGTAAATAAAGGACGAGGACAATATCAACTTAGAAAAGGAATAAGAAGCCAAATGATTGCTCAAAGTCCAGAAAGAGAGATTGAGGGTTTTAAAAGATGGGATAAAGTTAAAGTTATAGATACTGGCGAAATAGGATTTATCAATAGGAAAAGAACATCTGGGCAATTTGGCATATCAGATATTGAGGGCAAAACAATATATGGTTCTAAAACATTTAGAAAGTTAAAGAAAATTTCTTCCGGAAAATCTATTTTATGCGAAATGAAAAAAATACCTAAAGGAGGCTTAAAATGAAAATTTCACAAGAGTTTGATGAAGCTAATCAAAATAAAAGAAAAGCTATCCATCGAGCGATTAAAGAAACCTTAAAGGAATGCATTCAGGAAAGCAGAGAACAATATCCTGAAACCTTAAAGGTAAAAGATATTGCTGAAATCACAAGATTGCATGAACAGTCAGTATATGAACTGCTTAACCAGGGCCAGATACCTGGAGCAAAAAAGATAATGGGCTGGAGAGTTCCTCGTGATCCGTTCTTGCTCTGGTGGTATGGGGATGATAATAATGACAGCTGAAGAAGTCTTGAAAAATTTGTTGATGTTTTGCGAAGGTTATGAAATGGATAGACGAAAAAAATCGAAAGATTATTATGTTTTGAAAAAGTATATCGTCAGACAACTGCGAAAAGCTGAAAAGCTAATTATGAGAGGGAGGTTGAAGATGAAAAAAACAAAAGAGCCAAATCTCAATGATGCATTTAATAAAATACAAGAAAAATTGCTAGAAATGGAAAAGGCAGAAAAGATATTAAGACAGGAAAGAGAAGCAGCTTGTCAAAAACTCGATTGGATAAGCTATACTATAAATGAAAATGAGGAGGGTTAAAATGGATTGGGCCAATAGCGGCATAGGCGAATTACTGATAATGGCAATAGTACTTATACCAGCTATCATTCTTGACAGGAAGAAAAGGCCGGGAGGCACGAGAAGTTATGACCGCAGCTGGAGGGATTGGCAATGAAGTGGTTTAACCCGCATTTCTTACTGGCAGTAGCTA
>PWJC01000075.1 GCA_003560165.1 Bacteroidales bacterium
CAGGTTTAGTTAAGATTTACGAGTCTTCTGTATGAGCTTTCCCTGAATGCCTGCTCCATTTCGGGGCCGGTTCCGGGAAGTGAATTCAGTCCTCCGGGAACATTGATACTGTATTCAGGCTGATTGGTTTCAGTGTTTCTTCCTCTGTACACAAGAGGAGCTGATTGCCATACTGTGCTGCCCACACCCCATTCGCTGTTGATCATGTTACCAACATTCAAAATATCAAATGTAAGCTGAATTCTGTGTCTGTCGGGCAGGTTTGTCAGGTTGATATCCTGGGTATAGCGGAAGTCGAAACGGTGTACCCATGGAAGGAGTGCGCCATTACGTTCTGCGATATTACCACGGTTGCTGCTCAGATAGTCATCTTGTTCGATGAAAGCGTTGAGGATATTCCACTGTGCTGCTGCATCCAGTTCTTCGTCACCTACGGTGGTTGGAATCAAGTTGATTTCGCTGGCATCATTTGGGATATACAATAGGCGTCCTGCCCTGTCACCGAAGTTACCTGCGTAAACGTAGCTAAACCTTCCGCCTTCTCCACCAGTGTAGAAAAGCGAGAATGAGGCAGTGTTTCTGGTATTCAGGGCACGTGTGTCAAAGCTTACAAAAGCTACGATACGGTTAGGCTGGTCAAAACGGCTGTAGCCCATTTCAGGGTTGTTCCTGTCTTCCCTGACAACATTTGGCCAAAGTGAAGCAGCCTGCGAACCGCCGATCAGACCATAATCGCGACTTTCACCGCGGGTATATGCAACGCTGGCATAGATCCCATAGTCAAACTCTTTTTGCAATTGTGCGGTGATCGACCAGTAGTGCCCCTGGTTGGTGTTGGTGAGCATCATGATCTCATTTGCTTGTCCAACAACTTCGCCATTAACAATATACTCACTGACCTCAGTATAGTTGTCAAAATATGGTCTCTGATCAACACCACTGAAGTTACCGGAAGGTGCAGCAAGGTTAATGTTTTGCGCCAGCGGACTGTTAAAGTCGCTTGAATAGATACCTTCCAGACTTGCAATGATATCAAATGGCAGACGGTAGTCAGCAGCAATATTGGTGCGCCATACCTGCGGGAAGCGGAAGTCGGGATCGGTTATGTTGATGTCCCTTGAAACTTGTGCTGCCAGATCGTCGCCAGTGGGTTTGTGTACACTGGGGTCCTCTTCAAACGAAAATCCACCCACTGCATTGGGGTTTTCAACCCACTCGCCATCGACGAGTCTCCATCTGTCCCAACCAGTCAAACCACGGGTTACACCATTTGCGGATATCTGGTTAGATATCCACACAAAAGGAATACGACCGGAGAAGAAACCAGAACCACCACGCAGGCGCAGTGTGTTATCACCAAATACGTCATAGTTGAATGACAGACGTGGAGAGAACAAAGGATTCACACCGGGCATCTGGCTCACGTCTGGAGCAATTTTTCTGTCGGGATTCGACGGGTCTGTGAAGCGGTTTGCCGGATTTGCAAATATTTCATCCAGACGTGGGTTGTTGGGGGGATCCATCGGGAAGAACGGGAAGTCAATACGCAGACCGGCAGTAACCACCAGGTCAGGATTTACCTGGAATTTATCCTGGAAATAGATACCAAACTGGCCGAAAGCTGTTTCATCCATCGGGAGGTCTTCCGGTCCTTCGTATGAGTAGCTCATCGCAAAACCATCAGGTGCTGAACCAGGAACCTGGTTTATCACATGGTCTAAAAAGTTTTGGTACGAGTTATACCTGTAAAATGTATGTGCATTAGGATTGAAAGCATTGTCGAAAGTCATGTACTCAAAGTTAAACCCGGCAGTCAGCGTGTGTCTTCCCATAAACATTGAGAAGTTATTGGTAATATTAAAAATATTGTTCTGCAACAGGTTACCAACCGTGTAAAGCTCATTACCAAGTGCAAAATAGTACAATGGTGTACCTAATGGAAGTGGATTGCCATCCTCATCAACATCTCCGGGTTTTGGTCCGTCCCATTCAAGGACTTCGATAAATGGAAATGTCTGTCCACCTGGAACACTTCTTTTCGGGTCTTCAACAAATGTGTAACCAATGTTCAGGTTGTTTGCAAAACGGGTTCCAAACACAGAGTTTAATTCGGCTACAAACGAGTTTACGTTATTGTCAACTGAGTAGTTTGCATTTCTGAATGTCAAAGCATCCATTCCAAACCTGTTGGTATTACGATATCTCTCAACATTTCTAACACTGTTACCATTGATTCTTACATCGCGGAATGCAGAATAGCGGTTGTAACGGATAGCCGCCCTGTGGTTGGGGTTGATGTTGTAATCGATCCTGAAGTTCAGCCTGAGTGCTTCGTTGGCAAAAGGGTAGTCTTCATAAGGTCCTGTTTCGTATCCATAGATGCTCATCATTTGCTCTCTGACAAAATCCATATGGTCTGCTGAAACCCTTGTAACATTGGGACCGGAGAGACCCGGGCGTGCTGCCAGGCGGTTGTCGCCGGGCACAGACGATTCTTCCTGTTCAACGCTTACAAAGAAGAAAAGACGATCCGGGATGATGGGACCTCCCACACTTACACCAA
>PWJC01000171.1 GCA_003560165.1 Bacteroidales bacterium
ATTGTTCGGAGGGCCATATTGGAAAGCGCGATCTGCTACACCTTCATCAGCCGTATCCTTGACGTGAATCAAGGCAGTCTCCTGGTCGTAAAGAGCAATACCATACTCATCTCTAACTGGCTCTGCAAGCATGGTCCCTGCAAACATACCCAATAGCATTACAGTTGCAGTAAGCATAAATGTTAATTTTATAAATCTTGTCATAATTTCCTCCTTCTAAGTGTAATAAAATTTTCTTAAACAGTTAATTTAATTTTTATGCTAAATTCACCCCCTAAAATGAATATTTCACCGTTTACACTATTTAATTGCAAAAAGCTTTCGTAGTACAATTTTCTACACCTTGTTGAAAAATCCTCCAATTTTTTCACTAAAATATTCATAAAAACTATAGTTTTTTTATAATACTTAAATCATCAAGTAATTTGTCTCACCCTATGGGTGCAGTATAATTGAATTCATCCAACTCTGTATTACATCATGAGCGCTTCCGCTGGTATTCCATGCAACATTTTCAGAGCTTGCAATTCTACTTATATTGTTATTATCCAGACGTTGGGTGAAAGTTCCTGTGTTTGGAAATGTATGACTAAAAATTTTGTTATCACCCATATCTTTACTATTTTCCCTGGCAATATTATCTAATAGATTATCATGTTGTAAGTTTTGAGTTCTCAGATCTGCTATTCCCTAATTGACCAAATTGTAGACTTGCATTTAAATTTGAACTATTTCAGACTGCCACTTACCGGCCACCAGTCTCCAGTTGTTACCTGTAGGACCTTAGGCAAAGACCCGGTCCGCTATCCTTTCAATAGCAAAATCTTTTACATGAAACAATACTTCACTAAGCTAATACAGGTCCAGACCAACTCTGCCAATGCCATCCCAGTAGCCTGCCTCCGGAACCAGTTATTATTAGGGGGACCATACTGGAAGAACCCGGCCTGTTACTCCGGTATCGAGGCAATCTGAATACTATTTTGAAACTAAAAAACTCCTTCAAACTTTAAAATAAGTATCAAGCAGCTTAATTATTTATTGTTGTTAACCATTATTCTGCAGGATTAACATGATATCCAATTCCTTCGTATTTCCAAATATGCTCAGGAAATGTTTTGATAACGTAATCTCTTTCAGCCAAATCAGCAGTATAGAAGTGTCCTTTATAGGTTTCGCTCCAAAAGCGATAAAGCTCTGTTGTATTATCTGAAGCAGAAATTTTTGCATTATATGCTTCCCCCTCATATTGCCAAATATTGAAAGGATAATTATCTATAATATGCTGCTTTTCTTCATCATTTATAGTATAAAAGTGACCATTATAAGTGTTGCTCCAGAATCGGTGCACTTTTTCTCCAATCGGTTGGTTTATGTTGTAAGCCCTGAAAGCCACACCTTCATATTTCCAGGTTCTGACTGGATACTTATTAAGCACTAAATTGCGTTCAGCTTTACTGATAGTATAAAAATGTTTATTATATAAATCACTCCAAAAGCGGTATATTGGCTCTGGTTTTTGAGTGAGGAGAGAATACTGGAAGGCCCCTAAATCTGTTTTATCATTAAGTGAGCGGAAAAAGTAGTCATGATCGTAAATAGATAAAACTGGAATATCACTTTTTCCCCTTGCCACAGAGTCAGCATTAATCCGGTAATTGTTGTTGTAAGAATCTAAAAAACTTTCATATCCAGTAAGGTTGCCAGTTGAATTAATACTATCGCTACTATTAAACGATTTTATATTTGTAATAGGTCCTAAATCCCAGTTAAAATAAATTCCTAGGTTATCATTATTTAGTAGATTATTATTTATGATAGCCCTGCTAAACTCTTCGAAAATCTGATAATCATCATTTTGTGTAATTATATTATTAAAGATATTAACTGATTTGACAAATTCTCGAACGAATATTCCTCCTCCTGAAGGCCGATTAGGTTCATATGGAGCATAGTTATTAACTATAGTATTATTTTGTATAGTAGCCAAGGTATCATCAAGCATTCCGATACCAGCGCCAATACGTGCTCTATTGTTGTTAATAATATTGTTATAGGCAATAATTTCTGATTCAGCCACATAAATGCCTCCACCGGTATGATTACCGGCGGAAATAGTTACTTCATTATTGTGAATGTGATTACCTTGTATTACAGAATAGGCCCCCTCACTATTTACTATACCTCCCCCGCCACTTGAAGCAAAATTGTGTGCAATCTCATTACCTGCTACAAAGGGACGGGAGTTATCATAGATTGATATACCTCCACCGAAGCCAGAGCCTGGAAATATTTCCCTGAATAAAGCTTGGTTATTAGAAATTGTATTGTTTCGTATCGTGGGTGTCCCACCTTCAGTTTCCACATGAATACCACCTCCGTAGGCAGATTCATTGAAACTGATTGTATTGTCCTCTATTATCGGTGACCCACCTACTCTTAAGGAAATGGCTCCCCCAGCAAAGTCAGCAACATTGTGCCGGATAGTATTGCCTATGATCTGTGGTGACGAATATCCGTCAACCAGGATTGCACCCCCACTGGCTCCTC
>PWJC01000145.1 GCA_003560165.1 Bacteroidales bacterium
ACCCTGACCGACATCGACTGGCACGAGATCCGGAAGCAATCCCTGGAGATCGGATACTGCCTTTACGATCCACCCACCGAGTGGAAACCCGAAGGGGGCGAAGAGCACGACATACAGGCCATGCAGAAAGAGGGCGACAAAATTCAATTGCCCTCGGGAAGCATGACGGCCGAAGAACTGCTGGCCATACTCAACTCATTGCCCATCGACATGACCTTTGTCGACAAAAACGATAAGGTAAAATATTTTTCACAGGGCGAGGAGCGGGTGTTCCAGCGCAACCGTGCCATCCTCAACCGCGATGTGCGGCTTTGCCACCCCCCGGGCAGCACCCATATTGTGGACAAGATCATTGAAGATTTCAAAAGCGGGAAACAGAGCAGGGCCCCTTTCTGGATCAAAATGGGCGGAAAATTCATCCACATAGAGTATTTTGCCTTAAGGAACGAACAGGGTGAATACCTGGGCACCCTCGAAGTATCGCACGATGTGGCCAGGTACCGGGCCCTGGAGGGAGAACAGCGCATACTATCCTACCTGTAATCCCTGTGGCTGCCGCATCGCAGAAACATCCCCCCTGCCGCCGGTCCCCTCATGGCCATGTTCATTGAAAAACCGTGTTGTTATGGAAGACAAAAAACTGATCACCCCCAAAAGCAAGGTGTTGCAGATCATAGAAGATTATCCCGGGCTCGAGGAAGTGCTCATCGAATACGTGCCAGCCTTTAAAAAGCTTAAAAACCCGGTATTGCGCAAAACCGTCGGCCGCATCGCCACCCTTCAGCAGGCTGCTGCCATCGGCGAGGTCAGTGTCGAAGACCTGGTAAACCGCCTTCGCAGGGAGGTAGGACAAGACCCTTTTTCCCAGCAGGGAGGAGGAATCTATCAGACCGAAAAGCCCGACTGGTTCGATCAGGACCTCATTGCCGAATCACTGAATGCCGGCCCCATGCTGGCCCAGGGAGAACACCCGGTAAACCAGGTGATGGCCGATCTGAAATTCCTCCGCCCGGGGCGGATCTACAAACTCACAGCGCCATTTTTACCCGCCCCCCTCATCGATAAGGCCTCCAGCCTGGGATTCAAGCATTGGGTGGTCAAAGAAAGCGACGATGCCTGCATCATCTACTTTTATAAGGAAGAGAAGAAAAAAGATTGATCGCCGGGTGGTGCAAACCTATTGGCTTTGTGAGATCATGCTGGCGCCGATCATGAGGTCGAAGCGGATGTCGAGCTCATCCGATACCCTCACCAGGCCAAGGGCGGGCGAAGGGGGATCGATGTCAAAATCGGACATCCTGAGTGTTTTGCTTCCTCTGATATGGAAACGGCTGTGGTCGGGCTGTTCTGCACTCACCTGTACATAGGTATGCCGGCTCACCCCGTTGATCAGGATCTCCACCCACACTTCCAGGAGATCTTCTGTCCCGCCAGGCTGCTCCAGAACATGTGTTTCGATTACCCTGATATGGATGTAGGGGCTTGTTTTACCACCGAGGGCTTCCCGGAAATCGCGGTTCATCTTCCTGTTGCCGCAGTCGAAGGAGTACACCGGCAACTCGAGGCTGGCATTTGAAAATTCAAGGATGTGCCTGCCGGGGTCATAATCTGCCATGATGATCCCCCTGGAGGCATCGCTATCGGAGGTGCAGGCATAGGTAGTGAAGTTGGTTGTGCCGTGAATGCTTACCCTGCTGTCTTCTTCTACATGGTATATGTACAATCCGCCCGTACCGGCCTCAGCCAGCAAGGGTAGCAGCATCAGAAGAAATACCAGTCGGGTCATGGCATGGGTTTTTTCGATATAAGGCAACATGTTCCCCGATGCAAATGGCCGGTCGGGCGGTGTTCCTGCCCACCCGGCCATTCATCGCGGGGTATTAGAAGGCAACGGCCGCTTCAAGGACCAGTCCATTGAAGTTTCCTCCGTGCCTGTAATCATTCACGTCGAAATCGCGGTAATCCTGGTTTACGTATTCCAGTTTTACCAGCAAATTTGGCGTGGGAAACCAACCGGCGCTCAATTGCAGGCGGTCGATGGTAATATCTGCATTAGCCCCGGGCAGTTCACCGCTTACCTGGTTATACCTTGCCCCGACATAGACCTGCTCGTTGGGGAAGAAACGATAGATCACCTCTCCGGCCAACTGGGTCACGCTGCGGTTGTCAACATCGGCTCTGTGGGTGCCGCTCGACATCTCATAAGTACCAAAGAACTCCAGCCCCCTGTACTTCACAAAGGGATTGATCATCACCGAGGTTACCTTGTGGGTAAAATCGGGCGTGAACCTGCCCGAAGTGAAGCGGTTTGCTTCCGTTGATGCAGTAAGTGCACCTCCGGCCCGCCAATTCCTGAAGAATTCGGGTTCCATGGCCATGTAATACCTCGACCCGGCGCGGTCGCCGGCATACAGGGTGTTGCGGGTGGTGCCCGGATTGGTATACATGCTGGCGCTTAAACGGAACCTGAGGTCGGGGCTCAGCTGATCGTCAAAGCCCACCTTGGCCAGGATGGAGGGGTTCTTGTCCTGTTCGTAATCACGAACATCCCCGCTGATCAGACCTCCGGTAAAACCGAGCATCAGAAAGTATCTGGGAGAGGGGAAAACATAGACCTCACCCCCGATCTCTGTTGTAAAGGCATCCATGATGTAATTGCCGACAAAGGGGTTGTAAACGGTGCGGCCGTTGTCGCTGCGACGGAACTGCTGGTCGCCGTAATTGGGCATGGTATGGCCAATGCGCACGCTCACGTGGTCGGCATACCACTGCGGATTGCCCAACATGGGCAGTTTGTCGATCTGGATATAACCGCCTTTTACCCAAAACTCGGGGTGATGCCTCGACGACATATAGGATTCCAGGGCCATGCGGATGCCGTCACCGAGTTGTACGTCGAGATTCAGGTTGGCTGTGGCCAGGTTGAATCCGGTGCCCAGCGGATAAAGGGAGTTGAGGTCGGTATCGTTGAACATATTGGGTTGAGCCTGGTTCTCATGGCTCAGGGCCTGGAATTGCTGTGTGAAATTCCCTCCGACTCTTACCCTCATGCCAACGTAGGGCACCGTGTCGATACTGAAGGTCTCAAACACATTGAGGCCTCGCTGATCGGCGGGCCTGAAATAGCCAATGCCGGGCTGCCGGGCAAACAAGGGAAAGGTGAAGACCAGCAACGCAATGCCGGTCAGTAAAGAATGCTTAAAAGAGGTGTTCATTGTATCGGATCGTTTAAAAATGAATGAAGAAAAAAATACATAATCAAAAAAAAAATTACTTTTCCGTCAAAACCACCCTGTAGGTGAGTTCCACCACGCTGCCGGTACGAAGGGCACCGAACATGGCCGTAGGGGGGCTGATGCTGTGATCTGTCATATCGATGGTCTGGCTGCCGGCAAACTCGAGGTCGCCATTGGGAAGTACCCGGCCCACCGTATTGAGTTCAACAGAGCGGGATACCCCGGCAATGGTGAGTACACCCCGGCTGGATATACGGGCTGTTCCCGGGTTTTCGGCCAGGCTGAGTACGTCGCGCAACAAAAAGGTAATCTCAGGATGACGGTCGGTATCCAGAGATTCGTAGATCTTGTTATTCATGCGCCGTCCCTCCGATCCCTTGATGGAAGTGGCAACTACCCGTATCGTGGCGTTTTCGATGGAACTTAATTTACCGTCTTCCAGACGGATGGTGAATTCGCCATTTACCTTTTCTGCTTCGGCAGCCCATGACTGAAGGTTGGAAGTACCCTCTATGGTGACCTGATGCGATTTGACGTGGTATGCAGTTTGTGCAATTCCGGCAAAGGGAAAAAGCAAAACAGCCGTCATTGCCAAAAGTTTGTTCATCGTTTTCATAGTGTTTATCGTTTTAATTTTTTGCTAAGGTGAAACGCTGAAAGATCGAAAGGGCGAAATATCGAAAAGTTGAAAAAAACGTTCACTCCTTCCTTTCGTTCTTTCGTTCTTTCGTTCTGTTGTTCATTGCGTTTTGTATTATTGGTTTCTGCCGGAATATCCCGACACGTATTTTGCTATGTCAATATGTAATTTACAAAATACTTGCCACAATACAAAACAGCCAAGGTTTTGTAAATGCATTATGCTGAATATCAATTGACAAAAGCCCCGAATCAGACTAATTCGGGGCAAAAAGCAAAATAAAAAACAGACGGGATGTCGTCGGAATCGACGAAATTTCGTTCGCTGCCTATGGTTCTAGCTGGAGTTTTTCAATCCGTGATTTCAGTGTGGAGGCTGGGATCGACAACATCTTGGCTGCTTTGGCCTTATTGCCCCCCGAGCGGAGCAGGGCATCGCGGATGGCATTTTCTTCCACTTCTCGGATGATCTGATCGAGAGACTTGTCCCCAAAGTAAAAGCAGTTGTGCTGCTTTCCCGGAAAGCGCACTTCAACCGGCAACATCTGCTTTTGGATCACTCCGTCTGCTGCCAGTATTACCAGGCGTTCCATCAGGTTCTTGAGTTCCCTCACATTGCCCGGGAAATGATACTGTTTCAGTATATCCAGGACTTCTTCGCCGATCTCTATCTTGCTTTCGCCGGCAAATTCACGGGTAAAATGCCGGGCGAGCAGGACAATATCCCTTGAACGTTCGCGCAGTGGGGGAATGCGGATAGGGAATACATTCAACCGGTAATACAGGTCTTCTCTGAATTTTCCTTCTGCGGCCAGTTGCTGAAGGTCTTTCTTGGTGGAAGCTATGATCCTCACATCGATGCGGATGGTTTCACCTCCCCCCACCCTTTCAATCTCCCCTTCTTCGAGTACCCGAAGAAGTTTCACCTGCAGATCGAGGGGGATGTCGTCGACATCGTCAAGATAAAGGGTTCCCTGGTGCGCCTTTTCAAAACGCCCGACCCTGGCAGACTCCGCCCCCGTAAAAGCCCCTTTTACATGTCCGAAAAGTTCACTTTCCAAAATCTCCCTTGAGAGGATAGCGCAGCTGACCTTGACCAAAGGGCCTTTGCTCCGTTTGCTGTTGAAGTGGATCACATTGGTCAGCAACTCTTTGCCGGTTCCGGTTTCGCCGGTGATCAATACCGTGGCGTCCTTTTCGGCGATCAGCCCGACCAGCTCGAATATTTTCCTGGTTTCCTGATCCTGGCCTACAAAGGACGACATATCGTACTGCCGGCCCACCTGCCTGCGCAGTTGAATATTTTCTTCCTTCACCTTTTTCAGTTCATTGATACGCTCCAGGCTAAGCAATAGCTCATCGGTATTGAATGGCTTGGGAAGGTAATCGTAAGCACCCAGTTTCATGGCCTCCACAGCGGTATCTACCCTGGCAAAGGCAGTCATCAGCAACACATAGATCCCGGGGTGGTTTTTCCTGAGTTCCCGGGTGAGTTCCAGACCATCCATATCCGGCATTTTCAGATCGGTCAGTACCACATCGGCCCCTCCCCCATTTTCTTTCAGATAATGCAAAACAGCCCTGGCCGATGAGAATTCATGGACCTGGTGTCCGGCATCGCGGAGTTCATCGGCAGTGGTTACCCGAATGATGCGTTCGTCGTCTACTATCAGAACGTGCATGATCAGTTGTGTTTTGGCAATACGACAAAAAACCGGCTTCCCTTATCCGCTTCACTCTCAACGCTTATTTCGCCCCCGTGTTCACGTACGATCTGGTAAGAGACCGAAAGCCCGAGCCCTGTACCCTTTCCGACATCCTTGGTGGTGAAAAAAGGGTCGAAGACCTGGCCGATCACTTCCGGGGGGATGCCCATGCCGTTGTCAGAGAAAATCAGGACAACCCGGCCGGGTCTTTCTTCGGCAACGATCCTGATCTCCCCTCTTTCGATCAGCTGCAGGGAAAGCTTATCGCCTATGCTGTCGATGGCATTGATGATGATGTTCAGGAAAACCTGTTCGATGCGATTGGGAGAAACAGTCAGTTCAATGTCTGAGCAACTGTCGTCAAGATAAAAGTGGATATTTTCGCTCTTCGCCCTGTATTGGGACAGTTTCACGACTTTTTTGATCAGCTCGCAGGCATTCACGGCCTCGCGCTCCACTTCGCTTTTCCTGCTGAAGATGAGCAGATCCTGGATTACCTGTTCGATCCGGCTCAGGGCATCCTGCATCAGGGCGGTGTACTCCCTGATCTGCTTTATGTTTTCCGGGTTTTTCCCGATCCGGTTCAGACCGATCCCGATGCCCGACAAAGGGTTGCTTATCTCGTGGGCCACCCCGGCTGTCAGGGTGCCAATGGCAGCCAGCTTCTCCGACTGAAGCAGCGACTGCTGCATCCGGTTCAAATCGCGATAGGCCTGCTCCAGCCGCTGAAGCATGTTGGTGTAATTCTCATAAAGCAGGTCGATCTCATCCCTGAACCCGAACAGCTGCCGGATGCGGTAGTATGGCTTTTGGGTGGAGGCCTGTATGCCGGCCAAACCTGCCTGTATGTTCCTGATGTCGATAACGGCCGACTGCCGGCTGAGCAAATGGAGCGGGGTAGCGATGGTGTAAGAGAAAAACACGGCTGCCGCCAGTCCGAGAAACAGAAAGAGGGCGACCATCAACAGGAGGGAGGTGACCGTAGCTGCCACCTGCTCACGGATCTCGTGCTCCAGTATGCCCACCCGGGCAATGCCCATGCCCTTGCTCATGGTGGCCATCGAAAAGTCACGCACCAAAAGCCTGGGCCGGTGCTGTGCCCTTACGGTAATGATGCCCGGGAGGTCGTCTGCAGGAGGGATGTTCAGCGGCAGCAAATCACGGGGCACCTGTTCACTGAACGAATGGCCCAGCACCTCTCCCTGCCCGTTGACCACAAAAGCATAGTAAATGGTCTGATCGATGGCCATGATCTCATTGATCAGCATATTCAGGCCGGCGGGATCGTTGGCCAGGATATAGGAAACCGCTTGTTCGGCCAGGGCCCTGGCAATGAAGTAGCCACGCTTCTCGAATTCCTCGTTGAGGGATTGATGCACCGAGTTCCTGACAATGAAGGCATTTAACACCCCGAAAACGATCACGGTAAAACTGATTCCCAGGGCAAATTTTCCGAAAAGCGACAATTTTATCCTGTTCGATTCCATCACTGTCCTTTTATTTCCCTCAAATCATCATACAGTGTGTCGCCAACAATGAGGAAACGTTCGATCAGCAAATTGTCGAGGATCTGCCTGGTCTCCTCTCCAAGGTGCATGCCAAGGAAGAAATCACGCACCTCTTCCCGGAGTGGCCGCGGCATTAACAACGAATTGACTACCGGGGGGATGCCGCCCCATGAAGTGGTATCTACCACCTTGATGTCCTCAACATATTCCGGGCGGTATTTTTTAAAATATTCAAAAATCAGTCCGTTTACCGCAGCCCCGTCAACGATCTTCCTGGCAACCATCTGGATGGACAGGTCGTGAGAGAGCGAATACACCACTTCATTGAAAAACTCGCCTGCAACTGTGCCCAGTTCGCTCAGGCGGCTCTCGACAAAGAGGCTGCCGGTAAAGCACATGGGGTCGGAATGGGTAAAAGACATGCCCCTGAAATCCTCAAATGCGGCAACGGGGCTGTCTTTATGGGCAATGATATAGCCCCGGTAGTAGGGCTGCCCGTCCACCAGGGGAACCACCAGCAATTCCATGTGGTCGTCCCCCTGGATGTAGGCCCCCGAACACACAAAGGCTATGTCAATCAGGTTCTGGGCCAGCATGTCGTTCACCTCGGCATAGGTGGGGCGCTGCTTGAATTCGACACGCCGTCCCAGTTGTGCCGACATCGCCTCAAACATTTCCTGATAATAAACAAAACTCTCCCGGGGCGAAATCACGGTGGCAATGGCCACCCTGATGGTGGCTGGATCTTCCACGATAGGGTCTTCGACAATTTCCCCGTTGGCAAAATCAACCTCGTGTACTTCCTGCATCGGCGACCGGCAGGCGTTAGCGATCACGGCCGCGGCCAGCAAAACAAAAACAATTCGCATCATTGGGTTCATAGCTTACAAGATAAGCAAAACTTCCGAATACCCGGCCTTACTTACTCCCGGGAGGCCCGGGCAGACCCTTGCCAGATCCGGTTGAATTAGTAAATTTGTGGCAGGATTATTGTTACCCTCAGAGTAATCAATTATTTTTGTGACAAATTGTTCGAAACCCATGACAGCATTCAGGATCCTTGCCCTGGCCCTTATGGCCCTTGTTTTGCCGGGCGGCTTGCCTGGCTATGCCGCCCCTGCGGCTGAAATCACTACCATATTGCCCGACACCATGCCCCGCTTCGGTACCGACAGCGTACAATGCATCGAGAACTGGAACATTTACGACCAGCATTACAGGCATCAATACTACGACCTGGCTTACGAGCCCTGGAAGCGCATGCTGGAAAACTGCCCGCGGGCTACCCCCAACATCTATACCCACGGCATCAATATGCTCAGGTATTTTCACGACAATGAAACCGATCCCGAAAAACGCGGGAACTGGCTGACCAGCCTGATGGAGCTTTACGATCAGCGCATTCTCTATTTTGGTGAGAAGGGAAGGAACCTCGGCCGCAAAGCCACCACATTGTACCAGCTGCAACCCGAGAATGTGCAGGAAATATTCGAACTGAGCGAGCAGAGCATCCTGTTGGAAGGCAATGCAGTGGCAGCACAGGTGCTGGTGATCAACTTTCATTCGGCCACCCGGCTGGCGATGGCCGGGCTGATGGAAACCGAAATCCTCCTGGAGGTCTTTGAAAGGGCCTATGGGATCATCGGGCACAACATGGTGTACAATCCCGCAGATCAACGCCTCTATGAGACAGCCAAAAACAACATTCATCTAATGTTCGAGCCTTTTGCCGACTGCGAAAGCCTGGCCAGGGTATACGGCCCACAGTTTGAGCAATCTCCACGTGATACCCTGCTTTTGGAACGCATCATCGAATGGTTCAGCAACGCCGGCTGTACAAACGAGGAGTTGTACTACGAGGCCACCGCCGCATTGCACCAGATACGGCCGAAGGCCGCATCGGCCCGCTTACTCGGGCAGCTTGAAAACGACAGGGGAAATCCCCAGGCTGCGGTCGCCTATCTTGCGCAAGCCGCTCAATTGTATGCCGGTAAGTCCTCACCTGACTACCAGGAACAAATTTTCAGGGCCTACCTGGTCATGGCAGAGATCAACTACCGTCAGCTGGGCCAAAAGCCCCGGGCCAGGGAGTTTGCCCTCAAGGCCCAGGGAGCGAAACCCGGAGACGGACGGCCCCTGATACTGATCGGCGAAATGTATGCCGCAAGTGCAGGGCAATGCGGTGAGGACGAGTTTAGCGCCAAGCTGGCCTACTGGCCCGCCGTAGACAAGTTCACCGAAGCCATGAGGGTGGCTGAAGACTCTGTCATCAGGGAAAGGGCGGCACAGTTCGCTTCCACCTATAAGCAATACTTCCCCAACGGCGAAGAAATCTTTTTCCACGGATACAGTGTGGGTGATTCCTTCAGGGTGGGCTGCTGGATCAACGAAAGCACAACAGTCAGGGCCCGCTGAGCACACGGTCGTTCTCCGCAACTCATTCGGACCCAAAAGCCGTGAATCTTATACTTTTTTATCGTATTTTTGAAAACCGGTGTCCGGACGCCGGTTTTTTAACTATTCACCAATCCAATACGGCATGATAGGCTGGATCATTATTGCTGCATTATTGTCTGTGCTGTTTGCCATTCTCGGGTTCACACAGATCGCCCGCGGTTTTGCCGCCATTGCCCGAATCCTTTTTTACATATTCCTGATCTTGTTTATCATTGCCCTGATCTCAGGCCTGGGAAGGGGCATGTAACCAGGGCTAACGGGAAGGTGGAAGGTGGAAGGTGGAAGGTAGGAAGAAGAAAGTTTAAGAGTTTAAGAGTTTAAGAGTTTAAGAGTTTAAGAGTTTAATAGTTTAATATCAAATACTTTAACTCTTCAACTTTTCAACTTTTCAACTTTTCAACTTTTCAACTTTTCAACTTTTCAACTTTTCAACTTTTCAACTTTTCAACTTTTCAAC
>PWJC01000161.1 GCA_003560165.1 Bacteroidales bacterium
AACTCTTCAACTCTTCAACTCTTCAGCTTTCTTCTTCCTACCTACTACCTACTACTTACTACTTACTACTTACTACCTTCCACCTTCCGTCCTCCGCCTTCGTTCTCCAAAAAAATAGCTTACCTTTACACTCCCCGGAAAAACAACGTTTTTTGATACCCCTGCCGTATGCGTGGTATATGTAACTACATGGCTTTGCTCATTGGTGTATTTGCAGGGTTTGCTTCCCTGGCCCCGGCCAGGGGCGTAACCCCGCCCTCTGTGGTTCCCTGGTATACCCCTGCGGTACTGAACAACCCCTTTGCCGGTGCTGCCGGCTATGCTGACACGACCATTACAGGCTTTCAGCGATACGACTTTCATACCAGGGAAAGCCTCTTTTATGCCGGAAAGGGCAATGTGGGGCATAATGCGAGGATACTTCGTTTCGACCCCCTCCCCCAAACGGGTTTTATGCTGTTCAGCTACCCGGTCTACCCCGGCTATCGGTTTACCGGCCAGGATCTGCGTTTTTACAGGCCACAACATGTTTTCTCCGAACTGTTCTATGTGACAGGATCGGCCAATGAGCAGTTGTTTTATGCAAAGCACCATCAGCGTTTCCACGAAGAGGTGGTGGCCGGACTGAAATTTCAGGCAGTGAATTCGCCCGGCTTCTACAGCCGGATGGCTGCCCGGAATGCCAACCTGATGCTGACCGCCGAGGTGGAGCGGGGGACAAGCTATCACCTGATGGGCAGTTTTGTCGTAAACCGCATTGAGAATCAGGAGAGCGGGGGGCTGAGGGATCGCCGCAGGTTTGAGGAGGACGAGGTTCGCGACAGCGTTTTTTTCTACAATGCCACTTCGCGTTACCGTGAAACGGCCTTCCGCTTCAGCCATACTTATCACCCCGGTTTGTCTCCCGGCAGCGACACACTGCCCCGGCAATCCTATTTCAATCCGGGGCGTTTTCGTCACGATTTTACTTACCACAGGAAGGCTTTTGTGTTTGAGCAGCCCGGTACGCCGGCCGATTACTTTTACGATGCCGAACCACTGCGCACCGATGCCACGTTCGATTCCACCCGGGTACGGATCATGGAGAACCGGCTGAGCTGGTCCAGTTTCCCGCTTCAGCAAGTACAGAACCCCTTTCCGGTAAACCTGACCCTGTATGCCCGGCATCAGCTCATCAGGATCGAGCTGCCTTACCCTGAGGCCGTCAATAACCCCCAGCCCGGTAATCTGTTTGTTGGGGATGACTTCAGCCAGCTCGAAAAGGGAGCTCTGCTGGAAACGGATCCTTCGCACCTGCTTTCGGCCGACGCCTTTGCCCGGCTAACCAGCGGTGGTTACAATGACGGGGATTTCGGCCTTGGGGGAGGGCTGGGTATCGGAGGTCAGGACCGCTCCGTCAGCCTCAGGCTTTCTCTTTCCTATGCTGCCAATGAACTCCCCTATTTTTTAAATCGCTTCAGAAGCAATTACGTGAGCTGGGAGAACGACCCGGGAAAGATGCGGACCCTGAATGTCCGCGCCAGCCTGGGCAATCCCGCCTTTTCACTGCAGCTCGATTATTACAGGGTATCGGGGATGGGATATATGGATGCGGATGCTTTTCCGGCCCGGCTGGATGAGCGGCTCTCTGTATTTTCCGGTGGGCTTACTGCCGGATTTGACCTTGGCCTCATCCGGTCGGAACACAAAGTGGTTTATCATTCGATGGGCCGGCCGGTTGTTGAACGCTTCCCCGCTTTGTCGGGCATTCACTCGGTATATGCTGATTTTGAGCTTTTCGACAGGGCCCTGCATGCCCATGCCGGTTTTGACCTGCGCCACAATTCGGACTACCGCCCCATGGCCTATATGCCCATGGTTTGGCAGTTTTACCTGCAAAACGACTACCAAAGCGGGAATGTGGTTGTCCTGGATGCCTTTTTGAACGCAAAGATCAGCAGGGCCAGGCTTTTTGTAAAGCTCGAGCATGTCCTCGACCTGCTGTTTGACCTCTCTCCGGTATATGAGATCCCTTTCTATCCCCTTCCTTCGAATATGTTCCGTTTTGGGGTATCCTGGCTGTTTTTCGATTAACAGGTTATCGGCCGGGCTTACCTATAATCGTTATAAATAGACAGTCCTCTTCAGCAGAGTGAATATTATTTTGTATTTTTGCATGGACAAAATATTGATCTAACTGCCTAAAAATAAGACATTTTGAATGCTAATTAATACCTTTTACCATGACTAGGAAAAAAAAATTCATTACCTGTGACGGCAACCACGCGGCTGCTCATGTAGCCTATATGTTTAGCGAGGTAGCGGCTATTTATCCCATTACCCCTTCTTCCAACATGGCCGAGAACGTGGACGAGTGGGCTGTAGCCGGAAGGAAAAATATCTTCGGCGAAGAAGTGAAGCTGGTGGAAATGCAATCGGAGGCGGGAGCCGCCGGAGCCATGCACGGTGCGTTGCAGTCGGGTGCCCTTGTCAGCACCTATACTGCTTCTCAGGGGTTGTTGCTGATGATCCCCAATATGTACAAAATGTCGGGTGAATTGCTTCCCGGTGTATTGCATGTATCTGCCCGCAGTCTGGCGGCCCAGGCATTGTCAATTTTTGGTGACCACTCCGATGTAATGAGCACAAGGCATACCGGATTTGCCATGCTGGCAACGGGCAGTGTGCAGGAGATTATGGACATTGCTCCCCTGGCCCACCTGGCAGCTATCAAGTCAAGGATCCCCTTCCTGCATTTTTTCGACGGTTTCCGTACTTCGCATGAAGTACAGAAAGTGGAAGAGGCCGATCAGGACCAATTGGCCAAACTTCTCGACATGAGTGCGCTGCAGGCTTTCCGCAAGCGGGCACTGAACCCCGAATCACCGGTTACCCGCGGTACGGCCCAGAACCCCGACATCTATTTCCAGTCGAGGGAGGCCGCCAATCCGTTCTACGAGGCCCTGCCCGATATCGTAGAGGAATACATGCAGCAGCTTTCGGAGATCTGCGGACGCGAATACCATCCCTTCACCTATTACGGGGCCCCCGATGCAGAGAACGTCCTCGTGGCCATGGGCTCCATTACCGAGACCATCAAGGAAACCATCGACTACAAAATGTCGCAGGGCGAAAAGGTAGGTCTTGTCTGCGTTCATCTCTACAGGCCTTTCTCGGCAAAGTATTTCTTCAGGGTAATGCCCAAAACCGTGAAGCGCATTTCCGTGCTTGACCGGACAAAGGAACCCGGTGCCAATGGGGAAACCCTTTATCTGGATGTATGTGAGCTCTTCTATGGCAAAGAGAACTCTCCCCTGATTGTCGGAGGAAGGTATGGACTTAGCTCCAAAGACACCCTTCCCTCGCACATGATTTCGGTGTTCGACAACCTGAAACTTCCCGAGCCAAAAAACCGGTTCACCGTGGGCATTGTGGACGATGTAAGCTTTACCTCACTCCCGCTGGGCGAAAACGTGGATGTGTCGCCCAGGGGAAATTATGCTGCTAAGTTTTACGGCATTGGGGCCGACGGTACTGTGGGAGCTAACAAAAACTCCATCAAGATCATTGGCGATACCACCGATAAATTTGCCCAGGGTTATTTCTCCTACGACAGCAAGAAATCGGGGGGGATCACTGTTTCCCACCTTCGTTTTGGCGACAGTCCGATCCGTGCACCCTACCTGATCAATGCTGCCGATTTTGTGGCCTGCCATGTTCCGGCCTATCTCGAAAAATACAATATGCTCAAGGGCCTGAAAAAGGGAGGGACCTTTTTGCTGAACTCCATCTGGGATGAAAAGGAAACAAAGGAGCGCATCCCTGACCATATGAAACGCTACCTGGCCGACAATGACATCGGTTTCTACATCATTAACGCCACCGAAATAGCCGAAAAGATCGGTTTGGGTGGTCGCACCAACACCATCATGCAAAGTGCGTTTTTCAAGGTCGCCGATGTGATCCCTTACGAAAAAGCCGTAAAGGAAATGAAGGATGCGATCCAGAAAACCTACGGCAGGAAAGGCGAAGAGATTGTTCGTATGAACAATGCCGCCGTCGACGAAGGTGGAAATGTGACCAGGATCGACATCCCGGCCGATTGGAAAAAAGCCAGGCCGGAAGTCGTCCTTTATGAGGGGAAAGGTGTGCCCGATTTCATTCGCGACGTGGTATTCCCCATCAACAGCCAGCAGGGCGATGATCTGCCGGTAAGTACTTTCAGCGGTCGCGAAGACGGCACCTTCCCTCCCGGGACCACTGCCTATGAAAAACGAGGCATTGCGGTGAATGTTCCCGAATGGATCAAGGAGAATTGCATTCAGTGCAACCAGTGTGCCTATGTATGCCCGCATGCCGTAATTCGTCCCTTCCTGCTCAACGAGGAAGAAATGAAGCAGGCACCTGAAAGCCTCAGTGTGCTGGATACCAAGGGCAAGTCGCTCTCGGGTCTGAAGTACCGTATGCAGGTGAGTCCGCTCGACTGTACCGGCTGCGGGAACTGCGTGGAAATATGTCCTGCATCCGACAAGGCGTTGGAAATGAAGCCCCTGGGTGACCAAATGCAGGAAGACGTGCATTGGAACTGGGTCTCGAAGAATGTGTCTTATAAAGACACCCTGCTCAACAAGCAACAATCGGTAAAGAACAGCCAGTTTGCCCAGCCCTTGTTTGAGTTTAGCGGTGCCTGTGCAGGCTGCGGCGAAACCCCCTATATCAAACTGATCACCCAGCTGTATGGCGACCGGATGATGATCGCCAATGCCACGGGATGTTCCTCCATATACGGTGGATCGGCCCCTGCCACCCCATATACCGTGAACAAGGACGGGCATGGCCCGGCCTGGGCTAACTCCTTGTTCGAAGACAATTCCGAATATGGTTTTGGTATGGCCACGGGGGTCAATAAGCTCCGTGCCCGGATCGCACGTTTGATGGAAACCGGACTGGAAAGTGATTTGTCTGAGGACACAAAAAAAGCCTTCAGGGCCTGGCTCGATGCCAGGGAAGATGGGAACAAGTCCAAAGAGGTGTCTGCCGAGGTAGTAAAATGCCTGGAAAAAGAGAAAGACCCCATTGCCAGTGAGATCCTTGACCTAAAACAATACCTGGTCAAGAAGTCGGTGTGGATGTTTGGTGGCGACGGCTGGGCCTATGACATCGGATTCGGTGGCCTGGATCACGTGGTTGCTTCGGGCGAGGATGTCAATCTGCTGGTGATGGATACCGAGGTGTATTCCAATACGGGCGGTCAGGCCTCCAAGGCCACTCCGGTGGGTGCCATTGCCAAATTTGCTGCTGCAGGCAAGCGGATCCGCAAAAAGGACCTGGGGCTGATGGCCGTAACCTATGGGTATGTATACGTAGCCCAGGTAGCCATGGGTGCCAACCAGAATCAATTCCTGAAAGCAGTGCGCGAAGCCGAGGCCTATCCAGGCCCCAGCATCGTTATTGCCTATTCGCCCTGTATTAACCACGGGCTGCGCAATGGCATGGGAGCCACACAGCAGCAGACCAAGGATGCGGTTGAGGCGGGTTACTGGCAGCTCTATCGATACAACCCCCTGCTTGAGGTCGAAGGGAAGAATCCCTTCCAGCTCGACAGCAAGGAGCCCGACTGGAACAAATTCCAGGATTTCCTGAACTCGGAGGTTCGTTTCAGTTCGCTGCGCAAAGCCTACCCCAGGGAAGCCGGTGAAATTTTCAGGGAGGCCGAGAAGAATGCCAAATGGCGCTATGATACCTATAAACGCCATGCCTCCATGGAATACGGCAAATAAACCCTGCTTTATTCATTTGTAAAAAAAAGGCTGTCCCGGAACCGGGGCAGCCTTTTTAATTGGATGGTTCGGGAATGACCTATGGCTTAAAGCCTGGGATTGAAAGCAGCGCTGAAATCAGATCCGAATGTATAGCTCAGACCGATGGAACCCGAAACACTGAAGCTGGTGGAGCGTTGCGACTGGGCCAGCAGGATCTCTTCCAGCGTACGGTCGCCGGCCGGGATGGAGATCAGGTCGTTGATGATCTCATAATTCCCCTGGACGTTCAATGCGAACCCGTGGAAAAGGCGGATGTTGATGTTGGCTAAGATCTCTGCCCGGTTGGCCGAGAAATCATGGAAAAAATGGGAGCCGCTGATGCCGGCCCTGAAGCTCCCCCAGGGCTGCTGAAACCTTGCAGTGGCCTCAATCGACTGGGCAAACAGAAATTCCTGTTCCTTTTCGAAGATGGTCTTTTCGATATAGTTCTGGAATGTATAACCGACCCGGTAGGCCAGGGTGATGGAGCGGCGGGTGGCCTCGCGGTAAGGGAAATAACTGTATTCGATGGCCGGGACCAGGTCGGTGCTGAAGTGCATGTTGTGGAAGGTACTCGACTGCCCCGAACTGAACGCCCCGGCCGACCAGTGGTCGGTAATGCTTTTGACCACATAGGCATTGTAGCCATGTCGGTGCGATGTGCTCACCACGGTGCCGTTACTGGTTTCGAACTTGCGCTCAGAAAAATTGAAATAGGGCCTCATCCTGATCTTCCAGTCGGTAGTGATGCGGTCGGCAAAAAATCCGAAGCGGGAGGATATATTGCTGCGGGTTTCTTCCTTGCTGAAGTTGCCACCCCCGTATACCTCAAATACCCAATGATTCCAGGGGTCTACCTGGGGTTCCAGGGCCCTGTCGCGGATCACTGCCGCCTCGTCGTAATCGTATTCGATCTGGATGCGGTTTACCAGGTCGGTGGTGGCAATGTAGGCGACCAGCCCGATTTTTAGCATGTTGGTATACCCCCTGCGGGTATCGTCGGCCGTATTGGTTGCCGGGGCCCAATAGGTGAGATCATGGTCAATGCCAGTGAACCCTTTGTTCCCGATAAAGGAAATGGCGTAGTTGGTCCCGGCACTGCCCGCCCCGTGACGGGTCATCAGGATGTGGACATCGGCCACTTCTTTGTCGCGCACATAGCTCACAATGGGGATCTGTTCCCTCACAAAATCATTGTCGAGCCACCAGGGGGCGTCGAGAAATACGGCAATCCTCCCGTTGACCTGCTGACCTGTGTTGCTGGCAGAAAGCCCGGAGTCAGCGGCAAAGCCTGGAAAACAAAGAACGAAGGCTAGAAGCAGGGACCCACAGCGAAAGGCGGGTAAAATTAAATGAAGCTTGAACAGCATGTGAATATGTGTCATGGAGCGGGTTAATATGCGAGTAAACAAGGCACAAATTTACTGAAAAAACAAGAAATGGCCATTTCTGCGTATGGATACCTTTTGCCGGACACGGCCTGAATGCTTCGTTTTTCTGCATATTTGCGATGTATGCACGGGCATGCCCGATTCCTTAGACCAAATGCCGGTCAAATTTATTTCATCATCTGCACCTTAGCAGCCCGAACGGGCGACTTCCCTTTTTGTTTGGGCGGAACGGTTTATTTTTGGCCGTCGTTTTTCCTAACTTTGTCTGCAAGAAACGATCTGACAAACAACTCTTTTTCCATGCGCAACAAACTTTATGCCCTTTTCATGGCCTTTGTGCTCTCCCTTTTTTCCTTGCCTGGTTTTGCTCCCGGCAGAGGGGACCTGGTTTCCTATGTGTCTTCACGGGCCACCTCGCTCGAGGATTCTGCCGACCTCGACCACCTCATTTCACTCGCGGCAGATCGGAAGCTGGTGTTGCTGGGAGAGGCCAGCCACGGCACCCATGAGTTTTATGCCTGGCGCGACAGCATCAGCCGGAGACTGATCGCTGAAAAAGGTTTCGACTTCATTGTGGTAGAGGGCGATTGGGCCAGCCTCTATGCCCTAAACCGCTATGTGAAAAACATGCCTGGAGCCCATAGTACAGCCCGCGAAGCCCTGGAAGATTTGCAGAGGTGGCCTTTGTGGATGTGGGCCAACGAAGAAGTGGTGGCCCTGGCCGAGTGGCTCAGGCAGCATAACGATGAGCTGCCTCCTGAAGACAGGGTGGGATTTTACGGGATGGATGTTTACGGCGAATGGCATTCGATGGGCGAGGTGCTGGCCTTTTTGCAGGCACACGATGAGGCAGTGTACGAGATGGCGGCCGGTTATTATGCCTGTTTTGACAACTTTGGTGAAGACTCCTGGCTTTATGCCCGGCTGGCAGCCCGGGGTGAGGTCAACTGTGCCAGCGAGGTGGAGTCGGTTGTCGGCCTTTTCAGGGAAAATATGGGCAAACTGGAACAGTTGCCCGAATACCAGATGTTTTATGGGAAGCAGAACGCCCTGGTGGTCAAGCATGCCGAGAGGTTCTACCGCAAGGCCGTTGTCCATCCCGATGCCTCATCCTGGAACAGCCGGGTACATTATATGTCGCTCACGGTTGACCGCTTGCTTGGATTATACGGTCTGGAATCGAAAGGGATTGTCTGGGCGCACAACACCCATATCGGAGATGCCCGTTTCAGCGAGATGGGAAGTCATGGGCAGGACAACATCGGGCAGTTGTCAAGGCTTGATTACGGACCCGAATCGGTTTTTTTGATCGGGTTTTCGACCTATACAGGCCGGGTAAAGGCCGGCAGCGAATGGGGAGGGCGCAGGCAACGGATGCAGGTGCCCCGGGCCCGGCCTGGCAGCATTGAGGCCATTTTCGAACAAACCGGCCTGGAACGTTTTCAACTGGTTTTTGACGACGACGACCGCACCCACGAAGCCTTCAACCGTCCTTACGGCAACCGTGCCATTGGGGTGGTGTACGATCCGGGGGGCGATCACCTCAGGAACTACGTACAGAGCATAGTTCCGATGCGTTACGATGCCTTGCTTTTTTTCCGGGAGTCCAGGGCGTTGACCCCCCTTCACCGCCGGTAAGCCTGTCCTGCCTATTTTTTTACAGAACTAAGCGGTTGGGCAAACTGTTTCACGTCCTGCCCGGTAATCTCCTTGTCGCAGAGGATGGCCAAACGCTCGACCACGTTGCGAAGCTCGCGGATGTTGCCGGTCCAGTGAATTTGCCGGAGCTCTTCAAAGGCCTCGTCGGTAAATGACTTTGGGGGCATGCTCTGCTCCTGCAACACCTGCTGTAGAAAGTGTTCGGCCAGCAGTGGGATGTCTTCGCTGCGCTCGTTAAGGCTGGGTACGTGGATCAGGATAACACTCAGGCGGTGGTAGAGGTCTTCGCGGAAGTTGCCACTGGCAATTTCTTTCTGGATGTCTTTGTTGGTGGCAGCCACCACCCTCACGTCGACGGGTATCTCTTTTTCACCGCCCACCCTGGTAATCTTGCTCTCCTGAAGGGTCCGCAATACTTTGGCCTGTGCGGCCAGGCTCATATCACCGATCTCGTCGAGGAAAATGGTGCCACCACTGGCCAGTTCGAAGTTGCCTTTTTTTTGTTTGATGGCTGAAGTGAATGATCCTTTTTCATGACCGAACAATTCGCTTTCAATGAGCTCAGATGGTATGGCAGCGCAGTTCACCTCAATGAAGGGGCCTCTGGCCCTCTTGCTTAGCTCATGCAGCCACCTGGCCACCAACTCCTTGCCCGTGCCATTTTCGCCGGTGATGAATATCCTGGCATCGGTCGGGGCGACCCTTTCGATCATTTCCTTGATGCGGCATATGGGCTCCGATTGCCCGATCATGTCGTAGGTTTTGTTGACCTGTCGCTTCAGCACCCTGGTTTCGGTAACCAGCTTGCTCTTGTCCATGGCATTCCGGATGGTGATCAGCAGTCTGTTGAGGTCGAGAGGCTTGGAAATAAAGTCAAAGGCCCCCTTCTTGATGGCTTCGACCGCTGTATCGATGGTGCCGTGCCCGGAGATCATTACCACTGATGAATCGGTGTCTTTTTCCCTGATCTTTTCCAATACTTCCAGACCGTCCATTTTGGGCATCTTTATATCGCACAACACCACATCGTAGGGGCCGAACTCCATTTTCTCCATGGCTTCGAAACCATCTTCGGCCAGCACCACGTCAAATTTTTCGTATTCCAGGATGTCTTTCAGTGTGTTCCTGATACTGCTTTCATCGTCTATTACCAGTATTTTTGGCATGCAGTTGGTTTTTTATCAAAGTTAATACAAAGGAGGTGAATTAAATGCAAAGCTTAAGGCGGATGGCTTCTCAGCTTTGCCGGATCCATTTCCAGAGGATGCTGTAAGACACCCTTTTCCCGTACATGAGGATGCCCACGCGATAGATCCTTGATGCCAGCCAGGTTGTGAAGACAAAACCCCCGATCAGCAAACCAGCCGAGAGGGCCAGCTCAGTGTAGGGAACCCCGAAGGGAATCCTGACCATCATGATGACCGGGGAGGTAAGCGGTATCATCGAAAGCCACAGGGCGACAGGCCCCGAAGGATTGCTCATGACCATCTGGGCCATGATGAAGGCAAAAAGCAGGGGTACGGTCACCGGAAGCATGAATTGCTGGGTGTCGGCCTCATTGTCCACGGCTGAGCCAATGGCGGCAAATAGGGCTGCATACAGGAGGTATCCGCCAAGAAAAAAGAAGATGAAGGAAAGGATCATTACCGGGAAATTGACCGCCGAAAGGCCGGATACAACCTGGCCTGCCAGGGTATCGTACTGTTGTACCGTTTCGCGTTGCCGCAGCAGTTCTTCGGCATTCAGGGCCTGGCTTCCGGTAATAAAGACCTGTTCGTCGGGGGTAAACCGGAACAACTCCGGCATACCCAGCTGAAAGCCAGCCACGATGGCAAAGGTAAGGACTACCCATATCAGGAACTGTGTGAGGCCTACCAGGCCCACCCCCAGAATCTTCCCGGCCATCAGCTGAAAAGGCCTTACCGACGAGATGATGATCTCCACAATGCGGTTGGTCTTTTCTTCCAATACGCCCCTGAGTACCTGGGATCCGAACAGGAAGATGAACAGATAGATAAGCAGCCCGCTCATAAATCCCAGTGCCATGCTCACCTCCGGGTGGTCGCTGATGAATTCGCCGTCCTGGCGGATGCGGATGGCCTGTATGTTCACGGGGGTTTCAATGGCTGCAAGGATCTCCTGGTCGATCCCTGCGGCTCCCAGTTTCATGCTCTCAAACTCGAGTTTCAGTATGTTTTCAATGAGGAGTTTGGCATTGAGGCTGACCGATTTCTCTGAGAAAAGCCTCAGGCTGGAGGGTGCCTGGAAAGCGATCTCCGGGATGTGGAGAACGGCATCGAAGCGGCCGGCGGCCATGAGTTCGATGGCGTTGTCGATGTTGGTGGCCAGTTGGGTAAAACGTATGTTTTCTGCATCCGCGAAACGGTCGTAGAAGAGGTCGCTGTCGTCTACAATGGCCACTTGGTAGTCGCTGTCGGACAACTGGGAGATCACTACGGGAACAATAATGATGGCCGCCAACAGGATGGGACCCAGGATGGTCATCACAACAAAGGAGCGTTTCCTTATCCTGCTGAGGAACTCCCTTTTGATGATGGTTGCCGTTTTGCTCATCGTTGCCTTTGTTTTTCTTGAAAAAGGCTCAGCCCGCAGCCTGAAATGCCTGTGCCGGCTTATTCCCCGACTTTTCCTGTGGATAGCTGCCGGTGACCTGTTTGATGAAGATATCGTTCATGCCGGGGGTTAATTCATGAAAGGAAAGCAGCCCGGCCGATGGGATCAGTTGCCCGATCAGTTCGTTGACCTGTATTCCTTTTTTGATCCTGATTCGTGCCTTCAGGCTGCCATCGTGGTCCCAGGCACGTATCAGCTCAAAGCGCCCGTCGAGGATCTCTTCCAGTGGCTTTTTCAAATGGTCCAGTTCGACCTGATAGATCTGCCGGGCATGGTCTTTCCTGATCTGCCCGACATTGCCCTCCAGTAACTTTTTTGCATTGTCGATCAGGACGATGTGATCGCATATCTCCTCGACCGATCCCATGTTGTGGGTGGAAAAAATGATGGTGGCGCCCTCATCGCGCAGATGCAGTATCTCTTCCTTGAGCAGGTTGACATTGATGGGGTCGAAGCCGCTGAAGGGTTCGTCGAAGATCAGCAGGCTTGGTTTGTGCAGGACGGTAATGATGAACTGCACTTTTTGCTGCATGCCTTTGGACAATTCCTCGACTTTCTTGTTCCACCAGGGCATGAGATCGAATTTGTCGAACCATTCCCTGAGCTGGCTGCGGGCGTCGGATGCACTGATCCCTTTCAGCCGGGCCAGGTAGATCGCCTGCTCCCCTACCTTCATTTTTTTGTACAAGCCCCTTTCCTCGGGCAGGTAGCCGATCTGTTGCACATGTTCCGGGCCCAGGGGCTCGCCATGAAAAATGATCTGCCCCCGGTCGGGAGCAATTATCTGGTTGACGATGCGTATCAGGGTGGTTTTCCCTGCTCCGTTCGGTCCCAGCAGCCCGAATATGCTTTGCCGGGGCACATGCATGCTCACATCATCAAGAGCCTTGTGGTGGGTGTATTCTTTGGTAATGTGCTCGGCGCGGAGGAGGGTTTCCATCTGCAGGGTTTAATTGAAGACGTCTTTCATCCGTTCAAAAAAGCTTTTGTCGGTTTTTTTCGGACGGGGTTTGAAATTTTCAGACTCCTTAAGTTGTTCGAGTATCTCTTTCTCTTCCGGGCTGAGTTGCTGAGGTGTCCAGATGTTGATGTTCACCAGCAGGTCGCCCCGGCCATAGGCATTGACCGAAGGGAGTCCCTTCCCCTTGAGCCGCAACACCTTGCCTGGTTGTGTCCCTGCTTCGATCTTGATGCGTGCCTTCCCCTCGAGGGTAGGTATATCAACGTTGGTGCCAAGCACGGCCTGGGGAAAACTGATGTGGTGATCGTAGAGCAGATTCATGCCGTCCCTGATTAGTTTGCTGTGTGGCACTTCTTCCACAACCACAATAAGATCGCCGGGAATCCCGCCCCTGGGAGCTGCATTTCCCTTGCCGCTGAGCGAAAGCTGCATGCCGTCCTGAACCCCGGCCGGGATGTTGAGGGTGATTACTTCCTCGTCCTTGACGATGCCGTTCCCGTAGCAGGAGGCACATTTGTCCTCTATGGTCTGGCCTTCGCCCCCACAATTGGGGCAGGTGGAGGTGGTCTGCATCTGCCCCAAAAAGGTATTGGTTACCCGGGTTACCTGGCCAGAGCCCTTGCATGTGTCGCAGTTGCGGAAAGCCGTTCCGTCTTTGGCGCCTGTTCCCTGGCAGGGCTTGCAGGCAACGTATTTGTTTACCCTGATCTTTTTCTCGGCCCCCTTGAGGATGTCCTCCAGGGTGAGCCTGACCTTGATGCGCAGGTTGGAGCCTTTGTTCACGCGCCTGGCCGATTGCCTGCCCCCCTGCCTGCCCGTAGTCCCGAACCCTCCAAATCCGCTACCGAAGGCTCCACCAAAGATGTCGCCAAACTGGCTGAATATGTCTTCCATCGACATGCCGCCGCCATATCCGCCACCACCAAATCCGCTGCCGGTACCCGCATGCCCGAACTGGTCGTACTTCGACCTTTTTTCGGGATTGCCAAGCACCTCATAGGCTTCGGCGGCCTCCTTGAATTTGGCCTCGGCGGTATCGTCGCCAGGGTTTTTGTCGGGATGATACATCAATGCCTTTTGCCTGTAAGCCTTTTTAATTTCCTCAGGAGAGGCATTGCGCGACACGCCCAGTATTTCGTAATAATCTCTTTTCGACATGCTTGAATACTTAGTTGGCCACTACCACCCTGGCAAAGCGTATGACCTTGCCGTTGAGCAGATAGCCTTTTTGGATTTCTTCCACTATTTTCCCTTTTTGGTTCTCGTCGGCGGCCGGCACATGGCTGATGGCCTCATGATAATCGGTGTTGAATGCCTCTCCGACAGTGGGTATTTCTTCTACTCCTTTTTGACGGAGGATGGTTTTGAACTTCTGGTAAATGAGCCTGGCCCCTTCGGCCTCCTCGCAAGCCTTTTCATTTTCTTTGCTGGCACTGCTGGCCCTTTCCAGGTCATCAAGTACCGGCAGCAGGGCCACGATGATGCTTTCGGCCGCGGTTTTTGTCAACTCAATGCGTTCTTTCGATACCCGCTTGCGGTAGTTGTCGAACTCCGAAAACAGACGCAGGAATTTGTCATTGGTTTCGGCCAGCCTTGTCTGCTGTGCCTCGAGCTGCAGCTTATAGCCGTCGATGATCTCCGACACATCGGCACCTGCCTCTGTGGCGGCTTCCTGCTCTGCAGTTTTGTTCCTGTTTCCGGCCTGCCCTTTCGGACTGGCTTTGCCGCGGGCTTCTTTTTTCATGCTGTCTGAACTGTCTTTCTCCTTCACCTTTGCTTGTCTCCTTTTGCTTTAATGTGTTGTTGTTTTTCGTAATGTGTTGTTGATTCTTGCCCTTAGTGCAAGCAATTTTTTTGCCATAAACCGAAAAAAGCCATTTTGTCAGCTCATTTTCTGATGATGCTGGCACCCAAACGGTTTAAGCGGGCATCTATAAACTGGTATCCCCTGTCTATTTGTTCAATGTTGTGGATAATACTGCTTCCTTCGGCGCTGAGGGCTGCGATCAGCAGTGCCACGCCTGCCCGGATGTCGGGCGAGCTCATCTCCAATGCTCTCAGAGGGTATTGCCGGTCCAGTCCGATCACTGTGGCCCTGTGGTGGTCGCACAGGATGATCTGGGCTCCCATGTCGATGAGTTTGTCAACAAAAAATAACCTGCTTTCAAACATTTTCTGGTGCACCAGTACGCTTCCGGATGCCTGTGTGGCAAGCACCAGTACCACACTGAGCAAATCAGGGGAGAACCCCGGCCAGGGGGCATCGCTGATGGTCAGGATGCTGCCGTCGATGTATTTGTCAACCCTGTAGCTGTCCTGGGCAGGGATATAAATATCTTCCCCCACCCGTCGCAGATCCACCCCCAGTTTCCGGAACACATCCGGTATAATCCCCAGCTGTTCGTAACAGACGTCCTTTATAGTGATCTCCGACCGGGTCATCGCCGCCAGGGCAATGAAGCTGCCAATCTCTATCATGTCGGGCAGGAGGCGATGCCGGCAACCCCCCAGGGAGGCAGCGCCCCTTATGCTGAGCAGGTTAGACCCGATGCCGGTGATGTCAGCCCCCATCAGGTTCAGCATCTTGCAAAGTTGCTGGATATAGGGCTCACAGGCGGCATTGTAGATGGTGGTGGTGCCTTTGGCCAGGCAGGAAGCCATGATGATGTTCGCCGTGGCAGTGACGGAAGCTTCTTCCAGCAGCATCTGACATCCGGTCAGTTGATCGCTTTCGATGTGGTAAAAAGAACTTTGTGGATCGTAATGAAAACGTGCTCCCAGTTTTCCCAGGCCCAGAAAGTGGGTGTCCAGGCGCCGCCGCCCGATCTTGTCGCCCCCGGGCCTGGGGATCCTGGCCTGCCCAAAACGTGCCAGCAAGGGGCCGACGATCATGACCGATCCCCGCAGTTGGGCTACCTGCCGGCCGAACTCGGGAGTGCGCAGAAAATCGATGTGAATATCGTGGGCCTGAAACGAATAGCTGTGCTCTTCAAGCTGCCGGACCCTCACCCCCATATCGGAAAGGAGCTCTATGAGTTTGATCACATCGCGGATATGGGGTATGTTGTCGATGATGACCTCTTCGGGGGTAAGAAGGGTGGCACTGATGACCTGAAGGGCTTCGTTCTTTGCTCCCTGGGGGTTCAGGGAGCCCTGTAAGCGTTTCCCTCCTTGAATTTCAAAAGAACCCATAAGGTGGCTGGATTTAAGGGGCTGGTAAGGGGTGGTGCCCAGGGCTTCACAGGCCTGGGCGTTGTCAGGCCCTGGCAGGGGCGGGAGTCTAATGGTTTTTCCGGCCCTTGTATTGGTGTCCCCTTCCCCCGGACTGCTTGCCCTGGAATTTGCGTTTTTTGTTCTTGGATAGAATTTCGCTGGTGTTGTGCAGCTTGACATCATGCTGCAGGGTGAGTTTTCCGTTGGAGAGTATGGCCAGGTGCTCAGCAATCTCTTCGTCGGTAACGGCATCCTTGTTCCAGGTCAGATATGACTTTTTGAGGTGATTGGCAATGAGCTTGATCAACGCCTCCTTTTCCTCACCCTCTTCCAATTCGCAGGCTTTTTCAATGATCCGCTCAATATGCCTTCCATAATGCTTGAACGTAACATTGTTGGTGGCATATTCAAGCTGTTCGGGCTTCCGGGTCAGTATCTCGGGAGACGGCACCGGATAAGGTGAGTCTACATCCAGTTTGAAGTCGGACATAATGAACAGGTGATCCCACAGCTTGTGCTTGAAGTCATTGACATCGCGCAGATGGGGGTTGAGCTGCCCCATGACATTGATGGTGGCCCTCGCCAGCTGGTTTCGTTTTTCCCTGTCGTCGATGGCCATGATGTGCTGGATCATTTTCTGAATATTTCGTCCGTATTCAGAAATGCTCATTTTTGAGCGGGAGGTGTTGTACTCCATATTCGGGGAATCGTTGTTTTCCATATATGCATTTGTTTGGTTGAAATAAAACCGGCAATGGTCTGCGATCGGAGAAATATCACCGGAGCGAATCTGGTTGTCCTGGAAGTGGTCAGGAGGTTGGCCGGTTGGTCTGTCTTGCTAAATCTGTTTTGCAAAGATAGGCATTTTAATACAATGTCGGTTTTTACAGCAAAATTTTCAGCCGCGCATACCTGAGCAGCAATTGTTTTTTTCCTGCCGACTGAAAGGATACCGTTGCCTTTGCATTCTGGCCGCTGCCTTCCATTGCGGTAATGGTCCCCGTGCCGAAACGCTGGTGCTTCACCTTCATGTGGACGGCCAGGGTTGCCGGGTCGAGAATGGAGAAGCCGCTGCTGTCATTTTCCGGGGCAGGCCGGACGGGGTCCTGTTCGTGAATCTCCCTGGTCAAACTTTTGAATTTCCGGCGGCTTTCGCCAAAGTTTTCCTGGCTGTCTCCCCTCCTGATCCGTTTTCCCAGCCCTCCGAGGTGATCAACAAAACCCGGATCCAGCTCATCAATAAAGCGGCTTGGCTCACAAAAATTTACCTGGCCATACCGGAACCGGCTTTGGGTGTATACCACCGTAGCCCGGACCATGGCGCGGGTGAGGGCCACATAGAACAGCCGTCTTTCTTCCTCAAGCTCAGCCGGTGTATTGATAGAGAGCTGCGAAGGGAACAGGTTTTCTTCTACCCCGGTTATAAACACATAGGGAAACTCCAGGCCTTTTGCCGCATGGATGGTCATCAACGACACCTTGTCGGTGTCTTCGGGCTTGTTGTTTTTGGTGTCGGCATCGGTCAGCAGGGCAATATCCTGCATGAACTCATCGAGGGTAGGGGGGGGGGGCTCCCCTTCGCCGGCCACGGACGATTGCACGAAATCTTTGAGCCCGCTCAACAGTTCTTCGGTGTTGTCGCGTCGGTTAAGGCCTTCGGGAGTGCCGTCTTCAAAATGCAGTTTCCTGATACCCGACTTGTTGACAATGAGTTCGCCCATATCAAACGCGTTAAGCTTAAACAGCCTGGCAGAAAAGCCCTGTATCATGGAGGTGAAGTCTTCCAGTCTGGCCCTGCTGCCCCCGTGCATTGATACCCCGTGTGCCAAAGGATCGAGCGCCACTTCCCACAGGGGCCTGGCGGTATCCCTGCCCGCTGCCAGGAGCTTATTGACCGTGGTGGCCCCGATCCCCCTGGGCGGATAGTTCACCACGCGCAGGAAGGCATCCTCGTCCATGGGATTGATCACCAGGCGGAAGTATGCCAGCAGGTCTTTTACTTCCTTGCGCTGGTAAAACGATAAGCTGCCGAATACCCGGTAAGGGATATTGAGTTTACGAAGGGCCTCTTCCAGGGCCCTCGACTGGGCATTGGTGCGGTAGAGTACGGCAAAGGCGCTGTTAGGCAGCTGTTTTTGCTGGCTCAGGGTGAATATCTGACCGGCCACCCAGGATGCTTCCTCCCCTTCATTGGCCGATTGAACGATCTGCACCTTATCGCCTGCCTGGTTGCTGGTCCATATCTTTTTGCGGATCTGCTCCTTGTTGTGGGCTATGAGGCTGTTGGCCGCATTGACAATGTGGCGGGTGGAACGGTAGTTCTGCTCCAGTTTGAAAATCCTGTGGTCGGGGTAATCGTTTTTGAAATTCAGGATGTTCCGGATGTTGGCTCCCCTGAAGGCATAGATGCTTTGAGCATCGTCGCCTACCACACATATGTTTTCGTTATTGGCCGATAATTTTTTAACGATCAGGTACTGGGCGAAATTGGTGTCCTGGTATTCGTCAACCATGATGTAGTGAAAGCGCTGCTGGTATTTGTACAAAACGTCGGGGAAATCGCGCAGCAATACATTGGTGTTGAACAGCAGGTCGTCGAAATCCATGGCCGATGCCTTACGTAGCTTTTGCTGATAAAGACTGTAGATGAGTCCCAGCCTGGGTTTTTTTGTCTGGATGTCCTGGGTCTGTATTTCAGCATCCTCATTGTAATCGAGGGCCGAGATCAGATTGTTTTTTGCATTGGAAATACGGGCCAGCACATAGGAGGGGGCATAGATCTTGTCGTCCAGCTGCTGCTCCTTGACAATGGCCCGAATCACCCGTTTGGAATCGGCCGTGTCGTAGATGGTAAAATTCTGTGGAAACCCCAGTTTGTCTGATTCCGCCCTCAGCATGCGGGCAAACATGCTGTGGAATGTTCCCATCCAAAGGCTTTTGGCCTTGGATGGGTCGATGATCCGGGCCACCCTTTCGCGCATTTCCCTGGCTGCCTTGTTGGTGAAGGTAAGGGCCAGGATGTGAAAGGGGGAAACCCCGATGCTCAGCAGGTAGGCTACCCGGTAAGTAAGCACCCTGGTTTTGCCGCTGCCTGCCCCGGCAATTACTATCACAGGCCCGTCAGTGGCCTGTACGGCCTGCTTTTGGGGTTCGTTGAGGTCTTTCAGAAAATCGGCCATCGTTGCGGGTAAAAATGCTTACCGGGTTGTCGGGCGCGCGCCCCGGTTTGAGTTTGCAAAGATAGGAAAATGGTATTCTTAAAATACTTTCTATCTTTATCCCCCACAAACCATTCACAAAAATCACCTCCCTCATGAAGCAGTTGTTCACTACCTGTTTAGCAGTATGTATGGCTATAGCGGCCCTGTGTTTTCAATCGGATGCCAATGCCCAGGCGGCCAATGAACAGATGATCCGGAACCAGGAAAAGATCCTGGAACAGATCGGGGATCTTCGCTACCGTTTCGACGTGCTGGAAAAAGCCGTTGACGACATCATGTGGCATCAGGCTGTTGGCGATGTGGCCTATATCGACAAGTTGTTTATGGCCGGCCCCCCGCCCCGGGATGCCGAAAAGTCGACCACCCTGCTGGGATCGAACCCCATCAAGTTCTGGACCTATGTGTTCATTCCAAAAGACATTGACCCCGCCAAAAAATATCCCTTGTTGGTGTTTTCTCACGGAGGTGTGCATGGCGACTTCAATACCTATTATACCCATATTATCCGGGAGCTGATGGCCCAGCAATACATTGTGGTGGCCCCCGAATACCGCGGAAGTACAGGATATGGCAAACGTCACCACCAGTTGATCGATTACGGTGGGCTTGAGAACGACGATGTGCACGAAAGCATGCTGATGATGCTCGGGAACTACGACATTGTCGACCGCAGGCGGGTGGGCCTGATCGGCTGGAGTCACGGGGGGATGATTTCCCTGATGAATGCCTTTGAGCACCCGGAAGCCTATCAGGCGGTCTTTGCAGGGGTGCCCGTAAGCGACCTGGTTGCCCGCATGGGCTATAAGCGGCCGGCATATGAAATGGACTGGTTCGCTGCCGATCACCACATCGGCCAGGCCGTGCATGAAAACATCGAGGAATATCGCCGGCGTTCGCCCGTTACCCATGCGCACAAGCTGAATGTGCCCCTGCTGATCCATACCAACACCATCGACGAAGACGTACATGTGCTCGAAGTACAAAACCTGATCAACACCCTGAAGGCGCACAACAGGCAATTTGAGTACCGCATCTACGAAGACATTCCCGGGGGGCATTCGTTCGACAGGATGGATCACCGGATGGGGCGTGACATCCGCTTTGAGATATACAAATTCTTTGAGCAACACTTGTCGCCACCTCGTCCCTTCCGTAATATTAAGGAAATGGAAAGGGCCGCTTACCGCTATCGGTAAGCCCCGTTCCCGTCCATCCTACATTCCTGGTTGTGCTTACCCGGGCAGCTACCTGCCGGGAAGTTTTCTTTTTCCTCTCTTTTGCCCTGTTTCCTAAAAAACCTTAAATAATTTCCGTAACTTTGTGCCCCTTAAAACCGGGAGGCAATGATTCTGGTGTGCCGGGAATATTTGCTGCCAGAAGGGGAATTATTTGTTAAACCGTATTGGTTTTAAAAAAATAACTCCTACCTTTGCACTCCCAAAAATAGTTAGGATCGCATTTAATTGGATAAAAACGAAGTTTTTACATTAACTGAAATTTAGTATGCCTACAATTCAACAATTGGTTCGCAAGGGACGGGAAAAGGTGACCTACAAAAGCAAATCGCCCGCTTTGGATTCATGTCCGCAGCGTCGCGGGGTTTGTGTGCGTGTTTATACGACTACTCCAAAAAAACCGAATTCGGCTATGCGCAAGGTGGCCCGGGTCAGGCTGACCAATGGCAAGGAGGTGAACGCTTATATTCCCGGCGAAGGACATAACCTTCAGGAGCATTCCATTGTTCTGCTGCGTGGCGGCAGGGTAAAGGATCTGCCCGGTGTAAGGTATCATATCATTCGCGGTGCACTGGATACAAGCGGCGTAGAGGGCCGTAACCAACGCCGGTCTAAATACGGGACCAAGCGCCCCAAAGCCAAAAATTAAGAAACGACCCCATAGAGCATAAAACCTTCATCATCCTGTTATGAGAAAGTCTAAACCCAAGAAGCGGATATTGCTGCCGGATCCCAGGTTCAACGACATCCTGGTCACACGTTTTGTCAACAACCTGATGTTGCAGGGGAAAAAGAACCTGGCATACGATATTTTTTATCAGGCCATCGATATTGTATCTGAAAAAACAAAGGAAGAAGGGCTTGAGGTATTCAAGAAGGCCCTGGCCAATGTTACGCCTGCAGTAGAGGTGCGCAGCCGCCGCATCGGTGGTGCCACCTTTCAGATCCCTGCCGAGATTCGCCCCGACAGGAAAATGTCTGTCGGCATCAAGCACATGATCAATTTTGCACGGAAACGAAACGAAAAAGGGATGGCCGCCAAGCTGGCCGGTGAGATCATTGCCGGGAGCAAGGAAGAAGGCGGAGCGTTCAAAAGAAAAGAAGATACTCACCGGATGGCGGATGCCAACAAGGCGTTTTCACACTTCCGCTTCTAAACCCAGTCCGGAATCAATCCATGGCCAGAGACCTCAGACATACACGCAACATCGGCATTATGGCGCATATTGACGCCGGTAAGACCACCACTACCGAGCGCATATTGTTCTATACCGGTGTCAATCACCGTTTGGGAGAGACCCATGAGGGCTCGGCTACCATGGACTGGATGATACAGGAGCAGGAGCGCGGTATCACCATTACCTCTGCCGCCACCACTACATTTTGGAATTATGCCGGGGAGCAATACAAGGTGAACATCATCGATACGCCCGGCCATGTTGATTTTACTGTTGAAGTGGAGCGCAGCCTGCGTGTGCTTGACGGGGCCATCGCCCTTTTCTGTGCAGTAGGCGGGGTGGAGCCCCAGTCTGAAACGGTTTGGCGGCAGGCCGATAAATACAAGGTGCCCCGGCTGAGTTTTATTAACAAAATGGATCGGGCAGGTGCCGACTTTTTTTCGGTCATAGAAAAGATCAGGGAAAGGCTGGGCATGAATGCAGTGCCCCTGCAGATACCCATTGGTATTGAAGAAGGCTTCAGGGGGGTTGTTGATCTGATCACCAACAAGGCCTACGAATGGGAAGACAAAAGCCTGGGTGCAACCTATAAGGAAATCCCCATACCTGAAGAGCTTCAGGATACGGTTGCCCGCTACCGCACAAGCCTGGTGGAAGGTTGTGCAGAGGAAAGCGAGGAACTGCTTGAAAAATTCATGGAAGACCCCGATTCCATAGGGGAAGAAGAGATGCTGGCCATCATCAGGAAAGCCACCATTGACCTGCGCATCACCCCTGTTTTATGCGGATCGGCGTTCAAGAACAAAGGGGTGCAGTCCCTGCTTGATGCCGTGGTCAAATTCCTGCCCTCCCCTCATGACGTGGAAGCCGTTCAGGGGATCAACCCCATCAATGAGAAAACAGAACACCGTCGTGCCGACGCCGGCGAACCCTTTGCCGCGCTTGCCTTTAAAATCGCCACTGACCCCTTTGTGGGCCGTCTTTGCTTTTTCCGGGTGTACAGCGGGACCCTTGAGTCGGGATCCTATGTGTGGAATGCCTCCACAAAGCGCAAGGAGCGCATATCCCGCATCCTTCAAATGCATGCCAACAAGCAAAACCCCATTGAGCGCATTGAGGCCGGAGATATCGGTGCGGCCGTGGGGTTCAAAAATATCCATACCGGTGACTCACTTTGCGACCAGAAGCATCCCATATTGCTTGAGTCGATGAGTTTCCCAAAACCTGTGATCAGTGTGGCCATTGAGCCAAAAACACAGGCAGACCTCGATAAGCTCAATGCCGCCCTTGCCAAACTGGCCGAAGAAGACCCCACATTTGTCGTCCAGACAGATCCCGACAGCGGGCAAACCATCATCAGCGGCATGGGCGAATTGCACCTGGAAATCCTGATTGACCGTCTTCGCCGCGAATTCAAGGTCGAAGCCAACCAGGGAGCGCCCCAGGTTGCCTATAAAGAAGCCATTACTTCCACCATTAAGCACCGCGAGGTGTATAAAAAACAAACCGGGGGCCGTGGTAAGTTTGCCGACATTATTGTCGAAGTCGGACCCGCCGACGAAGGAGTGGAGGGCTTGCAGTTCATCGATGAAGTAAAAGGCGGCAACATCCCCAGGGAGTTTATCCCTGCCATTGAAAAGGGGTTTGCCTCCTCCATGCAAAACGGCGTATTGGCCGGTTTCCCGGTAGAGAGCCTGAAAGTACGTTTGATCGACGGCTCGTTCCACAGCGTGGATTCCGATGCCCTGGCCTTTGAACTGGCCGCCAGGATCGCTTTCAGGAATGCATGCAAAAAAGCTTCCTCCATTCTGCTCGAGCCCATCATGAAGCTCGAAGTGGTTACCCCGGAAGAATACCTGGGAGACGTTGTCGGAGACATCAATCGCCGCCGGGGGAATTTAAGCGGCATTTCTTCCAGGGCTAACCTGCAGGTGGTGAATACCCTGGTACCCCTGTCTGAAATGTTCGGTTACGTTACCTCCCTCAGAACGCTGACCAGCGGACGGGCCCTGTCGACCATGGAGTTTTCGCATTACCAGGAGGTGCCCCGGAATATTGCGGATGAGGAGATTGCTAAATTATATGGTGTCAAATCGTAATCGTTACATAAAAACAAATCAGCCGTGAGCCACAGAATCAGAATCAAGTTAAAATCATACGATTATAATCTGGTAGACAAATCTGCCGAGAAAATCGTCAAGACCGTGAAGACCACCGGAGCCATAGTGAACGGGCCCATTCCCCTTCCTACCAACAAAAAGATCTTTACCGTTTTGCGGTCTACTTTTGTCAACAAAAAGTCAAGGGAGCAGTTTCAGTTGTGTTCGTACAAGCGTCTGCTTGATATTTATTCGTCTTCATCAAAAACCGTTGATGCCCTGATGAAACTTGAGCTGCCCAGCGGCGTGGAAGTGGAGATCAAGGTATGATCTGATTAGTTCATTTTATTGCGTAAAGCTAAAAACGACAAACAATGTCTGGAATTATAGGAAGAAAAATAGGTATGACCAGCATCTTCGATGCCTCTGGGAAGAACATCCCATGCACCATTATTGAGGCTGGTCCCTGTGTAGTTACCCAGGTGAGAATTAAGGAGACCGATGGTTACGAAGCGATACAGCTGGCTTTTGACGAGAAAAAAGAAAAGAAAACCACCAAAGCCCTGAAGGGGCATTTTGCCAAGGCCGGTACCACGCCCAAAAAGGTGGTTGCCGAATTCACCCGCTTCGAAAAGGGACACCAGAAAAAATTCGGCGATGTGCTCACGACCGATATTTTCATTGAGGGCGAATACATTGATGTGGTGGGTATCAGCAAAGGCAAGGGATTTCAGGGTGTTGTCAAGCGCCACGGCTTTGCCGGCGTAGGGCAGGCGACCCACGGCCAGCATAACCGCCTTCGTGCCCCTGGTTCACTGGGCGCCTCTTCCTGGCCCTCAAGGGTGTTCAAGGGGATGCGGATGGCCGGGAGGACCGGAGGAAACAGGGTAAAGATGATCAACCTGCAGGTCATGAAACTGATCCCTGAAAAAAATATAGTTGTTGTTAAGGGTTCTGTACCTGGACCCAATGGATCCTATTTAATTCTTGAACGATGGAGTTAGCAGTATATAATATCGATGGAAACAAGACGGCAAAAACCGTAAAGCTGAACGAAGAGGTCTTCGGGATCAAACCCAACGACCATGCTATTTATCTGGCCGTTAAGCAGCATATGGCACAACGTCGTCAGGGTACCCACAGCACAAAGGGCCGAAGCGAAGTCAAGGGTAGCACCCGCAAGCTCCGCCGCCAGAAAGGTACCGGGGCGGCCAGGATCGGCGACATCAAGTCCCCTCTGCTGCGTGGAGGCGGGGTCGTATTCGGGCCAAAACCCAGGGACTATTCCTTTAAGATCAATAAAAAAGTCAGTGCCCTTGCCCGCAGGTCGGCCCTGTCGTACAAGGTGAAGGACAACAACCTGCTGGTGCTGGAGGATTTCTCGATGGAAGAGCCCAAAACCAAGAAATACCTGGAGATACTGAACAATTTCGAACTGGCCGGGAAAAAGTCCTTGCTGGTATTGCCCGACAATGACCGCATCATTTGGCTTTCATCCCGCAATATCCCCAGGGCCAGTGTGGTAAAGGCTGATCAGCTGAACACCTATATGATACTGTATGCCGACAGGCTGCTGGTGATGGAGGGTTCGGTTAAGGAAGTAGAAAACATTTTGCTGAAAAAGTAAGAGCTTAACGGGCCGGTTCTCATGAGGCCCCCTAACACAAATTGAAGATGGAAGTTTTAATCAAGCCACTAATCACCGAAAAGATGTCTGCGGTTACCGAAAAGTTTCCCAGTCGCTACGGCTTTATTGTTGACAAACGGGCCTCCAAATCGCAGATCAAAAAGGCAGTGGAAGACATGTACGACGTATCGGTAGCCTCTGTCAACACCCTGGTCTACCTTGGTAAGCGCAAGACCCGTTATACGAAGACCGGTTTTCAGTCGGGCAGGAAAAATAATTTCAAAAAGGCCATCGTCACAATCAGGGATGGCCAGACCATTGATTTTTACAGCAATATATAAGGATTCATGGCTTTAAGAAAGTTTAAACCCACAACTCCCGGACAGCGCAACAAGGTGATCAGCGCGTTCGACGACATTTCGACCTCCCAGCCTGAGAAGAGCCTTGTTGCCGGGAAACACAAAAGCGGCGGCAGGAACAACAAAGGCAAGATGACCATGCGTTATATCGGCGGTGGGCACAAAAAGAAGTACCGCCTCATTGATTTTAAGCGGGACAAGGATGGGGTACCCGGCAATGTGCACAGCATTGAGTACGACCCGAACCGCTCCGCCCGCATCGCACTGATATTCTATGCCGACGGCGAGAAAAGGTATATTCTGTCGCCCAACGGCCTTCAGGTCGGTCAGACCATCATGTCAGGCAAAAATGCGACTCCCGAACTGGGTAACACCATGTTCTTAAGCGACATACCTCTGGGAAGTGTGGTTCACAACATCGAACTGCAGCCCGGACAGGGTGGAAAAATTGCCAGGGGTGCAGGTGCCTATGCGCAACTGACCTCACGTGAAGGGAAATATGCCACATTGAAACTTCCCTCCGGAGAGATCCGCATGGTGCTGGTCAGCTGCAGGGCAACCATCGGCAGCGCCTCCAATCCCGACCACATGCATGAGATGTCGGGCAAGGCCGGTCGTAATCGCTGGAAGGGAAGACGTCCGCGCACCCGCCCTGTGGTCATGAACCCGGTAGACCATCCGATGGGTGGTGGTGAAGGCCGCGCCTCGGGCGGGCACCCCAGAAGCCGGAAAGGTTTGCCTGCAAAGGGGTATAAAACCCGTAACCGGAAAAAGGCTTCCAACAGGCTTATCCTGGAAAGAAAAAAGAAATAATCGGTCGATAACTGAAAAAACACAAGCACATGAGTCGTTCATTAAAAAAAGGACCCTATATACATCACAAGCTGGAGAAAAAAGTCCTGACCATGGCCAGCAGCGGTAAAAAATCGGTGATCAAGACCTGGTCGCGTGCATCGATGATCTCCCCCGAATTTGTCGGGATGACCATTGCCGTTCATAACGGAAATAAGTTTATCCCGGTCTATGTTACAGAAAACATGGTCGGACACAAGCTGGGCGAATTTGCTCCTACCCGCATCTTTCGTGGTCATGCAGGGAAAAAAAGATAAAGCTAAAAAATTAAACCGCTCGAAACAATGGGATTAAGAAAACACTTAAGGGCTGAAAAACTCAAGGAAGAAAAGAAAACCCAGTATTTCGCCAAGCTGATGAACTGCCCCACATCGCCCCGGAAAATGCGACTGGTTGCAGATCAGATCAGGGGGAAGGAAGTCAACAGCGCCCTGGCCACACTGAAGTTTTCAAAAAAAGAGGCCTCGCAGAGACTGGAAAAACTTTTGCTGTCGGCCATTGCAAACTGGCAAAGCAAAAATGAAGGCGTGCGCATTGAAGACAGCAACCTGTATGTCAGGGCCATCTATGTAGACGGTGCCCGGATGCTGAAGCGGCTGCGTCCTGCACCTCAGGGTCGCGCACACCGCATCAGGAAGCGTTCCAACCACGTAACCATTTTTGTTGATAGTAAAAGTACAAACGAATAAATATTTCTCAGATGGGACAAAAAACAAATCCAATCGGACTCAGGTTGGGAGTGATCAAGGGATGGGACTCCAACTGGTATGGTGGCAAAAACTATGCAGCCAAGCTGGTGGAGGACGACAAGGTCCGTAAATACCTGAATGCCCGGCTGGCCAAGGCAGGAATTTCTAAAATTGTTATCGAAAGGACCCTGAAGCTGGTTACGGTAAATATACATACCGCCCGTCCCGGTATTATTATCGGCAAAGGCGGCCAGGAAGTGGACAAGCTGAAAGAAGAACTCAAAAAGCTTACCCAGAAGGAAGTGCAGATCAATATCAGCGAGATCAAGCGTCCTGAACTGGATGCCTTCCTGGTGGCCCAAAACATTGCCAAGCAGATAGAGGGCCGGATTTCCTTTCGCCGGGCCCTGAAAACCGCGATCTCCTCGACCATGCGTCTGGGTGCCGAAGGCATCAAGGTTGCAGTGGGCGGCCGGTTGGGTGGTGCAGAAATGGCCCGCAATGAATCCTATAAGGAAGGACGGATCCCTTTGCACACCTTGCGTGCCGATATCGATTACGCCAATGTGGAGGCACATACCACTTACGGGCGCATCGGGGTGAAGGTCTGGATATGCAAGGGGGAGGTTTTCGGCAAACCTGATCTGACCCCCTTTGTGGAGGAACCTGCAAAGGGACGCCCCGGAGCCGGTGGCCGTTTTGGCGGACGCGGGAGAAAGAAGTAAGGGAAGATTTCAAGTGTCAATCAAGTAAAGCAATAAATCATGTTACAGCCTAAGAAAACCAAATTCAGGAAGATGCAAAAGGGCCGTATGAAGGGCAACACCAAACGGGGTGCTGAGCTTTCGTTCGGTTCTTTCGGGATGAAGTCTTTGGGCACCGATTTGATCACGGGCCGCCAGATAGAAGCTGCCCGTCAGGCCATTACGCGTTATATGAAACGTGAAGGTCAGCTATGGATCAGGATCTTCCCCGATAAGCCCATTACCAAAAAACCCGCCGAGGTGCGTATGGGCAAGGGCAAGGGCGCCCCGGAATATTTTGTTGCCCGGGTATGCCCCGGACGCATCCTGTTTGAGGCCGAAGGCGTGCCCATGGCCACTGCAAAGGAAGCCATGCGCCTGGGCGCACAGAAGTTGCCTGTGCTTGCCAAATTCGTTGTTAGGCCTGATTATGTTGAAAAATAAATAAGCGTTAATCGGAAATAAATTGTAACTTTGCAGCCTTTTTGCAGGGGATTAAACACCAACACAGCCGTTACCTGTCTGGATTTTTTTCACCCCCTCACCTCCCGCAAATTTACAGATGCGGGTTTGCTGACAAACAAATAAATTCACGCGAAGATGAAGCAGAATGTAATTCGTGAAATGTCAACCAAGGAGCTTTTGGAGCGCCTGGATGAAGAGCGGAAGCAGTTGCGTAAGCTGAAAATGAACCATGCGGTCTCTACCCTGGAAAACCCCATGAAAATTAAGGATTACCGCAAGACTGTATCGCGCATTTTGACAGAGCTCAGGAAGAGGGAATTAGAAGAAATTAAACAAAAGTAACTGCTGAAATGGAAACCAGAAAGCCCAGAAAAGAAAGAACAGGTCTTGTGGTAAAAAACAAGATGGACAAATCCGTTGTGATCGAGGTCCTGCGGCGGGTAAGGCACCCCAAATACGGGAAGTTCGTAAAACGTACCTCCCGCTTCATGGCTCATGACGAGAAAAATGAATGCACTGTCGGAGACAAGGTTCGTATCATGGAAACCAGGCCTTTGAGCAAGAACAAATGTTGGAGATTAGTTGAAATACTTGAAAGAGCGAAGTAATTATGATACAGCAAGAATCCAGACTTTCGGTAGCGGACAACAGTGGTGCAAAGGAAGTGCTTTGCATCAGGGTACTCGGGGGTACACGCCGCAGATATGCCGGTATCGGTGACAAAATCATTGTGACGGTAAAGGATGCCATTCCTTCGGGCAATATCAAAAAAGGCACGGTGTCCAAGGCCGTGGTGGTTCGCACCAAAAAGGACGTACGCCGGGCTGATGGCAGTTACATCCGCTTTGACGACAATGCCGTGGTGCTGCTTACCGCCACAGAAGAAATGCGTGGAACACGTATTTTCGGACCGGTTGCCCGGGAGTTGCGCGAAAAGCAATTCATGAAAATTGTATCACTTGCTCCCGAAGTACTATAAATCAAAAAACTAGTCAACTATGCAAGCCAAGTTCCATATAAAAAAAGGAGACACCGTAAAGGTCATTGCCGGCAATGAAAGAGGCTCGGAAGGCAAGGTCCTGAGGGTCGATGCCAAAAAGCAACGGGCTTTGGTAGAAGGAGTGAATATGGTATCCAAACATACCAAGCCCAACGCCGCCAGTCCTCAGGGTGGCATTGTCAAGAAGGAAGCCAGCATTCATGTGTCCAACCTGATGCTGATCGATCCAAAGGGAAATCCCACACGCACCGGCAGGAAACAAGACAGCGACAACAAAATGGTACGTAATTCCAAAAAGACAGGGGAGGTAATCAAATAATGAGCTATACACCACGACTCAAGGAGCAGTTCGCCAAAGAAATCATTCCTGCATTGATGAAAGAGCTGGGGTATACCAGTCCCTTGCAGGTGCCCCGATTGGTAAAGATTTGTCTGAACCAGGGAGTTGGCGATGCCATTACCGATAAAAAGATCATTGATACGGCAGTGGAGGAAATGACACTGATTGCCGGACAAAAAGCCGTTCCCACCAAATCGAAAAAAGACATCTCCAACTTTAAGCTGAGGCGGGGGATGCCGATTGGTGTCAGGGTCACACTTCGGGGCGACCGTATGTACGAATTCCTCGACAGGCTGATTGCGGTTTCCCTTCCTCGTATCCGCGACTTTAAAGGGGTCGGTGAAAAAGGATTCGACGGGCGGGGGAATTTCTCGCTGGGAATACCCGAACAGATCATTTTCCCGGAGGTCAATATCGACAAGGTAAACAGAATTAATGGGATGGATGTGACCTTTGTTACCACAGCCAATACCGACATGGAATCATTTGCACTCTTGCGTGCATTTGGGATCCCTTTTAAGAACCAGAACAAATAAATTGATTAAAGCATGGCAAAAGAATCCATCAAAGCCAGGGAACGCAAAAGAGCCAAACTGGTAGCCAGGTATGCGAAAAAAAGAGCTGAGCTAAAAGCCAAAGGGGACTGGGAAGGCCTTCAGAAGCTTCCCAAAAACGCCTCACCGGTAAGACTTCACAACCGTTGCCAGCTGACTGGCCGGCCAAAGGGTTATATGCGGCAGTTTGGTGTTTCCCGGATCAATTTCAGGGAGATGGCCAATAACGGGCTGATCCCCGGGGTGACCAAGGCTAGCTGGTAAGACTATTTATATAACATTTTATTTTTTAGCAATGATAACCGATCCAATTGCAGATTATCTGACCAGAATAAGGAATGCCGTGAAGGCCAATCACCGGATTGTGGAAATTCCTGCATCGAATCTCAAGAGGGAAATCACCAAGATTCTTTTTGAAAAGGGCTATATTCTCAATTACAAGTTTGAGGACGATAAAATCCCGGCGGTGATCAAGATCGCCCTGAAGTATCATCCGGTAACCAAAATTCCTGCTATCAACGAGCTCAAGCGGGTCAGCAGCCCCGGCCTGCGCAGATACTGCAGCAGCAAGGAACTGCCCCGCGTACTGAACGGACTCGGAATTGCCATTATTTCTACCTCCAAAGGCCTGATTACCGACAAGGAAGCCCGTGAATTGAAAGTGGGCGGTGAAATTATTTGTTACGTAAGCTAAAGGATGTATCCATGTCAAGAATAGGAAAATTACCAATCAATATACCTGCCGGGGTTACGGTAAGCGTGTCAAAGGACAACGAAGTCGCCGTGAAAGGACCGAAGGGAGAATTGAAGCAGTCTGTAAACCCTGACATCAAAATAAGCATTGAAGACAATGTCATCACCCTGGAGCGGTCGGCAGAGCAAAAGCATCAAAAAGCCCTGCATGGGTTGTACCGTTCCCTGATCAACAACATGGTGATCGGGGTATCGGAAGGATACAAGATCGTACAGGAGTTGATTGGTGTCGGGTACAAGGTTTCGCACAGTGGTCAGTTGCTTGAGCTTTCCCTTGGTTATTCGCACGGTATCTTCTTTGAAATACCCGCAGAGATCAAGGTGGAAACAGTCACCCAAAGGGGAAAAAGCCCCACCATCATCCTTGAATCGCACGACAAGCAATTGCTCGGTCAGGTGGCAGCAAAGATCCGTTCGCTGCGAAAGCCCGAACCATACAAAGGCAAGGGTATCCGCTTCCAGGGAGAGGTGGTCCGCAGAAAAGCAGGCAAAGCCGCAGCTGCCAAATAAAAAGTATCAATCATAAAGCCTTTATCAAGAATGGCAACAACAAAAAAACTCGACAGAAGAACCAAGATAAAATACCGTGTGCGCAAGCGGGTTCAGGGTACGGCCGAAAAGCCCAGGCTTTCGGTATTCAGGAGCAACAAAGCCATTTATGCTCAGCTCATTGACGACCTGGCAGGGAAGACCCTTGCATCGGCTTCGTCGTTTGCCCTGGGTTCGGGCGAGAAGAAACTGACCAAGACCGAAATGGCCCGGGAAGTTGGAAAGGAAGTTGCGGGCAAGGCAAAATCGGCAGGGATTGAAACCGTCGTTTTTGACCGCAACGGTTACCTGTATCATGGCAGAGTGAAATCATTGGCCGAAGGAGCCAGGGAAGGAGGCTTAAAATTCTAAATTATGGCAAACGTAAACATCAAAAAGGTTAAATCCAGCGAGATCGAATTCAAGGACAGGCTGGTCAGCATTCAACGCGTTACCAAGGTAACCAAGGGCGGACGTACATTCAGTTTTTCGGCCATCGTTGTGGTGGGCAATGAGAACGGCGTAGTTGGTTTTGGTCTCGGAAAGGCAAAAGAAGTCACTACGGCCATCAGTAAGGGCATTGATGATGCCAAGAAACACCTGATCAAGGTTCCGGTGCACAAGGGCACCATTCCCCACACCCAGGAAGGCAGGTACAGCGGAGCCCACGTGATGATCAAACCGGCCGCCCACGGTACGGGGGTTATTGCAGGGGGTGCGATGCGCGCTGTGCTCGAAAGCGTTGGGGTTACCGACGTACTGGCAAAATCCAAGGGTTCATCCAACCCCCACAGTGTGGTCAAGGCCACCATCGATGCCCTGATCAAATTGAGGGACCCTTTTACTGTTGCCCAGCATCGCGGTGTCTCGCTCGAAAAAGTATTTAACGGTTAATCAGAGGGAAATCGGGAACATGAAGAAATACAGGATTGCCCAGGTAAGAAGCAGGATCGGCAGACCCGCCACCCAGAAAAGAACCCTGGATGCCTTGGGGCTCACCAGGATGAACCGCTCTGTTGTAGTGGAAGGCTCACCACAGATCGAAGGAATGATCAACAAGGTCAGGCATTTGATCAGTGTGGAAGAGGTGAGTGAGTAATGCGTTTTGTTCAAACTATTAAATTTGCTATAACCAATGGATTTAAGTAATTTAAAACCAGCAAAAGGTTCCATAAGGTCAAGGAAGCGCATTGCCAGGGGCGAGGGATCGGGCGCGGGAGATACCGCTACCCGGGGTCATAAGGGTGCAAAGTCACGTGCCGGCTACAGCCGCAAATCAGGATTTGAAGGTGGCCAGATGCCACTTGCCAGGCGGGTTCCCAAATACGGTTTCAAAAATCCCAACCGTGTCGAATATCAGGGCATCAACCTCGATGTGCTTCAAAAGCTCGCAGACAGCAAAAGCCTCAATGCCATTGACCTGGCAGTGCTGGTCAGCAACGGGCTGGCTTCGAAGAAAGACTTGGTGAAGATACTTGGCCGTGGCAAACTCACTGCCAAACTGGAAGTTACCGCTCACGCCTTTTCTGCTGCTGCCGCAAAGGCCATCGAAGAGAATGGTGGAAATGTAAACCTGATATAATCCCGGGGAATGAAACGTTTTATCCAGACCTTAATCAATATTTACCGGATCGAAGATCTGCGCATCAGGATCATCAACACCCTCGGCATTATTCTTATCTACAGGCTGGGGTCATTCGTTGTGCTCCCCGGCGTAGATCCGGGACAGCTGCAACAGCTCCAGGCCCAAACCCAGGATGGTTTGCTGGGGCTGCTGAATATGTTCTCTGGCGGTGCATTTTCCAATGCGTCCATTTTTGCACTTGGGATCATGCCCTACATCAGCGCCTCCATTGTCATTCAGCTTATGGGTGTTGCCGTTCCCTATTTCCAGCGTCTTCAAAAAGAAGGGGAGAGCGGGAGGAAAAAGATCAACCAGATTACCCGTTACCTCACTGTATTTATTACGGCGGCCCAGGCTCCTGCCTATCTGGCTAACCTGGTGGCGCAACTCCCTGCCGAGGCCATATCGCCTTTCGATCCCGCTGCCGCCGGACCCTCGCTGTATTTTATGGTCTCTTCGGTGATCATTCTCATTTCGGGCACTATGTTTGTTATGTGGCTTGGCGAACGGATTACAGAGCGGGGCATTGGCAACGGTATTTCACTGATCATTATGATCGGTATTATCGCGAACCTTCCCTTTGCACTTTTTGCTGAGTTTGTTGCCCGCATGGAAGAAGCCGGGGGGGGGCTGGTGGTGTTTCTGATCGAATTGGTGGTGCTGATGGCCGTGGTGGTCATGGTGATCCTCCTGGTGCAGGGTACGCGGCGCATTCCGGTGCAGTTTGCCAAGCGGGTAGTGGGCAACCGCCAGTACGGCGGAGTACGGCAATACATTCCGCTTAAGGTGAATGCTGCCGGCGTTATGCCCATTATCTTTGCCCAGGCCATCATGTTCATTCCGATTACACTTGCCGGCTTTTCGGAGGCATTGGGCGGTTTTGCAGCCATCATGTCGGATTTCACCGGGTTCTGGTACAACTTTACCTTTGCAGTACTCATTATTTTGTTCACTTATTTTTACACGGCCATTACGGTGAACCCGAATCAGATGGCCGAAGACATGAAGAAAAATGGCGGCTTTATCCCCGGTGTGAAACCCGGGAAGAGAACAGCTGAATTTATCGATAATGTCATGTCGAGAATCACCCTGCCGGGGTCACTGTTTCTGGCTTTTGTGGCCATTATGCCTGCCCTGGTCAGCCTGATGGGGGTTACGGGAGCCTTTGCCCAGTTTTTCGGAGGCACTTCCCTGCTGATCATGGTTGGGGTGGTACTGGATACCCTGCAGCAGATAGAAATTCATTTGCTGATGCGTCATTACGACGGACTGACCAAGTCGGGCCGCATCAAGGGACGGTCTTCACCAATCGGAATGACGGGCTAAAGGCTGTTGGGAATGATCCATTACAAGTCGATCGAAGATATTGAATCAATACGCGAAAGTTCTTTACTTGTTGCCAAAACCCATGCGCTGCTAGCCATGGAGATCCGTCCCGGGATCACTTCGCTGAGCCTGGACCGCCTGGCTGAGACCTTTATACGCGACCACGGCGGAGTGCCGGCATTCAAGGGGTATCAGGGATTCCCCTATACCCTGTGCGTGTCGCCCAACGAGGTGGTGGTGCATGGATTTCCCCGAAACGAACCCCTCAGGGAAGGAGACATCGTTTCGATCGACTGCGGAGTGCTGAAGAATGGGTTTTACGGAGATTCGGCCTATACGTTTGGCATCGGGGAGATCCCCTGTCCTGTGGCCCGCTTGCTCAGAACCACCTATGAGAGCTTGTATTTGGGCATTGAGCAGTTGATGGTGGGAAACACCCTGGGTGATGTGTCGTGGACCATTCAGCGGCATGCAGAAAAGGCCGGTTATTCGGTCGTCAGGGAATTGGTCGGACATGGATTGGGCCGGCAGTTGCACGAACCTCCGGAGTTGCCCAATTACGGGAAAAAGGGGCAGGGCGAACCGGTGAGGAACGGACTGGTAGTGGCCATTGAGCCCATGATCAACCAGGGAAGGCGCTTTGTCATGCAGGAAAGTGATGGCTGGACCATCCGCACTGCCGACAGAAAGCCCTCTGCACATTACGAGCATACGGTGGCTGTGGTAAATGGCAAGGCAGAGATACTTTCGTCGTTTGAATTGATTGAACAGGCATTGAAGGAAAATAATCATAATTCGTTCATCATTCGTTAGGGCATATGGCAAAACAGGCATCAATACAACAGGACGGAACGGTTATCGAATCTTTGGGTAACGCCATGTTCCGCGTAGAACTTGAAAACGGGCACATTATTACGGCCCATATTTCGGGAAAGATGCGAATGCATTACATCAAGATACTGCCCGGCGACAAAGTGAAAGTGGAAATGTCGCCCTATGATCTTACGAAGGGTCGCATATCTTTCAGGTATAAATAAAGGAGTTGCATCAGTACATAAAACCAGTTATAAATCCAGAAGAAATGAAAGTCAGGGTATCGGTCAAGAAAAGAAGTTCCGATTGCAAGATCGTCCGCAGGAAAGGGAAGATCTATGTCATTAACAAAAAGAATCCCAAGTTCAAGCAACGTCAGGGATAAAAATTGGCAAACAACACAAAGAAACACATTTATGGCACGTATAGCTGGAGTTGATATTCCAAGAAACAAAAGAGGCGTTATCAGCCTTACCTACATATTCGGGATAGGTCAGAGCAATGCCCGGAAGATCCTTGAAATGGCGGGGGTTGACCCCGATATTAAGGTGGATGACTGGGACGATCAGCAGCTGACAAACGTCCGCAACATCATCAATGAGCACTTCAAGGTAGAAGGCTCATTGCGTTCGGAAGTACAGATGAACGTCAAAAGGCTGATGGACATTGGCTGCTACCGGGGTATCCGTCATCGCATCGGGCTGCCGCTGCGGGGACAAAAAACAAAGAACAACGCAAGGACGCGCAAAGGCAAGAAGAAAACCGTTGCCAACAAGAAAAAAGCTACCAAATAATCATTGAAGACAGCAGGATAACATGGCAAAGTCAACCAAAGGCACCAGGAGTGCCAAAAAACGAGTGGTAAAGGTAGAGCCTGTGGGTCAGGCGCATATTTTTGCCTCTTTCAATAACATCATCATTACCCTGACCAACCAGCAGGGCCAGGTCATATCCTGGTCATCGGCAGGAAAAATGGGCTTCCGGGGTTCGAAAAAGAACACCCCCTATGCCGGTCAGACCGCCGCCAGCGATGCGGCAAAAATTGCCTATGACCAGGGTCTTCGCAAGGTCAAGGTTTTCATTAAAGGACCCGGCTCGGGTCGGGAATCAGCCATACGTACTCTGCATTCGTCCGGGCTGGAAGTAACCGAGATCATGGACGTAACCCCGCTGCCGCACAATGGCTGCCGTCCGCCCAAGAGAAGAAGGGTATAAGCCCCTTTGTATTTGTTAATCATTTCAGAATCAATTAATAAACATGGCACGTTATTTAGGTCCAACAACCAAAATTGCCCGTAAGTTTGGTGATCCCATTTTCGGTGCGAGCAAATCATTTGAAAAGAAAAATTACCCTCCCGGTCAGCATGGCCAGATGAAAAAAAGGAGGAAAAAGTCGGAGTACGGCATCCAGCTTATGGAGAAGCAGAAAGCCAAATATACCTACGGACTCCTGGAGAAGCAATTTGCCAATACGTTCAAAAAAGCAGTAAGCCAGAAAGGGATTACCGGCGAGATACTGCTTCAGTTGTTGGAGGCCCGTCTTGACAATGTGGTTTTCAGGCTGGGTATTGCCCCCACCCGTCGTGCTGCCAGGCAGCTTGTCGGCCACAAACATATCACGGTGAACGGAAATATCGTGAACATTCCCTCTTACAGTATACGTCCAGGCGACATCGTTGGCGTGCGTGAGAAATCAAGGAGCCTGGAAGCCATCGCAGACAGCCTTTCTTCCAGATCAGCCTCGGCCTATTCATGGCTCGAATGGGACAAGGACAACCACAAAGGCAAATTCCTGAATTATCCCGAGCGGGATGTCATTCCTGAGAACATCAAGGAGCAGCTCATTGTGGAATTGTATTCCAAGTAAAGTCCGTTATCTTTTTCAAAACAAAAACCTATTATAATGGCAATCTTAGCTTTTCAGAAACCAGACAAGGTGATCATGCTTGAATCGGACGAGCGCCTGGGAAAATTTGAATTCAGGCCGCTGGAACCGGGTTATGGAATTACCATTGGCAATGCGCTCCGGAGAATTCTGCTGTCTTCCCTTGAAGGGTTTGCCATTACCTCAGTTAAGTTCGACGGGGTTGATCATGAATTTTCTACCATCAAGGGCGTAGTTGAAGACGTCACCGAGATCATCCTGAATTTGAAGCAGATTCGATTCAAAAGCCAGGTGGCCGATGCCGAAGCTGAAAAGTTTTCCATCAAGATCACCGGTAAGGATCAGTTTACCGCCGGCGACATGAACCAGTCACTGGCCAATTTTCAGGTTTTGAATCCCGAGGTGGTCATCTGCAACATGGAGACTTCCGTTGACCTGAACATGGAATTTACTCTTGAGAAGGGACGAGGCTATGTGCCAGCCGAGGAGAACAAGGGGCTCAATCCTGTAGTCGGGCTCATCGCTGTTGATTCCATTTTTACCCCCATCAAGAATGTGACGTATCAGATCGAGGATTACAGGGTGGAGCAAAAAACAGACTACGAAAAGCTGATCATAGAAATACTTACCGACGGCTCCATCTCCCCCAAGGAGGCGCTCAAGGAGGCTGCCCGTATCCTGATCCTGCATTTTATGCTGTTCTCCAATGAGAAGATCACCCTGGATACCGAAGAGAAGGCCAGCAGCGAAGAGTTTGATGAAACATCGCTGCATATGCGGCAGCTGCTGAAAACCAAACTGGTTGATCTGGACCTGTCTGTCAGGGCCCTGAATTGCCTGAAGGCAGCCGATGTGGAAACGCTTGCCGACCTGGTTTCCCTTAACAAACATGACCTGTTGAAATTCAGGAATTTTGGAAAGAAATCACTGACAGAGCTGGAAGAACTGATTAAATCAAAAAACCTGAGCTTTGGGATGAACCTTTCCAAGTACAAATTAGATAAGGAATAATTGAAATGAGACACAGAAAGAAATTCAACCATCTTGGAAGAAAAGCGGCCCATCGGAAGGAGACCTTGTCGAGCATGGCCACGGCGCTGATCCTCCATAAACGGATCAATACCACCCTGGCAAAGGCCAAAGCCCTCAGAGTATATGTAGAGCCCCTGATCACCAAATCAAAAGAAGATTCCACCCATTCGCGACGTGTTGTCTTCTCTTATTTGCGCAACAAGTATGCCGTCAGCGAGCTGTTTCGCGAGGTGTCACAAAAAGTAGCCGATCGTCCCGGCGGATATACCCGGATTTTAAAAACCGGTTTTCGCAAGGGAGATGCTGCCGAAATGTGCTTTATCGAATTGGTCGATTACAATGCTCATATGTTCAAAACCGAAGAGGACGCTCAGCAGAAACGTACCCGCAGGGGCAGGAGGGGAGGCAAAAAAGCCGGCGACGACGCTACGGTCAAACCCTCTGCAGAGAAGGCAGTAACGGCACCCACCGGCAAAGAAAAGCCTGAAGCCCCTGTAAGTGACAAAGCAGAGGCTCCCGAAACCCAGGCTCCTGAGGCCCCTTCGATTGAAACCCCGGAAGCTCCTGAAACTGCAGGGCCCGAAGCTCCCCAAACGGAAGCCCCCGAGGCCCCCGAAAAGGAGAGTCCGGAAACTCCTGAAAAGGAGGAGAGCCCGGAAAGCCCTGAAAAGGAGGAAGACCCGGAAACCCCAAAGCCTGCCGGTGAGAAAGCCCCCGGCGAGGAAAAAGACAAAGGCGGAGACGAAGAAATCGAAAAAAAGTAAGTTGTTCGTCTTCTTTGCCCACGAAAGGATAAAGTGACCACGGGTGCTTTGTCCTTTTTTTTTATCCGCCTGTTTGTTAACTTTACCTTTTCGCTTTTCGAAAAACCCAACTAAAAAATAATCAGCTTATGAGCGCTATCATTAACATTCATGCAAGGCAAATCCTCGATTCCAGGGGCAACCCGACCATCGAGGTCGAAGTGATCACCGAAAACGGATTCATGGGAAGGGCCGCTGTCCCGTCAGGGGCATCCACTGGAGTTCACGAAGCCGTGGAACTACGCGACGACGACAAGTCCAACTACATGGGTAAAGGGGTACTGAAGGCCATCAGCCATGTAAACACCACCCTGAACAATGAACTCAAGGGGCATTATGTTACCGATCAGGCCCTGATCGACAAAACCATGCTGGACCTTGACGGCACACCCAATAAGGCGAAGCTGGGAGCCAATGCCATTCTCGGGGTTTCCCTGGCCGTGGCAAATGCCGCCGCCCAGGAAACCGGTCAGCCTTTGTTCCGCTATATCGGAGGGGTAAACGCCACCACCCTGCCCATGCCTATGATGAACATCCTGAACGGGGGCTCTCATGCCGACAACTCTGTCGACTTCCAGGAATTCATGATCATGCCTGTGGGAGCCTCTTCATTTAGTCAGGCCATCAAAATGGGAGCAGAAATCTTCCACCACCTCAAGTCGGTGCTGAAATCGAAGGGATATTCGACCAATGTGGGCGACGAAGGCGGTTTCGCCCCCAACCTGAAGTCGAACGAAGAGGCCGTACAGTTGATCCTTCAGGCCATCGAAAAAGCCGGTTATACCCCGGGCGAAGACATCTTCCTTACCCTCGACCCGGCCGCCAGCGAGTATTTTATCAAAGAAGAAAAAGTATATCATTTGCACAAATCGACGGGAGATAAACTGTCACCTGCCCAAATGGTGGATTACTGGGCCGAGTGGGTCAGGAAATATCCGATCATCTCTATCGAAGACGGAATGGACGAAGACGACTGGGAGGGATGGGCCCTGATGACCAAACAGCTGGGCGACAAGATACAGCTGGTGGGGGACGATCTTTTTGTTACCAATGTAAAGCGACTGCAAAAGGGAATTGATACCGATGTGGCCAATTCCATCCTTGTAAAGGTGAACCAGATCGGCACTCTGACCGAGACCATCGAAGCCGTGACCCTTGCTTACAAAAACAGGTATACTGCGGTGATCAGCCACCGTTCGGGCGAAACGGAAGATACCACCATTGCCGATCTGGCGGTGGCCCTGGGTACGGGGCAGATCAAAACAGGCTCTGCATGCCGGTCGGAGCGGATCGCCAAATACAACCAGTTGTTGCGCATCGAGGAGATGCTCGGCGATACGGCCAGGTATCCCGGCAAAGAATTCCGTTTTGTCAAATAAGTCGGCCCTGCCGGCAGACGAACAGACCTTCCCTGCTTTATGCGGGGAAGGTTTTTTTTTGGCTTTGGGTTGGGGGTGCAATTCACGGCCATATTAATTTAATGTTAAGCATTGGATTTTATTTGCCTTACCCTACACCATCAATTAAAAAATCCTTAATATTGTCACTGCATCCGGACTGCGTCCCGGCTTCCTGTCCAATTAACGGAAGGCATTATGAATTTTGGTTTCTTTGACTTCCTTACCCTCTTCGGGTCGTTGAGTTTGTTCCTTTTCGGGATGAAGACCATGAGCGAGGGTATACAGAAGTTTGCCGGCGACAAAATGCGGTCGATCCTCTCGGCCATGACCTCCAACCGCTTTGTGGGGATGTTTACCGGCTTCCTGCTGACTACCCTGGTCCAGTCGTCCTCTGCCTCTACGGTGATGGTGGTCAGTTTTGTGAATGCCGGCCTGATGTCGCTCACGCAGTCTATCGGGGTGATCATGGGAGCCAATATTGGCACCACCACCACGGCATGGCTGATCTCCCTGCTTGGATTCAAGCTGACGATATCGGCGTATTCCATTCCGCTGATCGGCATCAGTTTCCCGCTTTTGCTCAGTTCGAAAGAACGCCTTAACTCGATGGGGCAGATCTTCCTTGGCTTTGCCCTGCTGTTCCTGGGATTGGATTTCCTGAGAGGATCGGTGCCTGATCTGGCGACCAATCCAGAAATGTTCCAGGCCCTGCAGAACCTGACCGGTTACGGGGTTTACAGCACATTCATATTCCTTGGCCTGGGAACGCTGCTGACCATTGTGCTTCAATCGTCCAGTGCCACCATGGCTCTGGTACTGGTCATCACCAATCAGGGGTGGATCGGTTTTGAGCATGGGGCAGCCATTGTCTTGGGCGAGAACATCGGCACCACCATTACCGCCAACCTGGCTGCCATTGTGGGCAATGTGTATGCAAAGCGAACGGCACTGGCCCATACGGTGTTCAACATCATCGGCATCATTTGGATGCTGCTCATATTCCGGTTCTTTATCGGGCAGATCGATTATTTCATGGTCTATTTCGGATTGGAATCCCCGCTGCTGGCTCCCACCATGATCCCGATAGGGTTATCCATCTTTCACACGGTGTTCAATATCACCAATACCCTTTTGTTGATCGGCTTTATCAAATACCTTGTAAGTTTTGTGGAATACCTGCTACCCTCAAGGGGCAAGAAGTTCGAACGCCCCCATCTGGAGTATTTCAGCAGCGGTTTCCTTCACATGGCCGAGCTTTCTGTTTTCCAGGCCAAGAAAGAGGTCAGGAAGTTCTGCGAACTGGCCCAGCGCATGTTCAATTTCATTCCCGCACTGATCATAGAAACCGACAAAAAGGAGTACCAGAATATCTTGCAGAAGGTAAGCAAGTACGAGGAGATCACCGACAGGGTAGAGGTGGAGATCACCACTTTCTTGATCAAGATAAGCCGGAAACAGTTGAGTATCCAGGCATCCGAAGATCTCAGGCGCATGCGGCTGGTCAGCAGCGAGGGGGAAAAGATCGGAGACGTGTGTTTCAAAATGTCCAGCTTGCTCGCCGAGAAAAAGAAGGAAAAGATCTATTTTACCCCGGCCCAGCGAAGCGATCTGTTCGAAATGTTCAAACTGGTCAACAATGCGTTTGAACTCATGCAGGGAAACCTGCAGAAAAGCACCCCGGAGGCCCGGAAGGGACTTTCTGCCGCCATCGAACTGGAGAGAAAGATCAATGCATTCCGCGATCAGGTAAGGGATACCGTGATCGTTGATATGGAAAAGGATCCCAGTCAGGTAAAAAGCGCCTTCTACTTCAACAAGCTCATCACTTCCTGCGAAAAGATCGGCGATGCCATTTTGAACATCAACGAAGCTGTGGCCGGGGTCAATGTGGAGTAACCAGTTGCCTGCTATTCATTGAGCCATTGGGGCAATACGGTTTCCTTCCATACTTCCTTTTCCCGCTCAAAGCGTTCCATGTCGAGTCCCAGGTATTCCTGTGCCTTTTCCTTGGTCGACAGGTCGGGCATTTTAATGGGATAGTCCACCCCGTATTTCCTGTAGACGGAGGTGAGTTTCAGGCTGGCTTCCTGTGCTTTCTGAATGGAGGTTGCCAGCACCCTCAGTGATTCAGAAGGGGAGTGGAAGCCCATGGAGTTGGCGGCCGCTACCCAGTCCCACCTCCACTGTGAGTGCCTGATAAGCTGCAATATGGGATCCATCTCTTCCTGGGTGGCCCCGGCTTCCCAGGCATGACTGGCTTCTATGTGCACCCGGGCCAGGTTTTTCTCTGCAATGCGCCGCAACTCGCTTACCCTGTCCTGTTGCTGGTACACCCGCGAAATAAGGGCATCCTCGTCTTCGCGGTGGCAAACCATGCAGGAAACATCCACCTTGTCGAGGGGGCTGACAATGTGATGATCGGTGAATTTGATCCCGCCTTCGCGCATATAGGGCATGTGGCAGTCGGCACAGGAAACATCGCGCTGGGCATGTATGCCCGTCATATAGAGTTCGTAATCGGGATGCTGTGCGGCCAGCATGGGCGCACGGCTCAATGCGTGCACCCAGTCGACATGGTCGATGCTGTCTTTGTAATACTCCATCTGGTCGGCCGAGAAGCCGTGATCCCATGGGAATACCAGGTAATTGTCTTCGGTAAAGTAATATTCTACATGGCATTGGGCACATACCAGTGAGCGCATATCGTGGCGGGTGAAATCGTCCATGTTCTTGCCTCTTCGCTCAAAGGCCTCGGTAAGGGCCGGTCGGGTGATCCTCAGGTTCATGGTTTGCGGATCGTGGCAGTCCTGGCAGCCGATGTGGTGCTGAATGTTCGGACCCATCTCCGACCAGCTTTGTGCGTAGAATTCCCCCACCCCGAGTTCATGCATCATCCGGGGTACATCGGTGCTCTTGCATGTCCAGCAGGTGGCCGGCTGGGGAACACCGGTTCGCAGGGTGTTGTGCACATCGGTGACCGAATAATAGTGCCCCCTGCCCTGATTGTAATCGCGGGCAAAGGCATACCCGGCCCACATGACCACCAACTCAGGATACCTTTCGAGGTAGTCGATCATCACCGAGCCGTAGTAGCGGGTCTTGAGGGTCGTATCACGGGTCAACAGGTATCTTTCGTATTGCCTCGGAAAATTCGCACCCCAGACAGCGTTGTCAGGCTCCCACTCCGGAATGGGGCTTACCATCTGAAAATACAGCTGGGCCTCGCTGCGCCTTTCAACAATGGTGGCGGCAAACAGCCCAATGATGAACACGATCACCACAGTAGCGAAAAACAGGACCCAGTTGATCCACGGTTTTTCCTTGGAGAGTTCTCTAATATTTTTCATGCGCTTATAATATTATAGTTCGGTAATGCGAGATGTTGAATAGGTTTAAAAGTTTAATGATCAGGGGTTTAAGATTATAACCCCCTTCAACTTTTCAACTCATTACTCACCACTCACCACTTTCCTTCCACCTTCCGTCTTCTCTCTGTTGCTCCTTTCATTTTGGGTATTCGACAGCTTTGGGTGTGTGCATGGGATCACCACCGCTTAGTTTAATGAGCCACGAAGGCAATACGGAGGGCAGTCTTTCTACCAGCGAGTGGGGTGTTGAGGCCAAGCTTCTGAGCGTTCCATGAGGTGTTTCGCGGTGGCAGTCCCAACACACCTTTCCTTCGCCTTTTTTGGCGGCTGATCCGGTCACTTCTACCAGTTGTACCATGTCGACCAGGTCAATATGGCAACGGATGCAATTGGCCTGGACCACATTGGTCCCCCTTTCCTTGATCCGGATCACCTGGGGTTCCCAGCGAAAGGTAAAATAGGTGGCGTGGGCCAGACCATCGGCGGCCTTTATGTAATACCGGCTGAATACGTTATCCTGTGGCACATGGCAGTCGGCACAAGTGGCCTCGCGTCCATGGCTGCTTTTATCCCATGAGGCGAAAAAGGGATACATGACATGGCAGTTGATGCAGGTTTCCGGTTCGTCCGATAAATAGGAAACGGCATTGGAAACGTGAACTATCAGCAGCAGGATACCGGCGAAGATACCTGCAAGTATGATGACGGTAAGGCGCCAGTTTTCGGGTGGAAGAATGAAACGGCCCAGGTTTTTGACAGGTTTCATTGTACTCTGGAGTGAACTTGACCTATTTAAAGACAATGAGTACTTAAATATACGAAAAAAACCCGGTTAAACAAGAGCAATCGCCCCTTAAGGCCTTATTCAGCAGTAGTCTAAATAAAATCAATACCGCACATCAGTAAATAATATGCCAATAAGTAAGGATTCTGTCCTGTCAGATTCTTATGGGCAAAAAACATGCTTTAAATCCTAAAAGTGTTGTTTTTGTTATGCCATAAGCTATATAAGTCAGCAGAAAAGCCTATTTTTGTAGAATCCGTACAACGGTTGACCATTCAACATATTTGCGGATCATTTTAAATGCCATTCTTCGATGTGGAGGATTCCATATGTTTTCGTCCTGGCGGCACTTATCATGATCCCGGGTTTTGTTTTTGCCCGGGAAGACCTGCCAAATGCTGCCCAGGCCCGAATCGACAGTCTTCAACGGCTGATCGACCAAAGCCAGTTGCCCGATTCCAAAAAAATGGAAGTCCTGCTCGATATGGCCTGGGCCATTCGTTCATCAAACCCCACCCTTGCACTGGACTACGCCAGGCAGGGCCTGGCCATTGCCGAAGACCACGAATACCCGGATTATGTGATCCGGGCCCTTGTTGACATCGGATTGCTGTACTGGCGTATGGGGAATTTCAACATGGCCTACGATTTTTTCCTGGAAGCCAGGCAGCTTGCCGAAAGGGAAGGAGACCTCTACCAATACGCCAGGGTGCTATCGGCCATGGGCATTATTTTTTCAGGGCAGGGACATTACGACAACGCCCTGGAGCATAACCTGAGGGCACTTTCGATATACGAAGAGATCGACTCCGTCGCAGCTACAGGCTCGGTGCTGAACAATATCGGATTGGTATACCAGCGACAGGGAAACATGGAAATGGCCGAAACCTATCACCGGCGGTCATTGCAAGTAAAGGAACATTTTGGCGACGAACAGGGCCGCGCCTTCTCCCTGAACAACCTGGGTGCAATCAGCCAGCACAGAGGGGATTACCAGCAGGCCCTGATTTACTATAATGAGTCGTTGGCTATCCGGGAGGAATTCCAGGAGACCAGGGAGGTGGCCAACACCCTGCGCAACATCGGCTACCTTCATTATAAAAAAGGGGAATATGACAGGGCCATCGATCAACTGAACGAGGCCTTGTCCCTTTTGGAAAGCGTGGAAGACGACAGGGGTGTAGGGCGGGTGTATTATCATCTGGGCGAAGTGCATATGGGCATTGGAAACCTGATCCGGGCCCAAAGGTATTTCACTCGCAGTTTGCAAATTGCAGAGGAGATTGGTCTTCCCAGCCTGGTTTCGGATAACCTCGAGGGGCTTGGCCAGCTCATGGCCATGCAGGGTGAATACCAACAGGCCTATGATTACCAGGGACGTTACATGGCCCTTCAGGACAGCATCTATGATGAGGAAAGCCGGCGGCGTGTCATTGAGCTCCAACTCATGTACGACAGGGAAAGAAAGGAGAGGGAGATCGAGCTGTTGCGGATATCTAACCAGGTAAGCGCCCTGAGCCTGGAAAAACAGCGACTGCTCAGGAACTTCTTGCTGGTGGTGGTATTGCTGATACTGGTTTTGCTCTTTGTCATTTATAACCGCTTCCTGGTTACCAGCCGGGCCAACCGCCTGCTCAAGAGGCAAAAGGAAGAGATCTCGGTCAGCAACAAAAAGCTGCAGGAACTGAACAGGCGTTTGCTTGAACAGAAACAAAAGGTTGAAGAGCTTTATATGAAGCTGAAAGAATCGGAGAAAAACCTCATTGAGATCAACAAAACCAAAGACAAGTTCTTTTCCATCATCTCCCACGACCTGCGCAACCCCTTTGCCTCGATCGTGAGCTTTTCGCGCATACTGAAAAGGGACATCGATCAGCTTTCGAAGGATGAACTGCAGCAACTGACCCTCGAACTCGACAAATCGGTGCTGAAGATCAACAGCCTGCTGGAGAACCTGCTACAGTGGTCACGGGCTCAAACAGGAAAGATCAGTTACCAACCCGGGTATTTTGAGATCAAGGACATCATACGCGATAACATTAACCTGTTTTCGGCTGGGTTGCAGGAGAAAGGGATCGAGATCACCGACAAGGTCAAAGACCACCTCATCGTATGGGGTGACGTAAACATGACCAATACCATCATCAGGAACCTGTTGTCCAATGCCCTGAAATACACCAAACCGGGGGGGTATATCGAACTTAGGTCGGAAAAGAAGAACGACATGGTCGAGGTGGAGGTAGCTGATAACGGAATCGGTATCTCTGCCAGTGACCAGAAAAAACTCTTCCGGGTAGACACATTGCATACCACCTACGGTACCCGCGATGAAAAGGGAAGCGGGCTTGGCCTGTTGCTTTGCAAGGAGTTCGTTGAAAAACAGGGAGGACAGATTTGCCTGAAAAGTCATAAAGGCCAGGGTTCTGTATTCAGCTTCACCATTCCCCTGAGCGAAACATCTTCCTGATCTGCGGCCTTCGCCGCAAGCTGGGCAGAAACATCCTTGCAGCCCGCAGCAAGAATTTTCACATGACAAAAATTTCATGTAACTTTGCACTCCTTTTTACAGTCACGCGGATGTGGCGTAATTGGTAGCCGCGCCAGACTTAGGATCTGGTGCCGAAAGGCGTGGGGGTTCGAGTCCCTTCATCCGCACAATATCTCACTTAACCGGAAAGTTACCGGAACGCCAGATTTAACAATTAATTGATACCAGGTTTATGGATATTGTCAGGGAAAACAAGGGTCAGCTGGAAGCGGTGATAACCATCAGGCTTACCGAAGAGGATTACCGCGGGCAGGTCGAAAAGGAGTTGAAAAACATGCAGCGCAAAGTGCAGATGCCCGGGTTCAGGCCAGGAAAGGTGCCGATAGGGCTGGTGAAGAAAATGTACGGGAAAAGCGTCCTTGCAGAGGAAGTGAACAAGGTACTGGCCGATGCCTTAACCAACTACATCAAGGAGAACGGGATGAATGTGCTGGGCAATCCCCTGCCCGATCACGAAAAGGCTGCATCGGTCGATTGGGAAGACCAGGGCGAGTTCGAGTTCGATTACCGTATCGGACTTGCTCCTGAAATCGATCTCGAACTGTCGGAGAATATTGAAGTCGATTACCACAGGATCAGGGTGGGAGACGAGATGGTGGACAACTATGTGAAGGATTTTCAGAAACGCTTTGGAAAAATAACGAATCCGGGCCAGGCCGCGGACGAAGACGTCCTTTTTGGTGAATTCCAGGAAATGGAAAACGAGTCCACTACGAGGGAGGACGGGCAGGTGCACAAGGCCAACCTCTACATCAAATTCCTGAAAGACGAAGACCTGAAGCAACAGCTGATCGGGGCCAGGCCCGGGGCCCACTTCGTGATGGATATTAAAAAGGCGGTAGACTCTGAAGCCGAGGCTGCGGCCATGGTGGGCGTCAAAAAAGAGGAACTGGGCAAATACAGCCCGCTGTTCCGTTTTACACTGGAGAGCATAAGCCGTGTGGAACCCGCCGAAATCAACCAGGAGCTTTTTGAAAAAGCCCTTCCTGGCAAAGGAATTGCCACCGAAGAGGACTTCCGCGCCCAGCTGGCCGAGCAGGTGGCCCGGCAATACCAGGTCGATGCCGATAAGCATTTCAAGAACCTGGTGATGCAAAAACTGATTGCCGAAGCCGACCTGCCCCTGCCTGTGGATTTTTTGAAGAAATGGCTGCTCGACACCAACAAGGACCAGCTTACCGAAGAAAAGGTCGACAAAGAGTTTGAGCAGTTTGCCGATTCCTTCAGGTGGCAGCTTATCGAAAACCACCTGATCCGGAAGTACGAACTGGAGGTTGCTCCCGCCGAAGTGAACCAGGAACTGGAATCTTTTGTCAGGTCGCAACTTAAGCAGTACGGGCAGCACGAGGTGGAGCAAAACATGATTGACGAATATGTAAAGCAGGTGGCCACCAACAAGGAAGAAGTAAAAAAAGTGTACGACCATCTTTTTGAGAAAAAACTGATGGAGCTGTTCAGAGAAAAACTAAAACTCAAGGAGGTGGAGATCGGCTTTGACGATTTCGTTAAGCTGGTCACCGAGAAATACAAGCAGGACCAGGCGCAGCCTGCCCCTGGCACCGACACATAAAAACCACAAACCATGAGCAACAAAGACGACTTTAGAAAATATGCCACCGGGCATATGGGCATCAGCAGCATGACACTGCACAATTACACTTCGGTGTACGGGAATTACATCAGCCCGACCATCATCGAGGAAAGGCAACTCAATGTGGCCACCATGGATGTGTTCAGCCGGCTGATGATGGACCGCATTATCTTTCTTGGTGTACCCATCAACGATTATGTGGCCAATATCATACAGGCCCAGTTATTGTACATGGAGTCGGTCGATCCGAAAAAGGACATCCAGATCTACCTGAACACCCCCGGTGGCTCTGTTTATGCCGGTCTTGGCATTTACGACACCATGCAATACATTGCCCCCGATGTCACCACCATCTGTACGGGCATGGCGGCATCTATGGGAGCGGTCTTACTCAGTGCCGGAGCCCCGGGTAAGCGTACAGCTCTGAAGCACAGCAGGATACTGATCCATCAACCCATGGGGGGAGCCGAGGGCCAGGCTTCCGATATCGAGATCACCGCAAGGGAGATCCAGAAGATCAAGAAGGAGCTCTATGAAATCCTGGCCCAGCACAGCAAACAGGATTACGAAAAAATATGGAAAGATGCCGATCGCGACTTCTGGATGACTTCGGAAGAAGCAAAAGGCTATGGGATGATCGATGAGGTGCTCACATCCACTTTCCGCACAAAGGAATAATGAATACCAACGTTTAACTGGCCAGCCATGACAAAGGACAACAGAAAATGCTCTTTCTGCGGACGTGAGGGAAAGAACACCGATATGCTGATATCGGGGGTGGGTGCGCATATCTGCGAACGTTGCGTGGAGCAGGCCAGCCTGATCGTTGCCGAGGAAAAGAACCTGAAAAACAAGCACCAGATTCCCTCTTTCAAGCTGTTCAGGCCCATAGAGATCAAACTTCACCTCGATCAGTATGTTATCGGACAGGAGGAAGCCAAGAAGGTATTGTCGGTGGCGGTATACAACCATTACAAACGTATTAATGCAGCCAACCCCAAACCGGACGATGACGACAGCGTAGAACTCGAAAAGTCCAATATCATCCTGGTGGGCGAAACAGGTACTGGCAAGACCCTGATGGCCCGCACCATCGCCCGCAAGATGAAGGTGCCTTTCTGTATTGCCGATGCCACGGTACTTACCGAGGCGGGTTATGTGGGTGAGGATGTGGAAAGCATACTGGCCAGGTTGCTGCAGGTAGCCGATTACGATGTGGCCGCGGCAGAAAGGGGTATTGTGTTCATCGACGAGGTGGACAAGATTGCCCGCAAGAGCGATAATCCGTCCATTACCCGCGACGTGTCGGGCGAAGGAGTTCAACAGGCCCTGCTGAAGCTCCTGGAGGGTGCAGTGGTGAACGTGCCACCCCAGGGAGGGCGGAAGCATCCTGAGCAGAAGATGATACAGGTAAACACCCAGAACATCCTCTTCATTTGCGGAGGGGCCTTCTCGGGAATTGAGAAAAAGATACTCTCGCGGGTACAGGCCAATGCCATTGGTTACGGGGCCAGCAGAGCGGAGCGCATTGACCGCGACAACATCCTGCAATACATCGCTCCCCAGGACCTTAAAAGCTACGGGCTGATCCCCGAACTGGTCGGCCGGCTGCCGGTTTTGTCCTATCTGAATCCCCTTGACCGCGATGTACTCCGGAAGATCCTTACCGAACCCCGGAATTCCCTGATCCGCCAGTATGTAAAGCTCTTCGAGATGGACAATATCAAACTGCAGATCGACGAAGAGGTACTTGACTATATTGTTGACAAGGCAGTAGAATTCAAGCTGGGCGCCCGGGGGCTCAGGTCCATCTGTGAGATCATTATGCTGGATGCCATGTTCTCCATTCCATCGCAGCCAGAGCATTCCGGCACATTTCAACTCAGCCTGGATTACGCCAGGGAGCGCGTGGAAAAAGTACAACCGGGTCGGCTGAAGGCTGCCTCCTGAGCCTCAGGGGGATTGGAATTCACATAATTTTTTCGTACATTAAAACGTTCTAACCTGCGAAGGGACATTTTGTTTATGTTACCACATGTACAGGCAATTAACCATTATCGCGATTATTGGCTGCTGCCTGCCTGGCGGGGGATATCTGCCGGCACAGCAGCCTCAGCAGATACAGGGCACGACCGTTGCTGCCCGTGTTGTGGGTGAGGACACCCTGCCGGTCATTGAGCTGAAGGGGGTGGATGTGGTGGCTGCAAGGCAGTTTAGCAACCGTCTGGAGCGCTTTCGATACAACCGCCTGGTGCACAACGTCAAAGTGGTGTATCCCTATGCCCGGCTGGCGGGCAATAAATTTCACGAATATTCCGAAGCCCTGTCGCAAATGGACAGTGAGCGCGAGCGAAGGCACTTTATCAGGCAAGCCGAGCAGGAGATCCGCGATCAGTTTGAAGACGAGCTGAGGCGACTGACCATTTCACAGGGCCTGATCCTGATCAAACTGATCGACCGGGAAACCAACCACACCTCCTACCAGGTGCTTAAGGAGTTCCGGGGCATATTCTCGGCCGTTTTCTGGCAGTCGCTCGGTCGGCTTTTCGGTTATAACCTCCGTACCGAATACGATGCCTTTGGCGAAGATCAACTGATCGAAGAAATCGTGGAACTTATTGAGGCCGGATTTATTTAAGGGCTTACTTTCCTCTTCCCTGCAATATGATCAGCACCGTATAGATCAGAATTTTGAAGTCAACGGCAAGCGACATGTTCTCCAGGTAAAGCAGGTCGTATTTCAGCCGTTCTATCATCTGACCCACATCCTCGGCATATCCATACTTCACCTGCCCCCAGCTGGTTACCCCGGGCTTGATCTTTTGGAGCAATTTGTAGTGCGGCGCCTTTTTTACGATCTGATCAATATAGTATTGCCTCTCTGGCCTGGGACCCACCAGCGACATATAGCCAAGCAGCACATTGTAAAACTGCGGGATCTCATCGAGGCGTATCTTGCGCATAAAACGGCCGAAGGGGGTAATGCGGGGATCGTTTTTGCAGGATAGCTGAGGCCCGTTCTTTTCGGCATCCACATACATAGACCTGAACTTATGCATCATAAACGGTTTGCCGTACTGCCCGATGCGTTCGTGTTTGTAGAACACAGGCCCCCTCGAGGTGAGTTTTACCCCCAGGGCGGTGATCAAAAAAAGCGGAGACAACACTACGAGGCTGGTGCCCGAAACCACAATGTCGATAAAACGTTTTATTGATTGCTGCCAGGCAGGGAGCAATCCGGGCTGTACCTGGATCAGGGGGGTTCCGAAAATGGAGGTCATTTTTACGGCACCCAGCAGGATGTCGTGCATTTCAGGAATGATCTTTGCCACCACGTTCGATGCATAGAGTCCGGTGAGTATGTGGCTGATGTTTTTGTGCTCTCTTGGTTCGAGGGCTATGATGGCCTCCTCCACCTCATATGCCTCAACGATCTCCCTGATGTCTTTAATATGACCCAGCCTGGGCAGCAGGTCTTCCAGGGGGTATTGCTCGTGCCAGCCCACCGTAACAAAGCCGATCAGCTTGTTGCCTGAGGCTTTTTTCTGCGACTGCAGTTCCTGAGCGATGTCGACCGCCTTTTTATGGCTGCCGACAATGATGGTATTGAAACCGATGATCCGGTTGTTGATCTTGCTGATAATCCGGGTAGAGAGGATAAAGCGGAAGGTGGTGGTGAAGAAAATATGCAAAAAGAGCAATACCAGCAAGGATTGGAAATAGCCTTTGGTGGTGGCCCCTTCCTGGTTCAGCAGAATGACAAAGTAAATGACCAGCACCCCGATGATGGATATGAAGATCGTTTGCCCGAACTGCCCGAGGCGTGAACGCCTGAATATGTTGGTGTATGCCCCGCTAAGATAGTACAACAGCAGCCAGAAGGCGGGGATTATAACCAGGCCGAACAACAGGTTCTCTTCCAGGAAGATCTGTTCAGGTATCGTGGCAATGATGAAACCGTTGTTGACTCCCAGAAATCCAATGAAAAGAAACCAGGCCAGTACTGCTGCCAGGTAATCAAATACAATGCTTTTTACCAGAAGAATACGCTGTAGCCGTTTATCCATGCAGTCAGAGCGGTTGAAAGATCAGGCATCGCAGACCGGACAAAATACCCTGCCCTGATCGCATATATTTCCAGATGGTGAAGGAATACAACAGGATAACGCTTGCCTCCCAAACTTATTGTATTTATTTGACTGCCTAATCGGCAAGGGGGTTGCTGTCGCCGATCTTATCCATGATCTGGTAAGCCAGTTCGAGTGATGCATAGCCATCCATGATGGTGACCAGGGGATCTTTGTTTTCGACAATGGAATCGTGAAAGGTTTCCAGTTCAGTTTGTATGGCATTGATGGGCTTGATCTCTGGTTTCTCGACCCAAATCAGTTTCTGGTTTTTGTCGGGTCCCAGATCCAGCACCATGGCCATGGGGTCGGGGCTGGACAACACATCCCTCATCCGGATGATTTGCGCTTCCTTTGTCAGGAAGTTAACGGCAATGTACCCGTCTTGTTGAAAAAAACGGGTCTTTCGCATGTTTTTCATCGAGATCCGGCTGGCGGTCAGATTGGCAACGCATCCGTTGCTGAACTCAATCCTGGCATTGGCGATATCGGGGGTGTCTGAAACCACGGCCACCCCACTGGCCGATAGGCGCTTGACACCGGCGTTGACCACGCTGAGCACGATGTCGATGTAGTGTATCATCAGGTCGAGGATCACCGGGACATCTGTCCCCCGCGGATTGAACTGACCCAGACGGTGTGCCTCGATAAACATGGGTCTGGTCAGGTATGGGCTGGCAGCAATGAAGGCCGGGTTGAATCTTTCAACATGCCCCACCTGCACTTTCACGTTGGCCTCGGAAGCCAGCTCGATCAGCTTGCGTGCTTCATAGAGCGTGGTGGTCAGGGGTTTTTCGATAAATACATGACGGAAGCGCTTCAGGGCCCTGGAAGCACAATAGAAATGCGAGATGGTCGGGGTCACAATATCTACCACCTCGCAGGCATCGATGAGGGCATCGGACGATTCAAAACGCCTGATCTTGAAGGATGAGGCAACGGCCGCGGCCGTTTCTTCATCGGGATCATAAAATCCGGCCAGTTCGAAGCGGTCGGAGGCCAGAATGCATTTGATGTGTATTTTCCCCAGATGCCCGGCACCTAAAACACCAATTTTCTTTGCCATTGCCTGTATCTGATTAAAGTTTGGATTTGCTGTTATCCCTGCAAAAGTAAAGTTTTTTATGGTGCCCGAAATGTTTATTTTCGTAAGCTTGTTGTTGAAGAATTCCTTTTATTTGATGGAACTCCCGAATGATACATACCGCCACAAGGGGTTAAGGAAAAAACTGGTGGAAGAGGTTCGCTCAAAAGGCATCCATCACCAGATGGTGTTGGATGCCCTGGAGGCAGTGCCAAGGCATTTTTTCCTGGATTCTTCCTTCCTGGAAATGGCCTACCAGGACAAAGCCTTCCCCATCGGGTCGGGTCAGACCATCAGCCAGCCCTATACGGTGGCCTTCCAAACGGACCTGCTTGAGGTTCAAAAAGGCGACAGGATCCTGGAGGTCGGCACCGGTAGCGGCTATCAGGCCTGTATCCTGGCCCAAATGGGTGCCAGGGTTTTTTCCATCGAACGCCATTTGTCGCTGTACCGAAAGACAAAAGCCCTGCTCGACCTGATGGGGTACCGGGTTAAGTTGTTTTACGGCGATGGTTACAAGGGCCTGCCTGCTTTTTCGCCCTTTCACAGCATCCTGCTGACTGCCGCTCCCCCCGAGGTGCCGGGGGTCCTGCTGGCACAGCTCAGAACGGGGGGGAGGCTGGTTGTCCCCCTGGGCAAGGGAAACACCCAGGTGATGACCCGTATCACCAAAGAGGCGGAAGGGGTTTACAGGGAAGAGCAATTCGGGTATTTCCGTTTTGTGCCCATGCTGGGCGATAAAGCCCCTTGAGTTAGTGCCCCGGATGGCTGGGATGTGCAGACCTGATTCAATCCCTGCTGCTCTTGTCCAGGGCTTCCCTGAGTCCGTTTCCCAGCAGCATGAAGGCGAGTACCATCAGCATGATGGCTGCCCCTGGCAGCAATGCCAGATAGGCTTTGTCGAGTATGATAAACCCGTAATGCTCTTTGATCATGCTGCCCCAGGATGGCATGGGTGGTTGTACACCAATGCCCAGGAAGCTCAGACCTGCCTCGATGAGTATGGCCGATGCAAAATTGGCGGCCGATATGACCACTACCGGCCCCATGATCACAGGCAATATATGCCTCCGCATGATGCGCATGCTGCCCAGTCCCAGTGCCCTGGCCGATTCCACGAATTCTTTTTCCCTGACACTGATCACCTGTCCGCGCACCACCCTGCCAACCTCTACCCACATGGTAAGCCCTACGGCCACAAAAACCTGCCAGAAACCTTTACCCAGAGCAAAGGTGATGGCGATGGCCAGCAACAGGGTGGGGATCGACCAGACCACATTGATGAACCACAGTATGAGTTGATCGGTCCGGCCCCTGAAAAACCCCGCCAGACTACCAAGGCTCAGTCCGATCAGCAGTGAAATAAGGACAGCGATAAAGCCCACCGACAAGGACACCCTGGTGCCTATGACCAGCTGGCTGAGCATGTCCCGGCCAAAACGGTCGGTGCCAAGAACGAAGCGCTGGGTACGGATGTGCTTGTCCACTACCTGCTCCTGCATCCGGGCAATGCTTCTGCGTTGCTGCCGCCCGTCCAGGGTGGTAAAAACAAGGCTGTCTCCGACCTTGAGAGGGGGTGGGGCATTGCGATCGAGAGCATACAGTATGTCAGGCAGGGCAAAAAACCCTTCCAGACCGGGATATCCCGGCTGCCCCGGGTAGGTTTCATAAACCAGGAGGTCGCTGTCGAACCAATACCGCTGTATGGGGATGGTGTTGTACGGACTGGGAGCTCCCCCCAGCATTTTCCCAAAAAGAGCAGGAGGGGTATGGGCACGGTTTTCGCGCACATGCAACATCTCCATCTGTGTACCCGGAGGGTGTGCCGACAATTCCAGCTGTTGCCGATTTGCATGGGGGGTGGAGTCGGGTATGACCAGATAGCCCAGGATGGCCAGCAGCATCGACAGCACGATCCACACCAGGCCGGCCATGGCGGTGGGGATCTTCCGGAACCTCCGCCAGGCCATTCTGGTGGGGGAGGCGTTGTTGGTTTTTGGCTTTGTGAGATACACCCTGGTGTATTAAAAAAACAAAAATAACAAACAATAGCCACGGCTGGCTTGTTTAAACAAAACAATTGCATTTCGCCTGCAAATCATTACTTTTGCATGCATTACCTGTTATAAAATATGGACAATGAAACGAATTTCCCTGTTTTTTGCCGCAACCATCCTGTTTATTCCCCTTTTCCTGAATGCAACCTCGTTCAGGGAAGATGCCAAAGTAAACTGGCTGACCATGGAAGAAGCCGAGGCACTGGCCCTGGAAGAGCCACGCATGATCTTTGTGGATGTATACACCGACTGGTGCGGGTTCTGCAGACGCATGACGGCCGAAACCTATTCGCATCCGGTGATCGCAGCCTACCTGAATGAGAACTTCTATCCCGTAAAATTCAATGCCGAGCAGCACGACCCCATTAGCTTTCAGGGGGTGGAATATGTGAACAAGAACCCCGGTCAGCGGCGTTCGGCCCACGACTTTGCCATTGCCATTCTGCAGGGGCGGCTGAGCTATCCTACCGTGGTTTTCTTTGACGAAGACATCAGGCTGCTGACGGCTTTGCCCGGATTCAGGCCCCCGAAAAGCATGGAGGCCGTCCTGGCATTTTTCAGTACACATGCCTATGAAGAAAGCTCCGACCTACAGGGCTTCATTGAGGGTTTTGTCGGTTCGGTCGACTAAGGGGCCTGACCACCTGGTTTTTGTTTCCCGCACACAGTCTGTACACATACCATCGGCAAATGATGGCATTGTAGCTATTGATGGCTCCGGTTTTCTTGGCACCCTCCTTTTGTAACTGCTTGTCCATGAGTCCGGTGAATTTTCCATAGCAGAGGAAATCCCGCGAAGCCAGCCGCTTGCGCCGAATGCTGCCAGGAACCAGGCTGCGCAGCAACTCCCTGAGCCTCTGTGCCCTGATTTTTGCGGGGCTTTCTTTCAGGCCGGTGTTTTTTTCATAAACCCCCAGCGGCCTGAAATAGGTTTCTTCCAGCACCTTGTCGTAGAGTTTCTTGTACGATCGGCAGCTATACGGGATTTTGCGGAAGAAGGCACGCAGCCCTGCATCCCAGAGGGGCAGGCGGAACCCGTAGCCAAAAAACGGGAATACCCTGGCCGAATTGAACACGAAACCCGAGAATTTCTCTTTCAGATCCCAGTCTTCGGTATACACATCATGGCTTGGCGATACGGCAGCCGGTGGTGGATCATAGCTTTCAAACCACTCCTTCAGCCTTTCGAGTATCCTCTTTTTCTCACTCCCGGACAGGGGGATGAAACGGAAATACCCTTTCAACAGCCTCTGCAGCCGGTCTGGTCTCCCCCGCCGCTGAGCCAGGGTTTTCTCCACATAGCTGCCCGCAAGGTAATCGCCGGTATGCCCCGGCAGGAAAATGCTTTCGGGGGGTATCAGCCCCCGCTCTTTCAGCTGCCTTGCGGCAAAGAATTCCTGCAAATAGGGCATCGAGGCCAGGTTGCCCATGCTGTCGGCATATTCAAGAAATACCGGGTCTTCCAGCAAGCCTTTTGCCGGAATGCCGGTGTAATCGATAAACAGCCAGGGGTATCCCAGCTGCCGGGCTACCCGGCGGCTGATAGCCGACTCCCTGCCCGGCTTGCCATAGGTAAAGCAGATTACTTTTTCATACCCCCGCTTTTTAAGCATGCAGGCAATGAGCCTGGAGTCGTATCCCCCGCTCAGGGGAACCACTGCGGTACAGCCATTTAAAGAGGCCAGCATGCGGGTGCACAAGTCATCAAGGCGTTGTTCAAGTTCAGCTTGCAGTTCGGGCAGACCGTCCTGGGAGAAACGTGCCGGCAAAAAATAATGATGGCAACTGGCTTTGGCTTTCCCGGCCAGGGGCGAAAAATGCAGTATTTCACCGGCCCTGGTCTTGAACACCCCCATTGCCAGGGTTTCCCTGCCCATGACAAAGCCTGCCGATAAAAATTCGGGCAGCACCCCCTGGTTGATCTCCCTGCCAGGAATCAAGCCCAGCAGTTCATTGGCCGAGTCGCAGATCAGCCAGTGGCCCTTGTGGTGGGCATAGTACAACGAGAACATCCGCATGGGATCGACCCCCACAAGGAGGTCTTCGCCCAAACGGACAATGACGGTATAGGCCCCGTCCAGCTCGCCAAGCAGGTTTTTCAGCCCGGTGTCTGAGTCCACTCCCCTAAACAGCCTGCATGCCTCGCTGCCTTGCAGGAAACGGCCCTTCCGGTCGGTTACATACCCCTTGAAAGAGATCGGCCCTTCCCTTGCCCAGGTGAATCCTCGATTGTCGGTCAGACTGATACGGATCATGCCTTTGTAGTTAATGCCAGTTCTGCTGCAGTGCCTGCTTTTTGTGCACTTCACAGACTACTGAAACTTGTGCGCAAGCAGGCTTTTGTAAAGCGCCAGGTAGTGCCCTGCCACGACTTCCTTGCTGAAGCGGGCCCGGGCATAACGGCGGATCGCATCCGCCTTGTATTGCTCGTGCTGTTGCACCATCTGTTCCATGGCCAAGGCCAGTTGGCCAGGATTGCCGGGGGCAACCAATATGCCTGTGTCGGGGGTGACAATGTCGGCGGGCCCGCCCGAATCGGTAGCGATCACTGGCAGTCCGGCCGACATGGCCTCTATGATCACCACGCCAAAGGCCTCGAAATGAGAGGGCACTACCAGGGCGTTGGCCTGGTGCAGGGCCGAGAGCACCTGACTGCGCGAAAGCCTGCCAAGGAACTCTGCTTGCCCACTGAGGCCCAGCGAAATGCAGAGTGTTTTCAAGGCCTCCCTTTGTGGGCCGTCGCCGCCAATGACCAGCCTGGTCGCGGGTGGGAGTGAGGGCCTGGCCCTGGCAAAGGCATTCAGCAACACATCCACTCCCTTGATGATCTCCAGATGGGCAATGCACAAAAAGGTGAAAGGACCGGCCTGCTCCTCCCGTTGGCTCCGGGGTGTGAAAAAACCGGTATCCGTCATGTTCGGGATTACCGAGAACGGCAGACGGGTTTCGGGGCAGAGTGAGCCGATCACCTCCTGCATGCAGGAGGTGACGGTCACAATATGGCTTGCCCCCGAAAAAGCTTCTTTCAGCAACGGCCGGTGCCACGGCCTGATCAGCCCATGGGCCTTTGCCCCCTGAGGGGTAAAGCGTCCGCGGTGTTCGGTGATCACATAGGGGATTCCCCATCTCTTTTTTATCCGTGCGGCAGCAAGCCCGCCCCACATGGCGCTGTGTGCCTGGATCAGGTCGGGGTGCCCATGTTGCCGGGCATAGGTAGCATACATGCTCTCGGCTCTCGCGATCCAACGCTGGCAGTTGAGGCGGTCGGCCATTGGGATGCGGCGAAAGATGCTGGTAATCTCCCTAAGGCCCTCATGACCGATGCTGCGCTGCCTCCACCTTCCTGCAATGAATTCGCGGGGGTGGCTGCTCACTCCGGTCTCAAGGGGGGCCAGCACCGCTACCCCGGCAGGCGATACCTGCAGGGCCAGGCTGTGCTCCCTGAAGAAGGTCCCTCCAAAAGGCGGGTACCACGAGGGGATGACCAGGATATGAATGTCTTTTTTTTGCACAATAAGCCACGAAATGTAGGAATAAATTTCGAAAAAAACCTGTATATTTGCAGTCGCAATAAAACGGTGGCTGTAGCTCAGTAGGTTAGAGCATCAGATTGTGGTTCTGAGGGTCGTGGGTTCGAGTCCCATTAGCCACCCTACAAGCAGGTCGACAGACCTGCTTTTTTTATGCTGCAAGGGGAGGGGAAAGGTCCGGGGTTATTCCTCCTGTAAAAAACATACAAAATGCTGGTGTATAGAAGGACCCGCTTTGCTTTACCATACGGGTTTTTTATGAGTCTGATTATACAAAAAAAATATCATGTACATTTGAGTACTGTTTTTACCAATACCAACAGACTTTAGCAATGTGGTTTTCCGAGACCCTGGTCATGCTGCGCAAAGAGTTTGTCCTTGAGTGGCGGCAGAAATTTGCCATCAGCGGCATCCTCCTCTACCTGGTGTCGACGGTGTTTGTCAGCTACCTGGCCTTCGAGGGGGTGATCCCGGCAAACACCTGGAACGCCCTGTTCTGGCTGATCATGCTCTTTGCCGCCGTAAACGCTATCCTGAAAAGTTTTATCCAGGAACACGAAGCTAGGCAATTGTATTATTATACCCTGTCGGGTGCACGGGGTGTGATCAATGCCAAGATCATCTACAATGCCCTGCTGATGGCGGCACTCGGGCTGGCAGGCTTTTGGGTTTTTGCGGGCTTTATGGGCAATCCCGTCGGATCGTCCGGCTTGTTCCTGGTTAATTTGCTGCTGGGCATGCTAGGGTTTTCATCGGTACTCACCCTGATATCGGCCATTGCTTCCCGGGCCCGGAACAACTTCACCCTGATGGCAGTGCTTGGCTTCCCTCTGGTGCTGCCCCTTTTGCTGCTGCTCATACGCAACTCCTCGGCCGCCCTTTCGGGGGCTGGTATGGCGGCGTCCGTGCCCGATCTGCTGATCCTCGTTCTGTTGATTTTTATTGCCCTTAGCCTGTCCAACCTTTTATTTCCGTATATTTGGAAAGAATAGACATGAGTGTATGTATTGGTTCAGACATAATTGGTGGAAGGCAGCAGGGATCCTTCTCATGCTCTATGTGATATTCGGAGGGCTGCTTTTTGAGGTACCTCATTTGCCGGTGGTCAGGCAAACCATACGCAACATTTATTTCCATGTGGGCATGTGGTTTGCCATGATGTTCATCCTGGCGGTTTCCCTGGTATACAGCATCCGTTTCCTTGCCCATGGAAGGCCTGCCGATGACGGCAGGGCCCTGGCTGCAGTAAAGGCCGGGCTCTTATTCGGCATACTAGGCCTGCTTACCGGCATGATCTGGGCGAGGTTTACCTGGGGAAGCTTCTGGGTGAACGATCCCAAGCTCAATGGGGCCGTGGTGGGCTTGCTTACCTATTTTGCCTATATGCTGCTGCGGCATTCCCTCGAAGAGGATGACAAGAGGGGCCGCCTGGCCGGGGTATATAATGTATTTGCCTTTGTAATGTGTTTTGTGTTCATCATGATACTGCCGCGGCTGGCCCCTGCCTCGATACATCCCGGCATAGACGGGAATCCTGCTCTTTCTGCCGGCGATCTTGCTCCAGGAATGCGCAAGGTATTTTTCCCTGCCATGGCCGGATGGTTTATCATGGCCTGGTGGCTGTTTTCGGTGATCGACCGGCTGGATGCCATTGAACGAAAAATTGCTGAACTCATTGATAATCCATAAACCATGCTCGAAGCAGACGGGAAAATACTGGTGGTGGCCCTGGTGATGGCGGTGATATTTCTGGGCATTGCCGCCTTTCTGTTCTACCTCGAACGGCGGTTGTCGTCGGCCGAAAAAAAGCTGAAAAAACTCGGGGAAGCAAAAAAACACCCACCCCAATGAAAAAGTCGCAACTGATCGCTCTGGTATTTGCCGTGATCGCCATTGGAGCCATCATCAGCGCGGTATATAATGCCGACACCTATGCTTCCTTCTCGGAGGCCAGGCTGCATCCCGAAAGGGAATTCCATATTATCGGGCAGTTACTCAGGGAAAGGCCGGTTGAGGAGAAAGTGATCGACAACACCCTGGTGCTGTCGTTTTACATGAAAGACCAGCTGGGTGCGGTGGCGCAGGTAATATATCAGGGACCCAAACCCCCTGATTTTGAGCAGTCGGACGAGGTGGTGCTGATCGGCAAATACACTGCCGCCGGATTTGTGGCCAGTAGCCTGCTGCTGAAATGTCCATCAAAATACAAGCCTGACCAGAGCGGACCCACCGAATACCGGTTTGACTGAAAAAGGACCGATCGCCTCAGGAAGACAGCCTTTTGATAATCTTTGGCAGGTTTTTAAGAAAGGCCAGTTCCTTCATCTTTTCGCGGGCGGGCTGTACGGGCGATCCGAAATAGGTCATGTTGCCCCTGAGTGATTTGGAAACACCCGACTGTCCGAGCACTACAGCACCTTTGCCGATGCACAGGTCTTTCTGCACCCCGACCTGTCCCCAGAGGATGACATCGTCTTCGATGTTCACACAGCCTGCCACCCCGACCTGGGCGGCAAAAAGGCAGTTCTTCCCGACGATGGTATCGTGGCCGATCTGGATGAGGTTGTCCAGCTTGCTGCCGGCACCGATGACGGTATTGCCCGAAACCCCTTTGTCGATGGTGGTGTTGGCCCCGATCTCCACATGATCCTCAATGACCACCCCTCCGCAGGATTCCAGTTTGTCGAGATGGCCGGGGCGGCGTTTAAAGTAAAAGGCATCGGCCCCGATGATGGCGCCCGAATGAATGATCACATGATCGCCAATGACAGAATGGTCGTATATGCTGACATTGGCGTGGATCAGGCAGTTCTTTCCGATGCTGACATGATTGCCCACAAAGCTTCCAGGCTGAATAACAGTGCCCTCGCCAATGGAGGCCGAAGGGCTGATCATTGCCTGAGACTGCCGGAAAGGCCGGAAATGTTTGACCAGGGTTACGAAGTCCCTGAAAGGATCGTCGGAGAAGATCAATGCCTTGCCGTTGTGGGAAACCATTTTCTGGTTGATGATGATGGTAGACGCCGCCGACTCCAGCGCCTTCCTGTAATATTTTGGATGATCAACAAAGGTCAGGTCGCCTTTTTGTACCCTGTGGATCTCACTGATTCCGCTCACGATGGATGTGGGGTCGCCAATAAAATCGGCTTTGATCATCCCGGCGATGACTTCTAATGTCTGTGGAGGTGATAATTGCATCCGGCTGTTGTTACTTTACTCTTTCTGAATAGGTGTTGTTGCGGGTGTCGACTCTGATCTTCTCGCCCGTATCGATAAACAGCGGCACATTGACCACGGCTCCGGTTTCGACCGTGGCGGCTTTCAGAGCGTTGGTGGCGGTGTCTCCTTTAGCCCCCGGTTCGGTGTAGGTCACTTCCAGGTCGACAAAGGGAGGGAGTTCGCAGCTAAGGGGGGTTTCCGAATCGACATGGTAAACGATCTCCACTTCCTGGCCCTCCTTTAACAGTTGGGGGGCATTGATCAGGTGTTCTTCCAGGCTGATCTGCTCAAAGGTGTGGCTGTGCATGAAATGATAACCCAGGTCGTCCTTGTACAAGAACTGGTAAGGCCGCCTCTCAACCCTGGCCACATTGACCTTGACCCCTGCATTGAATGTATGCGACAGCACCTTGCCGGTTTTCAGGTTTTTCAGTTTGGTGCGCACAAATGCCCCTCCCTTGCCGGGTTTGACATGCTGAAATTCTACGATGGTGTATAATTCGTTGTTTAATTCCAAACAAAGTCCGTTGCGAAAATCTGAAGTGGTTGCCATAAATAAAAGGATTGAAAACTGCCTGAATGACGATTCCGCCACAAAAGTAATAAAAATATCACAGCACGGCCCTTATTGCTGCATTTGGCCTCAGGGCAGGGCAATCATTCTGTCGCCCGGCCGGTATTCATCCTTGTTGTGGTTGGAAGCGATCACAAGGGTTTTTCCGCGGCCGTATTCAGCCATCAGTTCCGAATACCAATGCCGGGAACCTTCGTCAAGATTGGAGCATGGTTCGTCGAGCAGCAGCAGGGGGGTGTCGGACAAAATCGCCAGACTGAGTTTGGCCCGCTGTTTCATCCCCGACGAATAGACCCTGAGTGGCTGGGACAGGTTGTCCCGAAGCCCGGACAAACGCAGAAGGTCAGGATCAGACATCCCGCCGCTAAAGGGTTTTAGCTGACGCTGGAAGCGGATCAGCTCGCCGAAAGTGTACTCTTCAATGAGCTCCATATAGGGGGCCGCGATGGCAATGTGCCGGTACAGGAGCCCGGGGGGGATGGCCTTTCCCCGGCTGCTCCAGCCGATGGTTCCGCATGTTGGCGATAGCTGTCCGGCGATGATCCGCATCAGGGTCGACTTGCCGCTGCCGTTTTTTCCGGTGACCACATGACGCATGCCTGCTTCGATAAGCAGATGGAGATCCTGAAGAACCCATTTTGTCCGGAACCTCTTACCGACCCCGCTGAGGCTTACCTGCATCATGCCGGGCTGCCATTACTTGTAAACATAGCCTTTCATGATGCCCCTGGCCGACTTGGAAATAAAGCTCAGGATCTCGTCCCTTTCGGAGGTGGCAGGCACTTCGGTCTCTATGTAGTCGATGGCCTGGCTCACGTTCAGGTTTTTCAGGTAGACGATGCGGTAAATGTCCTGGATCTCCTTGATCTTTTCGCCAGAGAAGCCCCGCCTGCGAAGTCCGATGGAGTTGATGCCCACAAAGGACAAGGGATCGCGTGCTGCCTTGGTAAAGGGGGGGACATCTTTCCTTACCAGCGACCCTCCGGATATCATTACGTGTGCGCCGATGTTGACAAACTGATGCACGGCCGAGAGTCCGCCAAGGATGGCATAATCATCGATCGTGATATGCCCGGCCAGGTTGGCGGCATTGGCCAGGATGCAGTGATTGCCGATAACGCAGTCGTGGGCAATGTGTACATAGGCCATTAGCAGGCAGTTGTTGCCAATGATGGTCTTGTTGCTGGCACTGGTGCCCCGGTTGACGGTGACAAATTCGCGGATGGTGGTGTTGTCGCCGATCTCCACCGTGGTTTCCTCTCCGGCGAACTTCAGGTCCTGGGGGATGGCACTGATCACAGCACCGGGAAAGATCCGGCAGTTTTTGCCGATGCGGGCACCTTCCATAATGGTCACATTCGAACCTATCCAGGTGCCTTCGCCCACCTGGACATTCTTATGGATGGTCGCAAAGGGCTCTATTACTACATTGGCCGCGATCCTGGCCTGAGGGTGGACATATGCTAATGGTTGATTCATGAGTGCGGATTATTTTTTACTGATCTGGGCCATCATTTCGGCTTCCATAACAACCTTGCTCCCTACATAGGCAATGCCGCGCATATGGCATATGCCCCTTCTGACCGGAGATATCAGGTTCATTTTGAACACCAGGGTGTCTCCCGGGACCACCTTCTGCTTGAAGCGCACATTGTCTATCTTTAAAAAGTAGGTATTGTAATTGCCGGGATCTTCAACGGTCGACAATACCAGGATACCGCCGGCCTGTGCCATCGCCTCAATCTGAAGCACCCCCGGCATGATGGGTTCATCAGGGAAATGACCCGCAAAGAAAGGTTCGTTCATGGTCACGTTCTTGACGGCCACCACCGACGAATCGGTGACATCAATGATCTTGTCGACCAGCAGAAAGGGGGAGCGGTGGGGCAGCATCCGCTTAATGGAGTTGATGTCGTAGGCAGGCTCCTTATTGGGGTTGTAGACCGGGATCTGCTGCTGTTCGGTGTTGTTCTTGATGTGTTTTTTTAATTGCTTGGCAAACAACACGTTGGAAGCATGGCCGGGTTTGGTGGCAATGATATGGCCCTTGATCGGTTTGCCTGCCAGGGTGAGGTCGCCGACGATGTCGAGCAACTTATGCCTTGCTGGTTCGTTGAAAAAAGCGAGTTCCAGGTTGTTCAGTATCCCTTCCTGCCTGACCTCCACCCTGGGTTGGTTGAACACATGGGCCAGGCGATTGAGCTCTTGCTGAGTTACCGGGCGGTCTACAAAAACGATGGCGTTACTCAGATCGCCGCCCTTGATCAGGTTTTGTGACAACAGATATTCCAGTTCGTGCAAAAAAACAAAGGTGCGGCAGGCGGAGATCTCCTTCCTGAACTCCCTGATGTGATTCATGCTGGCATGCTGGTGACCCAATACCTTCGATTGATAATCGATCAGGCAGGTGATCCGGTAATGATCGGCAGGCAAGGCAATGATCTCGCAGTCTTTCTCTTTGTGGTAAAAACGGATGGGGTCCCTCACTTCAAAATAATCTTTGAAAGCATCTTGCTCAACGGTACCTGTTTCGGCAATGGCTTCGGTATAATGCCTGCTGCTGCCGTCAAGGATGGGGGTCTCGGGGCAATCCACCTCAATGATGGCATTGTCGACGCCCATGCCGGTAAGTGCCGCCAGTACATGCTCGACCGTGGCGATGCGGATGCCGTCTTTTTCCAGTGTGGTGCCCCTGGAGGTTTCCGTTACCAGGAAGGCATCGGCTTCCACAAAAGCATTCTCTCCAATGTCGCTGCGCAGGAAACGGATGCCTGTATCCATGGCGGAGGGCTTGATGCTCAGGTGGACATTTTTCCCGGTATGCAGGCCGACCCCCTCAACGGTTGCCGCTGCCCTGATGGTCTTTTGTTTTTCGTTCATGAGTCGATTGCTTGCGGCCGCCGGCTTGCCGCAGTAAGCCGGCCGTTCACTCTCCCTTCAATGATTTGACTTCCTTTTCCAGCTCATTGATGCGGACGACCAGTTTTTCAAAGTTTCGGAAATAGATGAATGCTTTCTTGTAATGGCTGGCTTCCATGGCGGGCGAGCCCATGATGATCTGCCCGTCTTTTACGCTGGAGGAGACCCCGGTCTGTGCAGCGATCTTTACCTCGTTACCAATGCTGATATGGCCGCTGATGCCTACCTGCCCACCTATCATGCAATTTCTGCCGATCTTCGACGATCCGGCCACCCCGCACTGGGCTGCCATCACCGTGTTTTCGCCGATGACCACATTATGGCCGATCTGGATGAGGTTGTCGAGCTTTACCCCCTTCCCGATGATGGTAGATCCCAACGTTGCCCTGTCGATGGTTGTTCCGGCCCCGATCTCTACATGATCTTTGATCAACACATTGCCGATCTGAGCCACCTTTCTGTAGTTGCTGCCTGTTTGAGGGGCAAACCCAAAGCCGTCGGCACCGATCACCGCGTTGGCATGGATGGTGCAACGGCTTCCTACCTGGCAGTTGTCGTATATCCTGACGCCGCTGTACAGAACGGTATTGTCGCCAATGCTGACATGATTGCCTACGGATACATGGGGATAAATATTTACGTTTTTGCCGATGCTCACCCCATCGCCGATAGTAACGAACTCCCCCACATAAGCACCCGGGCCGATGACAGAACCGCCCGGGATAAAGGCCATTTCGGAGATGCCGGTTTTCACCGGCTGACTCTTCTGGTAAAGTTCGAGCAGCCGGGCCAGGGCGCCGTAGGGGTCTTTTACCCGGATCAGAGTGCAGTTCACCTTTTTTTCGGGCTTAAAGTCTTCCCTGACAAGGGCAAGGGAGGCTCCTGTGGTATAGATATAGGGGGTGTAGGCCGGATTGGCCAGGAAGGTGAGGGATCCGGGTCCGGCTTCTTCAATCTTGGAGAACTGTGATACTTTTACATCCGGGTCTCCTTCCAGTTCGCCTCCGAGAAAACCGGCAATGCGCTTGGCTGAAAATTCCATTCAGTTCACGTGGGTTGATTGCGGGCGCAAGATACCAATATTTGTATGGATTGCCAATAATTTTTCTGTTTCCCGACCGGCTTTTGGCCGGGTGGTGGTCCTGTCAGGGCAAATACCCCAGTTCTTTGGGATAGCATACATAATGCTTTTCGACAGGTTGGGACAAAACATTGATGTTTAACTGGTCGCTGGCTATGGCCACATCCGTCAGTTCGCCCAATCCCGATAGAATATAGATGCTGCCCGTACCCGGTTCATAGGCCTTGTTCCGGGTACGTCCGCTCATGACAAAATAGGTGGCCGCTTCTTCGGTCCCGACGCGGAATTTTTCTGCAGCCAGCTTTCTGAGCCGTTGAAGGTGTTCTGGTGGAACCGGGCTTTTCCGTAACTCAATCCTGAAGAGCTTTCTGAACACAATGCACCGGCTCAGGGTCCCGAGTACGGGATCGGAATGCCGTGTCCAGTGCTTGATGGCTGAAAAGATGTCGTAATCGTCCAGTAGGGAGAAATCCTCAAGCAGGGTGGAATCTGCCCGAAAAGCCTCACGGTCGTATTCCCTGCCCAGGAACCTGAGCAGCGGGGCGCTGGCTGTGATCCTTTCACCGGCGAGGGCCAGCTCCCTGGCCCGGAGCATAATGGCCATTAGTATGTTCTCGGCGGCGATCACGGTTTTGTGCAGATACACCTGCCAGTACATCAATCGCCGGGCAATGATGAACTTTTCGATGCTGTAGATGCCCTTTTCATCAATAACGAGCTGCTCACCCGCTATGTTGAGCATTTTGATGATGCGGTCCCAACTGATCACCCCTTCCGATACACCCGTAAAAAAGCTGTCGCGGTTCAGATAGTCGAGCCGGTCCATGTCGAGCTGCCCCGATACCAGCTGATGCAACTGCTTTTTCGGGTGGGTGCCCCTGAAGATGCGCAGGGCATCTTCAAGATGGTGTCCCCGGCTGTCGTGCAGCCGTTGCATGAACATCCCGGTTAATTCCTCGTGTGAAAGCTTACTCACCAAAGCATGTTCAAGGGTGTGGGAGTAGGGACCGTGGCCCAGGTCGTGCAGCAAAATGGCCTGGGTGGCCGAGAGTGATTCGGATTCGGTGATTTCGTGGCCTTTTGAGCGAAGCACTTCAATGGCTTGTCCCATCAGGTACATGGACCCCATGGCGTGGTGGAACCTGGTGTGCAGGGCTCCCGGATACACCAGGTGTGACAGCCCCAGTTGCTTGATGTGGCGCAAACGTTGAAAGAATGGGGTTTCGATGAGGTCGAAAATGGATTCGTCGGGAACATTGATGAACCCATACACCGGGTCATTAAATATCTTCAGCTTGTTATTGCCCGTCTTCTTCATCTTTCCCTGCCCCGGAACCTCCTTGATTTCTGATTTTTTGGCGAACCCCTCAATCTCCGGTTGCCTTTTTTTGGTTACATTTGTTGTAAGCTGCAAAATACGAAAAAATATGCGAGTAAGGATTCTCTGGGCTGATGACGAAATTGAACTGCTAAAACCCCATGTCTTTTTCCTGAGGGAAAAAGGCTATGAGGTGGTTACCACCAACAGTGGGGCAGAGGCGTTGGACCTGATCAACGAAGAAGTGTTTGATATTGTGTTTCTGGATGAGAACATGCCTGGCATTTCCGGTTTGGAAACCCTGGAGCGGATCAGGAACAAACAGCCGGGCTTGCCCGTGGTGATGATCACCAAGAGCGAGGAAGAAGCCATCATGAACGATGCCATCGGGGGCAGGATCTCCGATTACCTGATCAAACCGGTCAACCCCCATCAGATCCTTTTGGCACTTAAAAAGAACCTGGAAAACAAAAAGCTGGTCAGCGAGAAAACTTCCATGGCATACCAGCAGCAATTCAGGCAAATAGGCAGCAGCCTATCCCCCTCACTCGATTTCAGCGAATGGGCCGAGATTTACCGGCAACTGGTTTACTGGGAACTTGAACTGGGCAAGCTGGAAGACGAAAACCTCCAGGATATCCTGTTGATGCAAAAGGGGGAGGCCAACAATGTGTTTTTCCGTTTTGTGGAAGAAAATTACACCAGCTGGCTAAATGGAGGGCAATTCGGAAAGCCCGTGATGTCGCATACCGTTTTCAGGGAGAAATGCCTGCCCATCATCAACAAGGAACCCAATACCTTTTTGATCGTGATCGACAACCTCCGCATGGACCAGTGGAAGATGCTTCAGCCGAAGTTCGAAGAGGTTTACAGGGTAGCTGAAGAAGACGTGTACTGCAGCATCCTGCCCACAGCAACACAGTATGCACGAAATGCATTTTTTGCCGGCCTGATGCCAGGCGAGATCCAGAAAAGGCATCCGCAGTACTGGACCCTCGAAAGCGACGAAGGCACCCGCAACCGGTATGAGGCCGAGTTGCTGTCGGAACAGATCAAGCGCCTGGGAGGCAACATTTCGTTCAATTACCACAAGATTCTCAACCTGACAGCCGGGAAAAAGCTACTGGGCTCCCTTAGTAATCATACCGACCAGAAACTCAATGTGCTGGTGTACAATTTTGTCGACATGCTTTCGCATGCCCGTACTGAAATGGAGGTGATCAAGGAACTTGCCGATGACGAGGCAGCTTACCGTTCGCTAACGGTAAGCTGGTTTGAACACTCTCCGCTATGGGAGATCATTCGTCAACTGGCTGCCAAAAAGATCCCCATCATCCTCACCACCGATCATGGTTCCATCCGGGTGCACCATCCCACCAGGGTGGTGGGTGACAAGAATACCAATACCAACCTGCGATACAAAACAGGGCGCAGTTTGCAATACGACCCTAAAGAGGTGTTCGAGATCAGGAACCCTGCCGATGCTTTTCTTCCAAGGGGGCATGTAAGTGCCAATTATATTTTTGCCAGGGAAGACAGGTTCTTTGCCTATCCGAACAACTACAATTATTATGTGAATTATTACAGGGATACCTTTCAGCACGGGGGAGTCTCGCTGGAGGAAATGATGATCCCCTTTGCCTACCTGAAACCCAAATAAGCCGTCTTCGCATTCATGGCAAGTAAGAAACCATACAGTGTTTGTGCCGTGGAAGAACTCGACAGGGTGGCCCCTGCGCTGATCCATCATTTCCCGGCCGAACGCGTGTTTGCCTTCTACGGTCCCATGGGCATCGGGAAAACGACCTTTATCAAATCGATCTGCCGGGCGCTGGGATCGGACGACCTGGTCAGCAGCCCCGGTTTTTCCATTGTCAATCATTATATGACCCATCGCGGGGCCAGCCTCTATCACTTTGATTTCTACCGCATCAATAAGCTGGAGGAAGTGTTCGACATGGGCTATGAAGAATACCTTTACTCGGGAAATTATTGTTTTATTGAGTGGCCCGAAAAAATGGAATCCCTTTTGCCCGATCATTGCGTAAGGGTGTATATGGAAGAGAAGGGCGGATGCCGGGTCATCCACTTTTGATAAACCCCGGCCGGGCAACAGATCGGCTTTGCCGGTAAATGCTTTTTTACATGGAACGTTCGGAAAAAGACTATGTGTTGTTCTCCAAATCCTGGCAGATGAACCCCCAGGAGGAAATGCTCGAGGTCAAAAAGAAAAAGAACAATCTGCTCATTGGGATTCCCCGGGAGACCGTATACCAGGAGAACCGGGTGGCCCTGGCCCCGGAGGCCGCTGCCTTGCTCTCACAGCACGGCCACACCATCATGATCGAGTCAAAGGCAGGGGAAAAAGCCTGTTTTTCAGACGAGGATTATAGCGACGCCGGATGCAGGCTGTTATACTCAGCCAAAGAGGTTTTTCAGGCAGATGTGGTACTGAAGGTGGCCCCCCTGACCGACAAGGAACTTGCATACGTCAGGCCGCGTCAGGTGATCATTTCTACCGTAGCCCTTCCGATGCAAAAGGAAGACTACTTCAGGGCCCTGATCAAAAAAAAGGTGACCGCCGTGGCTTTCGAATTCATCCGCGACAAAACCAAGTCTTTCCCCCTGATAAGGAGCATGAGCGAAATAGCCGGAAACACCTCCGTTTTAATCGCCTCAGTCTATCTGTGCGACGAAGCTTATGGCAGGGGAAGGATGTTTGGCGGGTTTTCGGGAATTACCCCCACCGAGGTGGTCATCCTGGGCGGTGGCACAGTGGGCGAATACGCCGTTCGTGCCGCCATGGGCCTGGGTGCCATGGTCAAGGTGTTTGATCATTCGGTATACAAACTGCGTAGATTGCAGAATAATCTGGGTATCAGAGTGTACACCTCCATTATTCAGCCCAAGGTATTGATGAAGGCATTGCGTACCGCCGATGTAGCCATTGGTGCCATCCATTCGTCCTGGGGCCGCACCCCCATTGTGGTCAGCGAAGAAATGGTCGCAGGCATGAAGAGCGGGAGCGTGATCGTTGATGTGAGCATCGATCAGGGAGGCTGTTTCGAAACCAGCACCGTCACTACCCACTCGGAGCCTGTATTCCAAAAACACGGGGTGACCCATTATTGCGTACCCAATATTGCCTCCAGGGTGCCCAAGACCGCTTCCTATGCCTTTAGTAATTTTTTTGCCCCGGTGCTGTTGTCAATCGGCGAGGAAGGCGGGATCGAACAAATGCTGAAAAGGGATTCCGGTGTTCGCCAGGGGGTGTACCTGTTCGGGGGCACCCTGACCAACCGGTACATTGGTGAATTTTTCCGCCTGCCCTACCAGGACATCGACCTGCTGATGGCGGCTTTCTGAGAACTGGTGACCTGGCTGGGACTCGAACCCAGGACCCCATCCTTAAAAGGGACGTGCTCTACCAGCTGAGCTACCAAGTCGGCTTGCAATCAAAAAATCTGTGACCTGGCTGGGACTCGAACCCAGGACCCCATCCTTAAAAGGGACGTGCTCTGCCAGCTGAGCTACCAGGTCGGTTTGGTCAATACCCTGTTAAAACCCGGCTGTTGCCAGATTTTTTTAAGAGTGCAAAGGTACCCCCTAATTTTGAAAAAGCAAAGTTTTTTTGGCTTTTCCCTTTGGTGCGCGGGAAAAACCTGATTCCTGCCCAGCCCCGGCCTAATGGCCAATGACTGGATGCCGCTCGAAAACAATCCCTTGTTGCAGGGGCTTGCGGTAAGTGACCAGAGTAAAGATCCTTTTAGCCCCGATATGCTCCACAATCTTGATCATCTTGGGGTTGAAGTCTCCGATCCAGGTGATCAGCATCGAATCGTAGAAATTATTCTTCGAGACGATCTGTTTTATGGACATGATCAGTCCGCTTTCAAGTCCCCTGTTTTGATAGCCGGGTATGATGCCGAATACCATGCCGTAAATGACCCTGCATTTTCCCCGCCACCGGTGGTATAAAAACTTCAGTTTTCCCTTTAGGTCCATTTTTCCGTCAACATAACGCAGGATCTGGTTCAGTTCGGGAATTCCCACAAAGAAAGCCACCGGTTTTCCATGGTGGTAGGCGAATACGATGAGTTCCTCATCAATGACCGACTTCATTCGGGCAAAGATCTCCAGCGCCTGGTCCTTGCCCAGGGGATGAAAATTCTGGTGCGCATCGCTCCAGGCCTGATTGTAGATGGTCATAAAGTCCCCTGTGTATTTTTCAAGGTTTGCCAGCTTCATGTGCTCGAAATGGTAACCCTGGGTCTGGGTAAGCCTCTCGAACTTTTTTTCCACAATTGGGGGAAGGGCGATGCCGGCTTCTATGCTGTAGATATATTGTTCGTAATAATTGGCAAATCCGTATTGCTCGAAGAGTTCGCGGTAATAAGGCGGATTGTAGTTGATCAGATAGGGAGGGGGGGTGCCGAAACCATCGGACAAAAGCCCCCAGAACCTTTCCTTGTCGCCGAAATTGATGGGCCCGTCCATAACGTCCATGCCCTTTGACCTGCACCATTCGCTGCAACGCTCAAAAAGGGCAAAGGCAGCTTCGCGGTTGTCGATGCACTCAAAAAAGCCCATGCCGCCGGCCGACAGCTTCCCTGTATGGGCCGTAAGCCCGTTCACAAAGGCAGCGACCCGCCCGATAAGGTTCCCCGCATTGTCTTTGAGTATCCATCGTTTGAGCTCCCCAGAGCGAAATAGAGGGTTTTTCAAGGGATCAAAAACCGCTTCCACGTCGTTGTCGAGATGGGGGATCCAAAAAGGGTCGCCCGAATAGATGATCCGGGGCAGTTTCAGGAACTCACCGGAGGTTCGCCTGTCGTTGACTTCGATTAGCTTCATGGGGGAATTATCCTTGGCCGATCGTCTGTGAGGGAAAACATCAGCAAAAATAGGCAAATTTTGCATAAACCGTGGCCGGGATCAGGGACAGGCCCGGGCAGAATAAACCCCTGATGCATTATATCGGAAAAATGACTTAGGTTTGCATCATGAAAGCAGGACAGGTAATGATCGTAACGGGCGCATCGTCAGGCATCGGAAAGGCGCTTGTGCTCGAAGGGCTGAAAAGGGGCGCCCTTGTGGTGCTTGCTGCCAGGAACGTAGAGGCCATGCGCAGCGCAGTTGCCGGAGTTGATCCGGAAAATTACCTTGTGGTGCCCACCGATGTGGGTGTTGAAGACGACTGCCGTCGCCTGGTCGATGCCACCATCGAAAGGTATGGCCGGATCGACATCCTGATCAATAACGCAGGAATCTCTATGAGGGCTTTGTTTGCAGAGACACGGCCCGGGGTGCTTGAACGTTTGATGCAGGTAAACTTTTGGGGTACGGTGTATTGCAGCAGGTACGCCCTGCCGTGGTTGCTCAAATCGGGGGGGAGCCTGGTGGGGGTTTCTTCCATTGCCGGATATAAGGGCCTGCCTGCCCGAAGCGGTTATTCGGCCTCAAAGTTTGCCATGCATGGATTCCTTGAAAGCCTGCGCATAGAGCACAGGAAAAAAGGCCTTCATGTGCTGATCGCCTGTCCGGGATTTACCGCCTCCAACATCCGGAAGACTGCGCTTTCGGCCGACGGCAGCATGCAGGGTGAATCTCCCCGTCAGGAAGAAAAGATGATGCCGGCCGGGGTTGTTGCGCAAAGGATCGGACAGGCCATACGTAACCGCAAACGAAGCCTCGTGCTGACCACCCAGGGCTGCCTGGCAGTATGGCTGAATAAATTCATTCCTGCCCTTACCGACAAACTGGTGTTCGACCATATGGCCAGGGAAGCCGACTCGCCCCTTGGCTGAACTGCCTGTTTTTTTTCTGCGTTTTGCAGTGTGCGGCCGAATCAAAAAACTTCATGTATATTTGCCCTATAGTAGGCCCTTACATCCCATAAAATACCAGACAATGAAAGACATATTGGAGATCAAACCATTGACCGGTTTTGGCCGGGTTAAATTCGGTGCTACCCAGCAGGACGTACTGGAATACTTTGGTGAACCCCAGGAAAAGGACACCATCGACGTTGAAGAAGAGATCCATGAGGTGGTGGTCTGGAATTACTGGGAACTGGGCCATGCAGTGTATTTTGAAAAGGAACTCAACGAGGTGTGCACTAATTTTGAGACCGATAACGAAGAGGCCGTTCTCTTTGGTGAAAAGGTATTCGGACTGGTCCAGGATCAGATCATCGCCCTGATGGCGAAAAATGGTTTCAAGGAGTATGAGGTGGAAGATGACGATGAAATGGACGAACGCATCGTCTTTTTTCCCGATGCCCACATGCAATTTGTTTTTGAAGGCGAGTTGCTCGCCCTGGTCAGTTGGGCTGTTCCCATGGACGATGAGGAGAACATCCTCTGGCCGAAATAATTATTTCACCATCGCTGAAGACCACCTTTTCCCGGTCCTGGACTACGGGATAGCCGTATTGCCGGGCTGCCGGCAAGGTGTGTGCAATCTCCCCGGTATATGAGCAAACTCTATCCACTCAGCTTCGAACCCATACTCCTTGAAAAGATTTGGGGTGGACGGCGCCTGGCAACTGTCTATGGAAAAGCTTCCGGCCCCGGCCTCCATTGGGGCGAGTCGTGGGAGATATCGGGCATGACCTCAAGACCTTCTGTGGTGACCAATGGCTTTTTGTCGGGCAATGAACTGCCCGAACTCATGGAAGTATACATGGGCGATCTGGCCGGAGAACAGGTATATGCCAGGTATGGCAACTTCTTCCCCCTGCTGGTCAAATTCATTGATACGGCAGCTCCCCTTTCTGTGCAGGTTCATCCTGACAATACCACTGCCCTCGAACGGCATCAAAGCTCGGGCAAGGCCGAGATGTGGTATGTACTCCACGCCGAACCGGATGCCAATATCATCCTGGGATTTCAGCGTGAGGTGGCAGCGGAGGAGTTCAGCCGGCGCGTGAAAGATAACACCCTGGTCGAAATACTGAATGTGGAGCCGGTCAGGGCCGGTGATGTGTTTTATGTGCCACCCGGGAAGCTGCACTCAATCGGTGCCGGGATCACCCTGTGCGAGATACAACAGGCTTCCGACATCACGTACCGCATTTACGACTGGGGAAGGAAGGACGAAAATGGGCAGCCAAGGTTATTGCATACGGCTGAGGCATTGGACGTGATCGACTTCAGCCCGGGCCGGTACAGGATCCCCTATGAAGCGGCCCTCAACAAGCCGGTGCCCTTGCTGCAAAGCCCCTATTTTTCGACCAGGCTGCTGGAATTCGATCGGCGGCTGGAGATCGATTATGCCTTCCTTGATTCCTTTGTGATCTACGTATGCCTTGAAGGGGAGACGCTTGTAAAGACCCCGGCCGGCTCAGTTTCGATCGGGTGTTGCCAGAGTCTGCTGATCCCCGCCGAAATCAAGAATGTGGTGCTTGAACCCGAAAGCAGTTGCCGGATGCTGGAGACCTATCTCTATTGAGCGGCATTGGTTTTTTCCGGCTGTATGCGCAAATGCTCCCCAATTTGTACAGATCCAACAGCCAGAGCCTGGGAGACGGGCCTGTGAGCTGCCTTTCGATGGGCCGGCGCAGATGCCCGAACACCCTGTGGAACAATTTGCGAAGGCCCATCCTCCTGAGCAGTTCGCAGGTTTTCAATAAACTGACGCTTGCGGTAAAGTCCTTGTCCCCATTGAGCATCCGGCTGATCAGGACCAGGTTGGCGATCCCCTGCCGGGTCTTTTTCAGGAACTCCCCGGGGGTTTCCAGCCCGGTATGCAGCAATGGATTGTCAATATGCCGTATTGGGATCCCGTGTTTTTTCATCTCAAAACCCAGCAGGGTGTCTTCGTGACCGTATCCGCTCAGGAGTTCGTTGAACGGGATCTGCAGCAATACCTCCCTGGGTACCATAAAGTTGTTCGACATGAAACTTTGGTAAGGCGTTCGTTCCCTGCTTCCGGCGCTTCTCTGCTCCCTGTTCATCCCGAACACCCAATGCAAGCGGTCTGTGCTTCGGGGGGGTGCATCAGGGTAGCGCCTGCCCCCGTATACCAGTTGCCGGCAGGGAAGCAGGCGGAGGTACCGGTCGAGGTACCCGGGGTCGGATAGTTCCGAATCGCAATCCATGAAGATAAGATAGGGAAAGGCGGCCTCCCTGGCCATAAGGTTGCGGATCCTGCTGCGCCCGATATTGCGTTCCAGTTCGCGGTAACTGACCCCCGGTAATTGGCGAAGCTCGCGGTTTTTTTTTCGAAAACCCTCATCCGAGGCGTCGTCGAACACCAGGATCTCGGAGTTTGTTCCAAGCCTTATGGCCTGCTCGTGCAGTTCCCGCACCAGGGACGTGACATCTTCGTTGAATACCGGAATGCAGATACTGAGCATGGCGACCGGGCTTGGCTGTGAGGCAAAGATAGAAAAAAAAGAGTCCGGACTGTTTCTGTTTTGTGCCGTCAACCAGGCTGGCAGCCGCACAAATGCAACCAAGCTGATAATTGGCATGCCTGGTTATGGCCGATGAACTTCTTCGCAGATGCCCTGTGTAGTTTGTTTTCATTGCCTAGTTCAGCTCACCTTTTTCCATATCAGAGGAATCTCCCGACCGCCAAAGGCCATTATGTGCCTTCGGTTGCATACGCGCCGGATTATTTCGGCAATATCCAGGAGGGCGTTGGAATGGCCGAACGGGTGGCTCAGGCAAGGCGGATTGCCGGCCTGATATACTGAACATGTAAAATCAGGGACTTATTTACCTCTTCCAGAAGCTTGGTGACAACAACAGCAAGACAGTAAACAACTCGAGCCTGCCCAACAGCATGAAAAAACTGAGAAACCACTTACCTCCGGTTGGAATATGTGCATAATTTTCAACGGGTCCCACACTGCCAATAGCCGGGCCAATATTACCAATGGTGGCAATGGATGCACCCGCGGCTGAAGCAAAATCAAGACCGTATCCCATCATGACGGCAGCGCCGGTAAAAACCAACAGTACGTATAGAAATACAAATGCCAAAAAATTTGTAGTTACATTTTGCGGAATGACTTTGCCATCCAGTTTCAAGGGGATAACAGCCATCGGATGAACCAGTCGCTGAATCTCCAATCGGGTATTTTTGATCAATACCCATATCCTGATCATCTTAATGCCTCCTCCGGTGGAGCCGATGCACCCGCCTGTAAACATGAGGATAAACAACAAAAACCATGACTGTCCGGGCCATTGCAGGTAATTTGTTGTAACAAACCCGGTTGTCGTAGTAATGGCCACCACCTGAAACATACTTTCCCTGAACGCCTGCTCCAACCCGTAATGATCAAGCGTAAGGATCGAGATGGTTAGTATCAGTGTACAGGTCAGAATAATCAGAAAATAGAACTTGAGTTCTTCATTTCCCAATAGTTGTTTGAACTGTCTTTTGATCAAAAAGTAATGCATCGTAAAACTTACACCGGCCAGCATCATGAATA
>PWJC01000154.1 GCA_003560165.1 Bacteroidales bacterium
GCCCCCGACATTGATCAGGCAAAAATCCGTGTAGGTATTGCTCTCCTGGGCCGTCACCCCAATTTTTGGCGGGGCGGGATGGTTGTTGAACTTTATCCAGAAACACTGCAGAAGTTCCCGGGCCTGCTCCCGGGTAAGGGTCCCGGCCTTTGTTTCGCGTTCATAAAAAGGCTGAAGGTGCTGGTCGAGCCGGCCGGGGTTGAAGCTGTCCCAGGGGTTTAGCTCCGTGATCACACACAGGTGTATGAACCAGTAGTGCTGCAGGGCTTCGTGTACGTTTGAGGGCGCATGGGCGGGCACCCGGCGGCACACAGCAGCCATCTTCCGGAGTTCCCTTTTCCGGTCCTCATTCTTTTCCTCTCCGGCCATTTTTTCCAATGCGCCGGCATGCCGCAGGGCGTAGCCGATCACCGCCCTGGCGGCAATGATCATGGCCCGCAACTGGTCCCTCCTGGCGGCCGATGCGTGATCGTTCCGCTCATCCAGTTTCTTCATCGAAGCCTCGCACTGCCCGATCAGGTCGAGCATGCCGTTCTTCCAGCCTTTTTCGCCCAGAACGGTATGACCCGGGGCCCTCTGTTCCTGGAACTCGGTAAAGATCCCTGCCTCATAGGCATTCAGCCAGCGCGGACTCATCAGCGCCATGATCTTGTCGCGGTTGGTCCTGCCTTCCCAAAAGGGAATGATCTCCTTGCGGTATACCTGCCGTGTCTGTTCGCTGACCCTGAAGCAAACCTTGGGCCTGCTGTTAAGGATATCCAGATCGTCCATCGAGTGAAGGCTGATCTCGGGGAAGCTGGGGGCTGCCTTGGGCGCCGGGCCCCGCTCTCCGACAATCAACTCGTGGGGCCCGATATACAGGGATTTGTTTTCCAGCACATGGGCCAGGCACAGCGCCCGCTGAACCGGAACGGGCTCATCGACGGGAAGATGGTCCCGGTAAAACCGAGTGACCAGCAATGCCCGCTCATGGCTGAAGCTGTTGACCGCCTCCAGGCTTTCTTTCCTTAAAATGCTGACTCTTTTGTTCATGGTGTTGTTTTCTGTGATGGGTTTTTCCCCGTCCCCGTGCAAGGCCCCGGGCTCACCCCCCCTTTTTGACCCGGAAGCCCGCCGCCGAGAATACATGCATCAATTCATCCATCTCTCCGTCAGTGATGTCCGGTCCGTATGCCGGCGGCAATACCATGGACAGGGCTTCGTATTTTTGCCTGCCCAGGCGGTGGAAGGGAAGCAGGTCGACGCCCTCCACCCTGGCCCTTATCCGGCCCGCAATCTCCGCTATGGCAAGCATGTCACCGGGGGTGTTGTTAAAGCCCGGGATCACCGGGACACGTATGTATATGCAGGGTCCGTCCCCGGTAAGGGCGAGCAGGTTATCGATCAGCGGAACATTGTCCACCCCGGCATGCCGGATGTGCTTCTCCCTGTTTGCCGACTTGATGTCGAACAGCAGCACATCGGCCCTGGAGCAGGACTGCAGAAAAACCTCAGGCGGGGCATACCCCGAGGTGTCTAACGCGGTATGCAGTCCGGCTCCGGCGCACTGCTCAAGCAGGGCGTTCAAAAAGGCCGGCTGCGCCAACGGCTCACCCCCCGAAAAGGTCACTCCGCCCCCGCTCTCTTCAAAAAACAAACGATCTTTGAGGATCTCCCGCATCACATCGTCCACAGTTGCCGTCTTCCCCACAACCTCATCCACCATGCAGCTGCGGCCGTTCAGATTCCTGACCCTCCTGATGTTCTGGGGATCAAAGCCAATGCTTTCCGGATTATGGCACCACAGGCAATTGAGCGGACAACCCTTGAAAAAAACCGTTGTCCGGATCCCGGGGCCGTCATGAACAGAGTACCGGCGAATATCGAATATCAGGCCCTTATCCATGGTTTGGCAAAAAAACTTCCTGCAAGTAAAGTGATAGAAAAAAACAAAAATTTCTGGGCGCTCCGAAAGAAACAACAAATCAGGTGGTTAAACTGCCCCCCGACAATGAGCCCGGCTTAATCCGCATCGCGCACACAGCGCACACTAAACCCGGCTCTTTTGTCGCCATGGCCCCGGTCTACGCCGTAGTAACCGTGGTACATATACCAGCCATATCCGGCTTCTTCCGAGATTTCTGACGAAGACCAGAACAGGGCATTGGCGCCCCGGGTAACAAAGGTGCCGGTGCCGTGGCGGTTTCCGCCGGGAAGGGCACCGAATCCAAACTCGTCTGTGCCGTAATTCACTGAAAAGGTTTCCCAGCGGGGATGCTCCATGGTATCGTATTCGCCGCCAAAGGGCGACCCCACCTGCCGGCGCGATTTAAGCTTATTGCCCATTTGGTCGCCCACGTATCCGGTCAGGTAAAGCCAGTCTTCGCGATCGGCCACCCGCCAGCCCCCTGGACAAAGCCCGCCAGGACTGGTCACTGCATACCAGTTGTACAGCGCGCCATAGTCCTCTTTGCTGCCCACATCGTTGTTGTACCAGGCATAGGCTCCGGTCCGGTTGTTACTCCATGCGCCCATGTCTTCGCCGGGATATGCGATGGGTGTGCCGTTGCTGTAGGTGGTGGTTTTCAGGTTTTCTGCCATCCACTCCAGTTCTCCGATAATTACTGTAGTATAGACATTGCCATCTGCATCGGACACCGGGGCCCCGGCAACAGCAACAGTTTCGGGGGCCGGCTCAAGGGTCTCCCCTGTTCGTTGCCCCCTGTCGGGGGTACAGGAAACAGTCATCAGGCCGATAAGGGAAGAAAGGATGAAGCAGTTGCGCTTTTTCATGGATCAAAGTTTGAGTAAAACAAAGGAAGTCGAAACGGGATGTTCCCGGGGCGAATTTACAACAAAGCCCGCAAGATTCACAGGAATTGTTGCGGCAGCCGGATATCCGGGGCAGGTACGGCTAGCTGAAACGGCTGCCTCCTTAGTCGGGCTTTGAGAGCGAGCCCAGCATCGAAGGGATCAGCTCGGCCACGGTCGGATGGGGGATCACCGCATCGCGGAGAACCGGATAGGGTGTGCCTGCAGCCATTGCATTCACGATGCCGCTGATGATCTCGTCTCCGCCCGTTCCGAGGATGGCCCCGCCCAGGATCTTTTCGCTTCCGGCATCGATAATGAGCTGCATCATTCCATGGGTCTCGTCTTTCTCCCGGGCCCTGTTTACGTCCTTCATGGGGATCTTCGCCTCCAGGACGTGATGGCCTTTGGCCAGGGCTTCCTTTTTGGTCATCCCGGCCCTGCCCAGCGGAGGGTCGGTATACAAACAATAGGTGGGGATGCGGTCGGTAACCTTGCGGTTTTGGCCATTAAACAAATTGCCGGACACAATTTCATAGTCGTTGTACGAGGTATGGGTAAACGCCCCCCTGCCATTGCAATCGCCCAGGGCATAGATGCCCTTTACCCCGGTCTCCAGATATTCGTCCACCTCGATGAAGCCCTTTTTCCCGGCTTTCAGGCCAGTGGCATCCAGGTTCAGGGTATCGGTATTGGGCTTGCGCCCCACGGCCACAAGCAGGTGGGAGCCGGTGACCCGGGTTTCACCATCGTGGCAGCTGACCGAAACCCCGATGCGCCCGTCTTCTTCCATGCCCGCCTCCACACAGTCGGCTCCGGTATACAGATCAATGCCCTCCTGGTGCAAAAAGGTGTGGATCAGGTCGCTGATCTCCCTGTCTTCGTGAGCAACGATGGAATCCATGTTCTCGATGATGCTTACCCGGGAGCCAAACCTCCGGAATATCTGCCCGAATTCAAGCCCCACATAGCTGCCCCCGATAATGATCAGGTGACCGGGAAGCTCTTCGAGGGCGAGGATGGATTCGTTGGTCAGGAAGGAAAGCTTGCGGAATGCTTCCGGCACATGGGGGCGGGCACCCACATTGATGAAGATTTGGGCGGCCTGCAGCCGGTGTTCGTCCACCTTCACGCACTTATGCCCGGCAAATGCGGCTTCGCCGGTGAACAGGCTGATGTTGGGATGCTCCCTGAGTCCCTGTTCGATACCCCGGGCCATGGAAGCGGTGAGTGCATCCTTGCGCTGCTTCACTTTTTTCAGGTCGATACGGGCACCTTCGGGCAACACGACCCCCATCCCGGCAGCCCGGCCTGCCTCCCACATGGTCCTGGCGCTGGCCACATAGGTCTTGGTGGGGGTGCAGCCCGTATTGATGCAGCTGCCCCCGAAGTGCTGCCGCTCGATAAAGGCCACTTTATGCCCCATGCCGGCCATCTTAAACGCCAGGGGAGTCCCGGCCTGACCCGAACCGATAATAATGGCATCGAATGATCGTTTGTTCATCTGTTCATGTTTTAGGAAAGGCTGAAAAGCCGAAATTAGAAATTAGAAAATAGAAGGTAGGTTTTGGCTGTTGGCTGTTGGCTGTTGGATTTTGGATTTTGGCTGTTGGATTTTGGCTGTTGGCTTCTAAACTTCTAAACTTTTCAACTTTTCAACTTTTCAACTTTTCAACTTTTCAACCTTCTTCTTCCTACCTACTACCTACTACTTACTATCTTCTACCTTCCACCTTCCACCTTAAGTTACGCCAAAAAACCCGTGATTCCAAGAAAAGTTCTGCAGGAAGTGATTCTCAGGACTTCAGCCTGTGCAACCTGGCCAGGATAAAGAACATATTGACCACCACCACCGCGATCACCCCGGTGTGGATCTGGTCGAAGCCGGCGTCCCGTTCCAGAAAAAAACTGTAGACCACCGGCCCCAGGGCCGTACTCACCACCATCACAAAGGTAAACAGGCTCCTGACCGTGCCCAGGCTGCGCGTGCCGAAGATCTCGGCATAGAGCGATGAAGTGACCGGTGCGTTCATCCCTCCGGTCAGGCCCACCAGCAACCAGTAGGCCGGGGCAATAAGCGGATGGCTGCCTGCCGAAAGCACCAACAGCCCCCCGGCCAGGGGAAGCAGCATGAAGGGAAAGAGCCGCCGTGCCGAGAACCTGTCGATCAGCGGGCCGGCCACCATCGACATCAAAATGGAGGCGATGGCATAGGCCACGATACTGCCGGCCATCCACTCGACGCTCCACCCTTTTTCGGAGGCAATAAAAGTCTGGAAAAAGAACAAGGCGGTTAGAATAAAGCCGGTCAAAAAGACCGTGGGGGCAAACACATAGAACCAGGGGGTGCGCACCACCTGGCTTTGCCTCCACAACCTGCCGGTATCCACCGCAACGCTGCTCTCAACGGCCCTTCCCCCTACCCTTTCCTCGCGAACACGTTTCGTTTTCAGGCGGCTGAGGGTGAGTAGAGAGAAAGGGAAGAGCCCCGCTCCGATAACCAGGGCGCTCAGCACCAGGGTTTCCCGCCAGCCCAGCAAACCGATGCTGCTGGCCACCAGCACGGGCAAAATGGCCTCTCCCATCGGAAAGCCAAGGGCAGCAATGCTCAGGGCCTTGCCCCGGGCATGGGAAAAATGCCTGGCCATGGTGGTCATGGCCGTATGCATCAGCAGTCCCTGTCCGAAAAACCTGACCACGTATAGGCCCAGAAACAGCACCGCCACATGCCAGGACACCGCCAGCAGCAGGCAGGCAAAAAAAATACCCCCCACCACAAACAACACGAAATGCTTCAGGGGGACATGGTCGATTTTTTTTCCCACAAAGATCAGGGTGGCGGCACTGCCCAGGGTGGCCAGGGCGTACAGGCTGCTGAAACCACTGGAGCTCAGGTCAAAGGCCTCCATCAGGGAAGGGATGTAGAGCGAAACGATAAAGGTCTGCCCGAAGCTGCTGAAAAACACCAGCACGATGCCAAAAGACAAAATATGCGGATTGGCCCTGAATAACTGTAGATAATTCACCCTGTCCTGATTTTTTGCGGGCGCCGGTTCGCCCTGAGGTGCAAAGATACCAAATGGGGAGGCAACAGAAACAGCCGGGACGGTTGTCCGGGACAAAAAACAGCGGGTGCAGCCACAAAACCCACCCCGGGCCGGAAGAAAATATGATTTCTTCTTTATTATGAGTACCTTTGTGCTTCTGCCGGCATGGGGTGCGAAACACCCACCCCCTCCAGGCCCAGCGGCCTGCGGCAGTGAGTAAAGAAAATGTTCACCAAATTTCGAGAATCACTTCATGGCCCGACCACAGCAAACCTTCAACAAAAAAGAAAAAGAAAAAGCCCGGATCAAAAAACGGCAGGACAAGCTCAAGAAAAAAGAAGAACGCAAATCGAGCGGAACTTCAGAACCCGACGACATGATTGCCTATGTGGACGAGCGGGGCAACATTACCGACACCCCCCCCGATCCGGCCAAAAAAACTCAGGTCAAGGCAGAAGACATTCCTCTGGGCCCGCCCCCCCGCGAAAGCGAAGACCCCGACCGGCTGCATACCGGCAGGGTGACCTATTTCAACAATGCCAAAGGCTATGGGTTTATCAGGGATCACGAAAGCCAGGAGAGCATCTTCACCCACATTAACGGACACCTCGACGAGATCGACGAGGGCGACAAGGTGAGCTTTCGCCTGGAGCAGGGCCTCAAGGGCCTGAATGCGGTCGATGTAAAAAAAACCTGACCTACCCCCTAAGTAAACAAACAGATCATCCCGCCCCGGCTCTGTCAGGGGCCCGAAGTGCCTTTCCCGGGTAAACCAACCGGAGTGTGGTCATTTAACGCGGCAGGCCCGTAAGGTCGATGAAAAAAGTCCATTTCAGCAGCAGCAGCCGGTCGTAATACAGGCTTTGGCTAAAACGGGCGTATTCGAGGCGAAACCGCTGATAAGGCACCGGATAGTACGACAACCCCAAAGTTAGGGCCTTTTCGCTTTGTTTCTGCCACTGTCCTCGCGAAAAGGCAGCCACCTCCAGTTGCTGCAGCATCAGGCTGCTGCTGAATCGTTCGCTGTGATCAAGAACTACAAAGGCATACCCTCCTCCGAAGCTTTCTCCGGGGGCGTTCCGCTGCATCCATTCGGCCTGGAAAAAAAGGTTTTTTCCGGCCCCCATGGGCCACATGGCATTCATTCCTCCACCAAGGGCATGCAGCCCGAAATCCCCGCCCCCAAGCCCAGGCAGGGGCAGTGAAGCCTCAGGGGCATATTGGTACAGGGGATGATCAAAGCTGTGGAAGTCGGCATAGGCAAACCCCCTGAATCCCAAATCGAATCCTTCAAGACCAAATCTGAGGTCGGCCACCGTGAGGAGCATGCTGTGCTCCCGGGCCTGGTCGTTGCGGGCCGCTTCCACAAAGAATGCTGCATGCGCCCTTCCCCGCCGACCCGACAGCTTCAGGCTGAGCCCATCGAGCGACAGTCCGTGGTTGTCGCCCCAGTAGGCGCTGAAGATCCTGGGCTTCATGTTGAAATGGAAATCGGCCAGATGCAGCTGGTTGGCATAGCCTGATACCGAAAACATCCGCCCGGCCGTCAGTTCCAGGTGGGGGAAAAGGGGCGACCAGCTAACAAAGAATTCCTCCACTTCCAGATCGAGGCCGGGCCCCCTGGCCTCGTCGGTTCGCATTGCCCGCGGAAGGTTGATCAACCCATGCCACACTTCGGAATCGAAGTGGAAGGCAGCAAAAAGGGAAAACCGCCGGTTGATCCGGGCGTCGACATCCAACATGATCGCGGTCAGCCCGGCTGTGGACTTGCCGTAAGCCGGATCATGGGCAACAAAGGACTCCCCGCCGAGGTCGATCTGCAGATAGGACATGTTCAGGGTGTCGGCCGGATTGGCCGAAGCCCCGGGATCGTCGTCAAAAACGGCGGCATGTGCCGCTGCATTGCCCCGGGCAGGAAAAAGAAACAGAACAAGGGCGGCAATGGCCCGAAAAACGAATCTGCGTAATGGTGTGTTCACATCAAAAAAGTATGGTGATTAAAGACGGTATACAGGCTTTTGACTGATCAACGCCAGAAAGGTTTAAACCCATGCCCCTTAATCCGCCCTGTTAAATTTTTGTTAAGGCTGCGGCAATTCCCCGCTCCGTGAACGTTCCGGAGCGTTTCCGGGCTTTCATTTCAGGCTTGATGGGGCACAGCGGCAGGGCGTATTCCACGATGCAACAATATCAGTAATTGAGGCCGATGCCCATGCTGAAGCCGGAGCGCGAACCCTCGAAGCCATCGTTCAACGGCGTGATGTATAGCCCCGAAAGCTTCACAAAAGCGCCCAGGCGGTCGCGGTGCCCGAAAAAGAACCCATAATGCACCCCGGCCTCAAGTCCGGCCCAGGAAGATGTAAGGTAATCGAAGTCGGGCATGGTGACCTCGCTTGAAACGATGTTGCGGCCGGTTTCTTCCAGGTAGGGATGCAAGGAAAGTTCGGCCCTTGGGCTGCCGCCCCCCTTCAGGCTGATCCGGCCACCCAGGCTGTTGTTGCCATTTAGCAGCCGGCTGCGGCGAAGATCGAGCGAAAAGCCCAGCCGTGAATACGCCATTTCCGACAGGGGGCTCAGGTATTGCTGGTCGTGGTGCCGGTGGCTGATGCCGGCCACCACCGACCATTCGCTGCGGCCCTCGCCCATTGAGCGGATGCTGTACATGGCCTCTGTGCCAATGCTCATCTGCTCGACACGCAACATGCTGAAGATAGTTTCCCAGATGAATTCGTGGGGGTTGTAAGCCTGCAGATGCTCGGTGCCCCAGGCCTGCCCGAACTCCATACTCAGGCCGGCCATATGGCGCACATTCCGTCCGGTCCACTTCAGCCCGCTGAAAAGGGTTGCCGTCATCTGCTCGAAATCTCCCCCGCTCTGCCCGCTGACGCCTCCGTCGACCACGATCTCTTCGCGAAAGGCGATGCCGGCGCTGCCAATCCATTCGGCACCGCCCGTACGCCGGTTCACTTGTACGGAAGCCCCCAGGGTATGGCCTTCGTAGAACCTGGCGTGGCTGGTCATGGAGGCCGTATGGTGCTCGCCCAGGCCCAGGAGTTTAAAATACAGGAAATTGTCGTCGCGGTTTCGGATGCGGATGCTGACGTCTTCGCGGAAATCGGTATAGTTCAACACCAGCCCAAGGGCGGTGTTCCCCGGCAGGGAAAATACGAACGAAGGGCTGAAGCTGAGCTGTTTCAGACGGTTGAGGGGGCGGGGATCGTTCTGCCTGGCCCCGCTGCCCACAAAATAGTCGATGGCCGCCCCATAGGTCAAAAATCCCATCTGTTCCCGGGACGACACCCTGGCCGATAGATGGAAAAACTTCTTGTCCCAGTCGCCCCCGCGGTCGCCCGAAAACACATAGGGATTGCCGTTGTATGGGAAGAAGACATCGGCCCAGTGCGCACCGAGGTCGCGGTTCTGGTCGTAGGAAAAATGGCCCCAGACATTGAGGTTCTCCAATTCGGTGAACTTTTCGGTGTAAAACCGCAGATGCCGCTCACTGTCGGGTTGCTGCGGCCGGCAAAAGCTGCCGCCGGAGCGGTCAAAACGGGCCCCGGCAACCCCTTGCCCGGGCAGGGGGCTAAAAGCAATGGCAGCGGCATTGCCAGTTCTCCACCAAAGGTTGTGGCTCTTTTCAAGTTCCATTGCCCGCGGAAGCAATAAGGCCGGGGGCAGGGTGTCGGAACCCGCCACAGCAGGCTGTAAGATGGCCACCAGAAAAAACACCCAGGCACCCAGGATGAAAAGCTTATGTTTGAATAAATGGGACATACGTAAAAAATTAGTCTGAAAAGTCTGAAAAGTCGAAATGTCATTTCGCGTTTTCTCTCAGGCAATGAGACAGTTAAAACCCGGGAAAACCCCAGGAGGTTTAAAAGTTTAAGAGTTTAATGGGTTTAATGGTTTAATAGTTTAATAGTTTA
>PWJC01000111.1 GCA_003560165.1 Bacteroidales bacterium
CATAAGCTGATGTGGTTATTCTCCTAATACTTTTCTTTACAGGTTGTTATATTTTGAAAATTTATGTAAATTTGGCATGTAAATTTTAAAATAGAATCCGTTTTGTTGATAAAATGGTTGCTATTGGTTGAAGAATTCCCCCTGTTTGTCATCAAAGTGATAAAAAATTAACAATACTAAAACACGCATTATGGCCAAAGTAAAAATACTCATCGTCGAAGATGAAAGCATTGTAGCCAAGGATATTCAAAATGGTCTGAAAAAACTGGGATATCATGTCACAGCCGTTGTCAATACGGGTGAGAAGGCAATCCGTGAAGTGGAAGATAACCGCCCCGATCTGGTGTTGATGGACATCATGTTGAAGGGTGAAATGACGGGCATAGAGGCCGCGAAGCAGATCAGGGAAAGGTTCTCTGTTCCGCTTATCTTTTTGACCGCCTATGCCGACGATAACACCCTGAACAAGGCAAAGATCACCGAGCCTTATGGGTATATTATCAAACCCTTCAAGGAAAAAGAGCTTCAGACCACCATCGAAATGGCTCTTTACAAGCACGAAAAGGATCAGGAGGGCAGGAAGGAACGGGATCTGTACCACTCACTGATCGAAAACAAGGAATCAAAGGACTCCATCTTCGTACGGGCCGATTACCGTTTAAACAAGATCGATTTCGATGATATTTATTATGTAGAAGCGCTGAAAGACTATGTGGTGATTAATACTTCAGACAACAGCTACACCACGCATACCACCATGAAGGAAATGGTGCGCATTTTGCCGGCCAAGGATTTTGTGCGCATTCACCGTTCCTTTATCGTCAATCTGAACAAGATCTTTTCGATCAAATACCCCGACCTGGTGATCGAAGGCAAAATGAAGGTGCTGCCCATCGGCGGACTCTACCGCAAGGAACTTTACAGCAGGTTGAATTTGATTTAGGAAAATAGAAGGTAGAAAGTAGAAAGTAGAAAGTAGAAAAGGCCATTCCAAAATTCCTTCTATCTTCTATCTTCTATCTTCTATCTTCTATCTTCTATCTTCTACCTTCTTCCTGCACCAACACGAAATCCAGCTCCTTCTTCTGCAGGTCGGCTTTCTTGATGAGGATGCGCACCGGGCTGCCCAGTTTGTATTCTTTCTTTTTGTTGTTGCCGATAACGCGGTAGTTTTCTTCGTCGAGGTAATAGTAGTCGTCGTCCATGTCGCTCATCCTCACCATGCCCTCGCATTTGTTCTCCTTGATCTCGACAAAGATGCCCCATTTAGACACACCGGATATGAGGCCTTCGAACTCCTTGCCTATTTTATCGGCCAAAAATTCGACCTGCTTGTACTTGATCGAGTCGCGTTCGGCTTCCTGGGCCCTTTTTTCCATTTGAGACGAATGCTTGCAGTAGTCTTCGTACTCCTCCTGATTGGCCGAAGGCTGCCCGTTTTCGTATCTGGCCAGCAGTCGGTGGACCATCATGTCGGGGTAGCGGCGTATGGGTGAGGTAAAATGGGTGTAATGGTCAAAGGCAAGACCATAATGTCCGATATTCTGGGTTGAATATTCTGCCTTGGCCATGGTGCGGATGGTCAGGGTCTCGATGAGGTTTTCCTCCCCCTTTCCCTGTGATTCTTTCAGCAGCCTGTTGAACGAACTGGCGATGTTTGTCCGTGTATCTGTTTTGACCTTGTAGCCGAGCTTTCGGACAAATTCCTTCAGGGTATTCAGCTTTTCGGGGTTGGGGATGTCGTGTACCCGGTAAACGAAGGTTTTGGGCTTTTGTTTGCCGGAAGCTTTTCCGACTTTTTCGGCCACCGCCTTGTTGGCCAGCAGCATGAATTCCTCAATGAGTTTGTGGGCCTCCTTTTGCTCCTTGAAATACACATCCAGGGGTTTTCCGTTGTCGCTCAGTTTGAAACGTACCTCCTGTCGGTCGAAGTCGATGGCCCCGTTGCGCATCCGCTTTTTTCGGATGATCCCGGCCATCGAATTGAGCAACAGGATCTCGTCCTTGTAAGGACCCTTGCCCGACTCGATGATGTCCTGCACCTGCTCGTATGAGAAACGGTGATTGGAATTGATGATGGTGCGGCCCATCCATGTAGTCAGTATGCGGGCATTTTCATTCAGGGTAAAGATCACCGAAAAGGTTAGTTTGTCTTCGTTGGGCCTGAGGGAACACACCATGTTCGACAGCTTTTCGGGCAGCATGGGGATGGTGCGGTCTACCAGGTAGATGGAGGTAGACCGCTGCAGGGCCTCGTCCTCCAGGGCGGTACCTGGTTTCACATAATGGGTCACATCGGCAATATGCACTCCCACTTCCCAGCGGTTGTCAGATAGTTTTCTGACCGACAGGGCATCGTCAAAGTCCTTGGCATCGACCGGATCGATGGTAAAGGTCACTTCTTCCCTGAAGTCGCGGCGGGCCTCGATCTCCTGTTTGGAGATATCCACCGGTATTTTTTCGGCTTCCTCCTCCACCTTTTTCTCGAATCGGGCCGGGAGGTTATACTCGGCCAGGATGGCATGCATCTCCACCTCGTTTACCCCCGGGCGGCCCAGCACTTCCACCACCTTCCCAAAAGGATTCTTTGAGGGCGGCAGCCATTCGGTGATCTCGACAATGGCCTTGTCCCCGTCCTTTGCCCCATGGATGTTTTCGAGCGGAATAAAGATGTCTACGGGCACCGATTTGCTGGAAGGAATTAAAAAGGCATATTGCTTGCTTTTCTGGATCACTCCCACCAGACGGGTTGTCCTGCGTTCGATCACCTCGATGATCTCCCCTTCCTGTTTATCGGTCTTTCGGCGGGGGAAGAGCCTTACCTTCACCTTGTCCCTGTGCAGGGCATAACCGGTATTGTTTGGGGCAATGCGCACGTCTTCGAGCAACTCGTCGGTAATCACATAGGCCTTGCCCGTTTGCTTCATGTCGACCTCACCGGTGATGAATGGCCCGATGTGTTTCTGCTTTTCGAGATGGGCGGGGCTGATCTGAAACTTGCCCTTGTAAGTCTCGATCAGGATGCCTTCCTTGGCCAGCGAATACAGGATGCCCTGTAAAAATTTTTTGTTCTCCTGTCCTTCCTCGCCCAGGGCCTTGGAAAGCTGCTTGTAATTGTATAGCTGTCGGGGCGATGATTCGAATACCCTGATGATACTGTCGCTGAGTTTCTGCTTTATTCTTTCTTTTTTTGTGGCCATGGATGTTTATTTATGATTTTTTAAAACGGGGCTGCCCCTGTTTTTTTAGTAATTTTATGGGTTAATGCGTTGCCATTTCACTAAGTTAGTAAAAACCGGCCATGTCTTCAACTATTCACGTGTTATTCCGGCAAATTGACGGCTTTATCAGGAGGTATTACCTGAACCTGCTGCTTAAAGGTAGTCTGTTTTTCGGTGCTGGTTTTCTCGCCCTCTTCCTGCTGTTTGTTGCCATTGAAACCATTGGCTACTTAAATACCACAGTCCGCCTGATCCTCTTTTATTCCTTTATTGGGTTTAATGCCGCGGTGTTTGTCTTCTATGTGCTGCGACCATTTTTGGGCATGGTGAAGATCGGCAAACGGATGTCGCCCGACCACGCCGCCCGGATGATTGGGAAAATGTATCCCGATGAGATCAGCGACAACATTACCAATGCCCTGCAGTTAAAGAACTACCTCGACCAGCACCCCGAAAACGCCGCCCTGGTTATGGCCGGGCTCGAACAAAAAGCCAAAAAGGCCGCTGTGGTTCCCTTTCAGCGTGCCATTCTGCTGCAGGGAAACCTCAGGTTTTTGCCCTATCTTGCCCTGCCCCTGCTGGTGCTGCTGTCCTTTTTCCTTATACGCCCCGCCCTGATACTGGAACCCACCAGGCGGATTGTCCGGTACGAAACCGTATTTGAACGCCCGAGGCCCTTCACCCTTTCGATGGTGTCGGGCACCACGGGTTTTAGGAACGAAGACCACCGTGTTGTGCTGCTATCAGAAGGTGAGGTGATGCCTGCACAGGTAGAGGTGGTTTACAATGGGGGACGGTTCAGGATGCAGGCCACGGAGAGCGGGCTCTTTGCTTACGATTTCAGGAATTTGCAGGACGACATCCGTTTTTATGCCGAGGCCGGCGGTTTCCGTTACGGGCCTTTCCGGGTGAATGTTTTTGAAAAACCTTCTTTTTCGCACTTTAACGTTCAGGTCGACTATCCTGCCTATACGGGGATGGAACCCGAGGCTTTCGACAACATGGGCGACTTGTTGGTAGTTGCCGGCTCGCGGATACGCTGGATTTTCCATACAAGGGGTGATGGAGAGCTTAGCTTTTACCGCGAAGACCAGGAAATGGAGGTCGACCAGACCGGAACACTGACCTATCGGGTCGAACTGACGGCCGGCGAAGCTTTTGGCTACCGGGTGTACGCGCACAATCAGGAACACGGTACCGGCGACAGCCTTTCCTATGTGGTGAATGTGGTCAGAGACCAGCATCCCCGGATTGTTGTGGAGGAGCATCGCGACGACTTGCTCATTGCGCATTTGTTTTACCGCGGAATGATAGAGGATGACTTCGGTTTCAGCGGATTGCGGTTCTTTTACCGGGTGATGGACCAACGGCAGATAAGCCAGGGCGTCGATGTGCCCTTTCTGGATGAGGCAATCGACATCGACCCCGGGCTGCGCAACCAGAGTTTCCATCATCACTTCGACATGCAATCGGTGTATGTGCAACCCGGAGAAACCGTTGAGCTATTTTTTGAGGTTTACGACAACGATCCGCTAAGTGGGCCGAAGTCTGCACGTAGCCAGGTTTTTACACACACAATTCCTACTCTCGATGAGTTGCTTGCCGGAAGAAGGGAGAGCGAGCAAAGGGTGGAGGAAGGATTGCGCGACGGCAGGGGGGAGGCCGGTCAGGCGCGCGACCAGATCGACGAGTTGCGCAAGCAATTGCTTGAGTCCGAACGCATGGGATGGGAGCAGCGGGAGGCGGTTCAGGAATTGCTCAACAGGCAGGACGAAATGCAGAAAAAGTTCGAGGAGGTGTTTGATCTGAAAAAAGAAAGCGAAGCCGCCTCAGAACAGTTTCTGGAAACCGACGACCGCATTCGGGAAAAACAGGAGGAATTGCAAAAACTGTTCGAGGAGGTCCTTTCGGATGAAATGAAAGACTTGTTTGATCAGATAAGGCAGGAACTCGACAACATGGACCGTGAACAGGTTTATGAGATGCTTAACCGGATGGAATTCGAATTTAAAGACCTGGAGAGACAGCTCGACAGGGCTTTGGAGTTGTTCAGGCAATTGGCAATGGAGCGGCTGATGCAGGAGAGCATCGACCTGCTGGAAACCCTGAGCGAGCTTCAAAAGGAATTGGAGGAAGAGACCAGTGGAGGGCAAGGCAAAGGGGACGAATTAAAGGAGCAGCAGGAAGAGATTGCCGAAAGCTTTGAGCAGTTGCGTGAAAAGCTCGAAGAACTCAGGGAGAAGAACCAGGAACTTAGCCGTCCGAAACCCATGGACGATACCGGCAAACAGGAAGAAGGGATCTCCGAATCAATCAGGGAGGCCCTTGAGAGGATGGAGCAGCAGGATTTTGATGGGGCCAGGCCCGCTCAGCGCGACGCAGGCCAAAAGATGGATGAGTTATCAGATGCCCTGAAAGGGATGCAGATGAACATGTTTCAGCAGCAACTGGCCGAAGATGCCAGGGCTATCCGGATGATACTGGAAAACCTGCTGAGATCCAGTTTTGCTCAGGAAGACCTGATGCTCGAAACGCGGGCGGCCAATGTCAACGATCCGCGTTTTGTGGAGTTGATCCGCGAGCAGCGGAAAATTCAAAGCGACCTCGAAATGGTTGAAGATTCACTGGTTGCACTGGCCCGGCGTCAGATCGCCATTCAGTCTTATGTTACCCGCGAAATTGCCGAAATCCACATGAACCTGAATGAGGGCCTGTCGCATATGGTCAACCGGCGCCGGCCCAGCGCCGCCTCGAGGCAGCAATTCGTAATGACCCATATTAACAACCTGGCCTTGATGCTGAACGAAAGCCTGCAAGACATCAACCAACAGATGGCCATGGCCTCGGGCATGGGCGATGACTCTGAACAGGGCATGGGAGAACCTTCTTTCCAGGATCTACGGCAAATGCAGGATCAACTCAACGAAATGCTCGAACAGATACGCGAAGGCCACCAGCCCGAACCTGGAGAATCCGGCGAAGGAGGTGAGATGCCTATGTCGCTAAGCGAACAGATGGCCAGGGCAGCTGCCAGCCAGGAGGCCATTCGAAACAAGCTGAGGGAAATAACCGACAGGATGCGGAATGAGGGCCTTGAACCCGGGGGAGAGCTCGAAAACCTGCAACGGGACATGGAAAGGTCTGAATTGGATATGCTGAGAAAGGAATTGTCGCAGCAGACCATGATGCGGCAGCAGCGAATTCTGTCAAGGCTGCTAGAACACGAAAGGGCCGAAGAAGAAAGGGAAGCCGAAGAAAGGCGCGAAGGGACCACCGCAAAAGAGATTGAAATCAGTAACCCTGACACTTTTTTTGAGTATAATAGAATGAGGGAAAGAGAGGTTGAAATGCTGCGCAGCTTACCGCCCGAATTGCGACCCTTTTACCGGTCAATTGTCGAAAGATATTTTCTTTATGTAGAATAATATGATGGGTAATGTCTTACAACGCTATCTGAGGCTGGATGCCGACGAAGGGAATATGCATCAGCTCGAAGGGTTTATCGAAACAATTTGCGACGACTTCCATATTTACGATGCATACTATGGGAATATTCTGGCATCCAGCGCCTTAATATTTGAAATATACCTTAATCTGAAATCCGGTGAGCCCTCCAGCCTTTCTGTTTATTTCTCTTCAAAACCAAAAGGCCTTTACTTTACCGTTAAACTGGAGCAATGTTTCCTCGACATGGCCCTGTTGCACGAAAAAGCGGGGGTAACCAAAATCGACGATGCGGATGACGTTTCCGTTGATCTGCACAAGATGCAGATGATCAGGCTGCTGACAGACGAAGTTAACATCATGCCCGAAGAACAAGCCATCGAAATGGTTTACTTCATCACGGGAGTCAACGAAATGCTGACACAGCAGCGCATCGAATTGCTCGAAAAGTACTACCATAAAATGACCGTAACAAAAAAAGTATAAGTGTTGGAAAACCAGTCACATATTGCTTTTCATTTCGAGGATGCAGAACTCCATGACTTCTCTGCCGAAAGGATCAGGCGGTGGATCGAGGAGGTGATCGAGCGCGAAGGAGGCAGGGCAGGAACCATTCAGTATATTTTTTGTAGTGACGACTACCTGCACCGCCTTCATCGCCAATTCATGTCGCGCGATGACTATACCGACATCATCACCTTCAACTATAACGAAGACCTGGGCTACATCAGCGGCGACATTTTCATCAGCCTCGACAGGGTAAAGGAGAATGCTGCCCTGAACAAAAAACTGTTTCATGAAGAGCTTCACCGGGTGGTCATTCATGGGATTTTACACCTGCTCGGATACAACGACCAGGAGATCGGGGAGCGCGCCAAAATGAGGGAGAAAGAGAATTATTGCCTATCTTTGCTCTCCTGATTCAGAATACATAAGATGATTTTTGATCGCTACGACATCCTTGTGGTAGGCGGCGGACATGCTGGTTGTGAAGCCGCTGCCGCCGCTGCCCGTTTGGGGTCGAATGTATTGCTGGTTACCCTTAACCTGGAGACCATTGCCCACATGTCGTGCAACCCGGCAATGGGGGGCATTGCCAAGGGACAGATCGTGCGGGAGATAGATGCCCTGGGTGGACTGAGCGGTGTGGTTACCGATCACACCATGGTACAGTTCAGGATGCTCAACCGGAGCAAGGGACCTGCCATGTGGTCGCCCAGGGCGCAGAGCGACCGGCAGTTGTTTCCGCTCAAGTGGCGGCAAATGCTTGAGAAATTGCCCAATGTGCATTTCTGGCAAGACACCATAACCGATGTGATCGTTGAACAGGGAAAGGCATGTGGGGTGGTTGCAGCTTTTGGGGGAGAGATCCGGGCCAGCAACGTCATCATTACCAGCGGCACCTTTTTGAACGGATTGATACATATTGGGAAAAAGCATTTTAAAGGAGGGAGGCTTGGAGAACCCAGCGCCAGCGGATTAACATCTTGCCTGGCCATTTACGGCATACAGTCGCAAAGGCTGAAAACAGGCACCCCGGTTCGGGTGGACGGCCGCAGCATCGATTTTTCAGTAATGACCGAACAAAAGGGAGACGAAAATCCTGCCAGGTTCTCCTTTTTGGACACCCCGAGGCTGACAGATCAGCTCAGTTGCTACCTTACCTATACCAACCCAAGGGTTCATGAAATACTGCGGGAGGGTTTTGACGACAGTCCGATGTTCGGCGGTAGGATTCAGGGAAGCGGGCCAAGGTACTGCCCATCGATCGAAGACAAGATTGAAAGGTTTTCGGCCCGCGACCGCCACCAGTTGTTCATCGAACCCGAAGGCCGGAGCAGCCAGGAGGTGTACGTCAACGGATTTTCTTCCAGCTTGCCCGAAGAGATTCAGGCCAGGGCTTTGTGGGCTGTCAGCGGATTTGAAAAGGCACGCATCCTCAAGCCTGGCTATGCCATTGAATACGATTACTTTCCGCCTCAGCAACTTGAGGCCTCACTCGAGAGCAAAGTGATTGACAATCTGTATTTTGCGGGGCAGGTGAACGGCACAACCGGGTACGAAGAAGCCGCGGCCCAGGGCTTGATTGCCGGAATTAACGCTCACCGGAAACAAATGGGAGAGGAGCCCATTGTGTTGAAGCGATCCCAGGCCTATATCGGAGTATTGATCGACGACCTGGTTACCAAGGGGACAATGGAGCCTTACCGGATGTTTACAAGCAGGGCAGAATTCCGCATTTTGCTTAGACAAGACAATGCAGATCAGCGACTTACAAGAATAGGACACCAGATTGGTCTTGCGTCGGACGAGCGTTTGGACCGGCTGTCACGGAAAGAACGGATTATCGGACAAATGGAAGCTTTCCTGAAAAAGCATTCCACCACACCCGAACGGATTAACGCCTACCTTGAGAAATCGGAAACGACCCTTATCCAGAATAGGACCAGGTTTGCGAATTTGTTGCTCAGACCTCAGGTTAGCCTCAGGGGAATGATCGGTCAAGATGAAGAATTGAAATTGTTTTTTCGCGGCTTCAGCAGAGAGGATGTGTATTCAGAGGCTTTGGAAAGCGTTGAAATTCAAGTAAAATACGAAGGCTATCTGGAAAAGGAAAGGGAAAATGCTGAAAAGGTCAGCCGCCTGGAAGACCTTGTCCTTCGAAAGGATTTTGATTACATGGCGCTAAAAGCCATCAGCATGGAGGGCAGGGAAAAATTGCAAAGCATTAAACCCGAGAACATCGGTCAGGCATCCCGCATCAGCGGAATCACCCCATCGGACATTTCAGTCCTCCTTGTCCACCTCGGACGTTAATGTTCCACGTGGAACAATTTCGGGGAAAGAAGGAAATAGTAGGTAGTAGGTAGTAGGTAGTAGGTAGTAGGTAGTAGGTAGTAGGTAGTAGGTAGTAGGTAGTAGGTAGTAGGTAGTAGGTAGTAGGTAGTAGGTAGTAGGTAGTAGGTAGTAGGTA
>PWJC01000128.1 GCA_003560165.1 Bacteroidales bacterium
CTATTCCGTCTTCCGCCTTCTGTCTTCCGTCTTCTAAACTTTTCAACTCTTCAACTTTTCAACTTTTTCGTTCATTCGTTCCTTCGTTCCATCGTCCTTCCGTCTTCTACCTTCTACCTTCCACCTTCCACCTTCTACTTTCTACTTTCTTCTTCCTACCTACTACTACCTACTACCTACTACCTACTACCTACTACCTACTACTTACTACCTTCTCCCCTCCGTCCTCTGTCCCACCAACACATCCCTTTCCTTGTGAAATTTAATGAATATCTTGTACAATGAACCCTTTACCGGGCATATTTGTTGGTACACCAGCATATCGACCCGGATTTTGCTTCAAACAACGCGTTTTATGAGAAAACACACGGCAGGGGTAATTGGTTCAGGCATTGGTGGAATTGCTTCGGCCATCAGGCTTGCAGCAAAGGGATACCGCGTAAGCGTATTTGAGCAGGCGGGGGAAGCCGGCGGAAAATTGTCGGAACTGCGGAGCGGGGGCTTCCGCTTCGACACCGGGCCCAGCCTGTTCACCATGCCCTGGCTGGTGGATGAGCTTTTCCTTATTGCCGGACGAAACCCCCGCGACTATTTCAATTACCTGCCTCTGGCCTCGAGTTGCAGGTATTTCTGGGAAGACGGCACCCGGGTCACCGCCTGGAAGGAACCCGGCAATTTTGCCCGCGAACTTGCCCAGAACACCGGGATGGAGCCCGGGCAGGTCCTTGCCTTTCTGCGCAAGAGCGAACGACTTTACGAGATCACCCACGAGATTTTCCTGTTCAATTCATTGCACAAGGCCGCCAACTACACAAAAAAGGCCTTCCTGAAGTCCCTGCTTCACCTTCATGAACTGGATGCCTTTACCAGCATGCACAAAAAGAACAGCCGCTGGTTTTCCGACCCCAGGGCGGTGCAGCTGTTCGACAGGTACGCGACCTACAACGGCTCGGATCCGTACAAAACACCGGCCACACTCAACGTCATTCCCCACCTTGAGCACAACAAGGGTGCCTTTTTCCCACTGGGGGGGATGTACCAGATCGCAAAGGCCCTATACAAACTGGCCGTCGACATGGGCGTGGAATTCCATTTCAACACCCCGGTCGGGGAAGTCATCATTGAAAACAAGCGGGTCGCCGGCCTCTGCATACCAGGCGGCCGCCACGAAGCCGGCGTGGTGGTGAGCAACGCCGACATTGTGAACCTCTACCGGAACTTGCTTCCGGATTTCCCTGTTCCAAAAAAACAGCGGAGTCAGCAGCGTTCTTCCTCGGCCGTAATATTCTATTGGGGCATCAACCGAAACTTCCCCGCACTGGGCTTGCACAATGTGTTGTTCTCAAAAGATTACAAAGCAGAATTCGAACATCTTTTTGGCAGCAAGACCATAAGCCCCGATCCCACCACCTATATTTTTATCAGTGCCCGTGCGGTACCGGGCGATGCCCCTCCCGGACAGGAGAACTGGTATGTTATGGTGAATGCGCCCGAGAACAACGGACAAGACTGGGAGGAAACGACAGGGATACTGCGTGCGCGTTTGCTCGAAAAGATCAGGAGCATGACGGGCATCGACCCTGCTCCGCACATTGTAAGCGAATCGATGGCCGACCCCCGCAGCATCGAGGCTCAGACCGGCTCATACAGGGGTTCGTTGTACGGGCTGAGTTCCAACAGCAGTTTTTCGGCTTTTTACCGGCACCCGAATTTTAAAAGCTCCCTGAAAAACCTTTACTTTACAGGCGGAAGCGTGCATCCGGGCGGGGGGATCCCCCTCTGCCTTGCTTCGGCGCGCATCATCGACAGGGAAATTCCCTGCATAAAACACATCACACAACCATGAGTCCGATAAAAAAGCACAAATCAGCCCGCCTGGCCGGATATTTTTTTGTCGTTTATTACCTGGTTGGCCTTGCCGGTCTCAGCATTCCGCATACGCGCGAAATCTTTACCCGCCTGGTCCCGGTTTCCATACTGCTCAGCACCGCAATACTCCTGTTTTTTCACCGCCAATGGCGCCGCTCCGATGGAGCGGTGTTGCTGCTCATTGCCATCACCGGTTACCTGATCGAGGTGCTGGGCGTACTTACCGGGCATGTGTTCGGCAGCTATGCCTATGGAGCGACCCTGGGCCCAAAGGTATTCGAAACCCCGCTGATCATCGGGATAAACTGGATGATGCTCATATACTGTGTATTTGCCATTATGGAACCGGCACGCTTATTCTGGCCCCTCAAGGTTCTGTCCGGGGCCGTTTTGATGGTGGCTTACGACGTGGTCCTGGAGCCGGTGGCCATACGGCTTGATATGTGGAACTGGGCCGGTGGGGAAATTCCCTTGCAGAACTACCAGGCCTGGTTCATCATTTCGGTGATCTTTCTCAGTTTCATGCAACTGGCCGGAGTGCGCACCCATAACCGTGCGGCGCCATGGCTTTTCGGGATTCAGTTCCTGTTTTTCCTGCTGCTGAACATTGGGCTGAGGATATGAACCCACCCCGGGCGCTGCGTTTTTAACCCGATATTTGCCGTACATGTACCTTTTTGCACTCTTCGTTTGGACCTTTATGGTGCTGCGGCTGCTCGTCGTGCTGAGCAACCTGCTCACCCGGCAGTGGCTTAAACCGGGCAGGGCCATGCATTCGTCCCGGGTATCCGTACTGATCCCCGCCCGCAATGAGGCCGGGAATATCGGCCTGCTGCTTGAGCGTATCGTTCACCACGATTACCGGGAGCTGGAGGTCATCGTATACGACGATCTTTCGACCGACGACACCCCCGGCATTGTCCGGGAATTTGCGCACAAAGACCCCAGGATCAGGCTGATCAGCGGCAGGAAGATGCTGTCGGGCTGGCTTGGGAAAAACAACGCCTGCCATCACCTGTCCGAACAGGCCAGGGGGGATTACCTGCTGTTTCTCGACGCCGATGTCCGCATAAACGAAGGCCTGATCGGCAGCGGGCTGAACCATATGGAACAACACCGCCTGGATCTGCTGTCCCTCTTCCCCCGGCAGATCATGAAAGGCATCGGCGAAAAGCTCAGCGTTCCGGCAATAAACTGGATATTGCTCAGCCTCCTTCCCCTGAAATGCACCAAAGACTGCCGGCATGCCTCCTTGTCGGCGGCCAACGGGCAATTCATGCTGTTTAAGGCCAGCACCTACCGTAAATATCTGTTCCATCAGCGTTTCCGGATGACGCCCGCCGAGGATATCGCCATTTCACGTTTCATGAAAAAGGAAGGGCTTCGCATACATACCCTTTTGGGCGGCAAACTGATCGAATGCCGGATGTACACCTCCCTGAAGGAGTCGCTGGATGGATTTTCGAGAAACCTGCCCGCCTTTTTCGGCAACAGCATGCCGGCCGGCCTGGCCTTTGCCGTAGTCACCACCCTGGGAGTGCTCCCGGTAGCCCTGGCCATGGGAACATGGCCGGCCCTGGCCTACCTTGGGGCCGGGCTGGCGATCAGAATGCTTGTTTCATGGCAAAGCGGGCAAAGCATCTGCTTCAATGCCCTTACTGCCCCCCTTCAGCAGGGGGTGCTTTTCTGGATGAGCCTGAAGGCCCTTGTCAACAAACAACGAAAACAAAATATATGGAAAGGCCGCTATATCGACAAGCCATTGCCTGGCTGATCCTGTTGTTGCTCCAGGGCCAACCGGGCACTGCAGCCCAGCAACGGCAAACAACGGGAAACAGCTTTCAGGACATGATCTACCGTGCTTATGTACACGACCGCATGAGCCTTTGGGAAAGCACGCTTGAGGCCATGGAGGCTGAATATGCCCGCAATCCGTCGCCGGGGCTTTTGTACGATATTCTACTGGCACAATACGGTTTGACGGGCTATTACCTCTCCCTGGACCAGGAGCGCAGGGCCAGGGAGGTGCTGGACAGAGCCGAAGACCGGCTGGAGGCCCTTCGGGGCATTCCCGGCTACGGGGCCTCTTCCAGGGTGTTTCAGGCGGCCTTCAATGCCTTCAGGATCAGTATGCGCCCCATACTGGGGGTTCGCCTTGGACCCCGAAGTTACCGTCTGATCGATGAGGCCATCGAAATGGACGAAGAATACCCCAGGGCATGGATCGAAAAGGGGAACCTGTTGTTCTTCGCCCCTGCCGTTTTCGGCGGATCCAAAACAAGGGCGGCCGGATATTATGAACAGGCCATTGCCCTGATGGAGCGCGACATGCCGGCCAATCACCGCTGGCTTTACCTGAGCACCCTGGTTTCGCTGGCCAATGCCTACGAGAAAACCGGCAGGTTGGCCATGGCCATCGGGGTGCTGGAAAAAGCCCTGGACTACGAACCCGATTTCAAATGGGTAAAGGAGGAGCTGTTGCCCGAATTCAGAAAAAAACAGTAACCCTGCAGCAGAATGCTGCAGCCGGTTGCCGGGGCAGGGCGGAGAGCTTGCACACCTCGGTTTTTTTCTTTAATTTGAGAAAAGCCTTGTTTCACAACTCACGCAAACCCCATGATCAAACGCGCCATTTTTGCCACCGACCTGTCCAAAGCTTCCGACCTGATGATGGACTGCCTGCCCCAATGCAGGCAATTGGGCATTGAACACATCAGCCTGCTCCATGTGCCCACCATGAGCTTCAACTACATGGAATACAGCGGGTATTCCATGCGCGTGCACATAGAGGCCCGGATGCTCAACCTGCAAAACAGGTTGAGCGAAGCCGGCTTTAAGGCCAACTTTGCATTCAGGGAAGGCCTCCCCTCTCAGGAGATCCTCGATTTTGCCGCACAACAGCCCGATGCGCTGATCGTTATCGGCAGCAAAGGGCAGGGGTTCTTTAAACGGAACCTGATCGGAAGCACCACACTCCGGGTAATGCAGCAAAGCAAAAACCCGGTGCTGATGATACGCATCAGGCATACCGGCAGCAACGAACCGGGCGACCCCATCTGCATCCTCGAATCCCGAGACATCGCCGCCCATGCCCTGCTGCTTACCGATTTTTCAAAAAATTCTGACGTCGCTTTCGGGTTTACCAGAAAGCACCTGGCAGCTCATTTTCAGCGGCTGACCCTGATGCATGTTCAGGACAAGGTGGTGATGAAGCATCACGACAAAGAAACCATTGAAAAGTTCAATCTGATCGACAACCGGCGGCTGCGCGATTACACCCTGGCACTGCGCAAAAAAACAAAAGCTCCGGTCAGCTGCACCCTGGTCGAAGGCAGCGTGGTCCCCGAGATCATCCGCGAAGTAAAGGAAAACAACATCTCACTGGTGATCTTTGGCGCCCACGGCAAAAGCTACTTCTCCGATATGGTACTGGGCAGCGCCGCCTCGGCCATCCTCCACCTGCTGGAGGCCAACTGCCTTCTGATTCCCATGTCCCCAGCCACGGTCTGAACCGGGAAGGTAGTGGCATCCTGCGAATGTCCGCAAACGAACAACGTCTCTCCGGTTACGGACACTCCAGCCTGGATCTATATAATTATACATGTTTGATATCCTGCTGATTAAACCAGGTGGTACACGAGTTGTAACAGTTGTATATTCAGTTTTTATTATGTTCAAATCCTAAAACCATGATGCCAACATTACGTCGTATCCTGCTTGCCTGCCTTGCCGGGCTCTGTATTTCGGCAACGGCTGAGACCCTGCCCCGAAGGGCCTTTTTAGGTACCCAGCTGCTGGAGGTCTGCGACTCCCTGGCTGCACTGGGTAAGCTTCCGGAAACGGGAGGCGTTTTCGTACAAAGGGTGGTTGAGGGCAGCACTGCCGGGGCCATGGGCCTGGAGGCCGGAGATATCATCTGGTCGGCCAACGGCAAAAAACCGGCCTCTGTTGACGGTTTCGTGAAAGACATCCAGCAACTCAGTGCAGGTGATCCCATTGCCCTGAAGGCATACCGCAACGGAAGCCTTTTATTCCTGGAGGGGCAGGTTGCCGGTTTTCCGGCCGAAACCTCCCCCCATGCCCGGGTTATTTACGACCAGGTCCCCTTCGAAGACGGCTACGCGCGCACCATCATCCATGCCCCCCATACCGAAGGGAAACACCCCGTCTTTTTTTTCGTACAGGGCTATACCTGCGTTTCGATGGACAATATGGGGGAGCACAGCCCCGTGCGAAAACTTTTGGAGGGCATCAGTGCCAGGGGTTATGTGGTGGTAAAGACCGAAAAGGCCGGAATGGGCGACTCCCGCAGCAGCCGTAATTGCGCCGACATCAACCTCTTCGACGAGGTGGGCATATTCGAGGCCTCATACAACGCCCTGTCAAAATATGATTTCGTCGACCTGGACAATGTTTTTGTTTTCGGGCATTCGATGGGTGGGGTGCAGGCACCGCTGATGCGCACCGATTTCGACCCCAGGGGCATGATCGTATTCGGCACCGTGGCCAGGCCATGGTTCGAATACCTGGTGGAGCAGACCCGGAAACAACGGCTGATTTTGGGGCAGGACTACCTGGACAATGAGGCCGGGCACGAACAGAGCATCCGGTTCTTTTACCGCTTCCTGATCGAAAAGGAGAAACCTGAGCAGTTGTTGCAGGACCCGGAAATGGCTGAGTTCATGACCAGGTACTGGAACTGGGAGGGGGGCGGCCTTCTTAACGGGCGCCACTATACGTTCTGGCAGCAGTTGCAGGACACCCGGCCTTTTACCGCCTGGAGCAAGGTCAATTCGTATGTGTTGTCGCTGCATGGGGAGGGCGAATACGTTGCCTTCAACCCATACGAACATCAGCTCATTGCAGATATTGTCAATACGTACAATCCGGGCATGGCCACCTTTTTGCGGGTCCCCAATACCGACCATGCCTTCCTGTACGTGAAGGATGCGGCGCATTCCGCAAGCATCCGCAACGACGCCGGATACTGGCGCCACAACTTTAATTACAGCCTGGTAAATCTGCTGGTCAACTGGATGGAAGATCACCGCCGCAAATAGGGCGGGTGAATGATGGCCCCGTGCAAAGCCCATTATCGCTTTCTGCACAAGAAAGCCGAGAGGGCATGGGTTTTCCGGCGGCTGATGGGCAGCACATTGACGATCTCAAAGCCTGCATCATCAAGCAATGCCCGGATATCGTCCAACTTCAGTGAATCGCGGATGGCCCTGTTTGGACCGGGAAAAGACGAATTCCTGAGATCGTTGTGCCTGACCTTCATCTCCAGCAATGCATACGTCCGGGTAACCCGGTGGAACTCTTTCAATACCTTCACGACGACCCTGAAAGGGATAATTGACTGAAGGAAGCGAAAACACACCACCAGGTCGGCAAAGTCATCGGTATAGGGAAGCCGGGCCGCATCCCCTACAACTGTTTCGCATTGGTCAAAATCCTTTCCCAATAATTCCCTGGCAGCCCCGAGCATTTCAGTGGAAGCATCAAGACCGTAAACCCGCATATTTTTTTCAAGGTAAAACGGCACAAACCGGCCTGTTCCAAAAGGGACATCCAATACAGTGATCCCATCCGGAAGATTATGCAGACAATCACGCACTACCTTGTTCTCCAGGTGCCACCACTTTTTTTTCTCTCTTTTCTTTTGATATTTCCTGGCCAGCTGCCCATAATATTTATCTCCCGAATATTGCCAGGAACTTCGTTGGATCAATCGCTTCAGAGCAGCAAACACAGTCAGTCTTTTATTTGGATACAAAACCAGATAAGGCTTCAAAATTAAGCATAAAAAATAAAGATGCTGCAGGCATCGCCTGCAACAAGAAAAAAGGCGGGAAAATAAACAATATATTTGCTATTTTGGCTGCGCCCAAGGGCAACTCGAACGCGTGAATCCCATCCCGACCCATGGATTACGGCTGGATTTCGGTGATCCCTCCCCTGCTGGCCATTGTATTGGCCATCACCACCCGTCAGGTATACCTATCTCTCTTTCTGGGCATACTGGCCGGATGGATCATTCTGTCCGACTGGAATTTTGCGGCTGGAGTGGCCGCCGGTATCGAATCGCTGGTCATGGTATTTCAAAGCCCCGGAAACACCAGGGTAATCATTTTCTGTGCCCTGATCGGTGCATTGATCACCCTGACCCAGCGAAGCGGGGGCGTATCCGGCTTCACCCTTTGGGTGCAGCGCCGCAAACTGGCACAAACCCCACGTGGTGCGGCAGCTATGGCAGGGATCATCGGTTTTGTGATCTTCATCGAATCAAGCATCTGCTGCCTGGTTTCGGGTTCGGTTTCCCGCCCGCTGTTCGAGCGGTTGCGCATGTCGCGGGAAAAACTGGCCTATATCCTTGATTCTACCTCCGCACCGGTATGCATCCTGATCCCACTGAATGCCTGGGGCGCCTTCGTGATCGGTTTGCTGGAAAGCGAAAGGGTCGAGGAGCCCATCTCGGTCTTCATACGCAGCATTCCCCTGAATTTCTATGCCATTTTCGCCATCCTGATGGTGGCCTTCATCATCATCACCTTCAGGGATTTCGGACCCATGAAGAAGGCCGAAGAGCGGGCACGCAGCACCGGCAAGACCATTGCCGACGGAGCGGTGCCCATGGTATCGGCCGAGATCACCTCCCTGGAGCCGAAAGCACAGATCCCCCACCGGGCAAGAAATCTGATCCTTCCGGTAGGGGTTATGATGATCATGATGCCCCTTGGCTTGTATATCACCGGCGACGGACAGATCACCGCAGGCACCGGGTCTACGGCCGTGCTGTGGTCGGTTATCGCCGCCATTGCCGTAGCCGGTGCCCTCACGGTTTTTCAGAGGATCCTTTCGGTCAGGGAAGTGTTCGAGCTTTCGCTGAAAGGTATCGGGGGGCTGATCCCCCTGGCCATCCTGATGATGCTTGCCTTTGCCATCGGCGACACCACACGTGAACTGGGCACCGGCGTCTACGTCGCCTCTCTGTCCGAAGACCTGCTCCACCCCACCCTTTTGGCCGCCATCCTCTTCATCACTTCGGCCTTTATCGCCTTCTCTACAGGAACCAGCTGGGGAGTGTTCGCCATCATGGTACCCATTGCGGTACCTACGGCCATGGCCCTGGAAGTAAGCCTGCCGCTGAGCCTTGCCGCCGTCTTGGGCGGGGGGGTGTTCGGCGATCACGTATCGCCCATTTCCGATACCAGCCTGGTCTCTTCCATGGCCGCTGCCTCCGACCACATCGACCATGTGCGTACCCAAATGCCTTATGCTCTGCTGGCCGCAGCCGCCGCCCTGATATTTTTTGTGCTATTCGGGATGGTACTGCATTGAGCATGCTCCAGGCCTTTCGGGCTGCAAAAGCCAGCCGGCGTTCAAAACAAAACCCCGACAAACCAACTTTCTTCCTACCTTTGCATCTTGAAATAAAACAGCATACCCATGCTCAGAACTCATAATTGCGGAGAACTCCGCCTCGAAGATCAGGGAAAAGAAGTTACACTATGCGGTTGGATGCAGCGCTCCCGCGACCTCGGCGGAATGACCTTCATCGACCTGCGCGACCGTTACGGTCTGACACAACTGGCCTTCAATATGGAGTCCAACGCCACCCTCTGCAAGCAGGCAAGAGAACTGGGGCGGGAGTACGTACTGCAGATCAGGGGCA
>PWJC01000080.1 GCA_003560165.1 Bacteroidales bacterium
CTACCTACTACCTACTACCTACTACCTACTACCTACTACCTACCGTCTTCCTACATTTCACTATCTTTGCATTGCGGGGTCCTGCCCGGGGCATCCCGCGCATAACTGCCTGATTGTATGTCCGACACATCGCGATGGTACGCCATCTACACCCGTTCGCGTTATGAAAAACGCACCCATGCGCTGCTCAACCGCAACGGCATCGATGCCTATCTGCCCCTGGTAAAAAAATGGCGCATATGGAGCGACCGCAAAAAAAGGGTGGACATGCCCCTGCTTCCCTCCTACCTCTTTATCCACACCGATCAGGGCAATCCACACACCTATTTCAACATTTTAAACACCCCGGGTGTTGTCCGATTCATTACCTTTGAAGGAAAGCCGGTACCCATCCCCGAAGCCCAGATAGAGGCCCTGAAGCGCCTCAACGACGAAGGCATCGACATGGACTGCCTGGATGAGACTCCGCCTCCGGGCACTCCGGTAAAGGTAATCCGGGGCAGCATGAAGGGCCTTACCGGCGAGGTGATCCAGGTGGGGAACAAGAAACAGCTCGTCCTTCGGCTGGATGCGCTCGATAAATGCGTGACGCTGAAGATCCCCCTGTCGATGGTGGAGAGAAGGAAGGAAGAAGGTAGTAAGTAGTAAGTAGTAAGTAGTAGGTAGGAAGAAGAAAGTTGAAGAGTTGAAGAGTTGAAAAGTTGAAAAGTTGAAGTGTTTAAGAGTTGAAGTGTTTAAAAGATGGGGGGGTTAAGTGTTGAAGTGTTTTAAAGTCAATTGACAGCATTATGAAAAAAATACTCTCGGTTGTGGGCGCCCGCCCGAACTTCATCAAGATCGCGCCCCTGGCCAAAGCATTGAAAAAATACCGCAAAGAGGTCAGGCATCTGCTGTGCCATACCGGGCAGCATTTCGATGAGCGGATGTCTGAAATATTCTTCGATCAGCTCCAGATGCCCAAGCCCGACTTCAACCTGGGGGTGGGCGGGGGAAGCCACGCCAGCCAGACTGCCCGCATCATGCTGGAGCTCGAAAAGGTGATCGACGAGCAAAAGCCCGACTTGGTGGTGGTGCCCGGCGACGTGAATTCGACCCTGGCCGCGGCCCTGGTGGCATCCAAAATGGGCATCCCCGTGGCCCATGTAGAGGCCGGGCTGCGCAGCTACGACAAAACCATGCCCGAAGAGATCAATCGCATCGTAACCGACGTGGTGTCGGACTACCTGTTTGTGACCGAGCACAGCGGCATGCACAACCTCCGCGACGAGGGTATGGACGACGACAAGATCTTTTTTGTGGGCAACACCATGATCGACACCCTCGACGCCAACTACGAGGCCATCGAGGCCTGCCCCATTACCAAAGAAATGGGGCTCACCCCCGAAAAATACATCGTGGCCACCTTCCACCGCCCCTCCAATGTAGACGATGCGGAAAACCTGAAAGCCCTGATGGACACCCTGGGCCGGCTGGCCGACGAGCGGAAGCTGGTGTTCCCGGTGCATCCGCGCACACGCAAAAACATCGAAGCCTTCGGGCTCAAAGGCCGCATCCCAAAAGGCCTGATCCTCACCGAGCCCCTGGGCTACATCGAATTCCTGTCGCTGATGCGCTACGCCGAGCTGGTGATCACCGACAGCGGCGGCATACAGGAAGAAACCACCTATATGAACGTGCAGTGCATTACGGTGCGAAAAAACACCGAGCGCCCCGTGACCATCGACGTGGGCACCAACCACCTGGTGGGCACCTCCATGGAAAAGGTCGAGCGAACCGCCATGGACATCCTGGGAGGCACCACCAAACCCGGCCGCATCCCCGAGCTCTGGGACGGGAAGGCTGCCAGGCGCATTGCTGAAATACTGATGGAACACAAGGAAGACTGAGTTTTGGGCAAAAAGGGGCAAGCACAACCGGGCCGGCTGCCTGTGCGCTGGCACATGATCGCCGGCATCTGGGAAAACCTCCGGGTGAGGCAGGCGGCCACCCTCTATGTGGCCAGCTTTGCCGGCATCCCCCTGTCGATCTTCACCAGCATCGTGTTCACCCGTTTTCTGGGCCCGACAGCTTACGGGGATTTCGCTTTTTTGGGCAGCCTCTTCGACTTTGCCATCATCATTTTCCCGGCAGGGCTTTTCTATGCCGGCAACCGCGCCCTGGTACTCAACCAGAGCCGCGAAAAAGCCAGGGAGTACTACGGGGCCACACTGGTGTACCTCTTCATCCTTTTCGTGGCCATGGCCCTGGCCCTGGTTGCTTACGGGCTGCTCGACACCAACCTGGCCGAAAAGGGGCTCGACCGGTTCTTCCTCTTCCTGGTTCCCTTCGGGTGGATCTTCCTGCTCACCCCCTACTTCGACAACATGCTGCATGCCGACAACCGCATCCACGACCTGGCCGCCACCCGCTTCCTTCCCAAGCTGCTGACCTTTAGCGCAGCCCTGGTGGTGTATTTCCTGCTCAGGGGCTTCGAAGGGAACCGCCTGGCCGTGATCTGGCCGGTATACCTGGGGGCCTTTTTCCTGGTCTATGCCTTCGTATTTGCCCGCATCAGGCTGTCGTTCCGCAACCTGGGCGCACGCATGCGCAGCATCTGGCAGCATCAGCGCAATTACGGGGTGCACCTCTACGTGGGCAGCCTGTTCTCGGCAGGGGCCATCAGCCTTACCGGCATCCTGATCAGCTATTACAGCGCCGACAATGCCGGGGTGGGCTTCTTTATCCTGGCCGTGGCCATGGCCCGTCCTCTGGCCATGATCCCCGGGGTGATCGCCACCACCTGGTTTAAGGATTTTTCAACGCAGCAAAGGGCATCGGGCAAGCTGCTGTTATCCACCCTGCTGCTGAGCCTGTCCGCCCTGCTGGCCCTGTGGTTGCTGGCAGGCCCATTTATCCGGTATTTTTACAGCGAGGAGTTTTTGCCGGTGGTCGGCCTGGTACACATCACCGGCTTCGGTATGTTGCTCTACGGCCTGGGTTCTTTCTTCAACCGCTTCCTCGAAGCCAGGGGGCGGGGCAAGGCCGTCAGGAACATCAACATCGCCACCGGGCTCAGCCTTCTGGCGGCCAACCTGCTGCTGATCCCCTCAGTGGGCCCCCAGGGGGCCGCCGTGGCCATGGGCCTTTCGAGCGGGGTCTATCTGTCGGGAATGTCGTGGTTCTATACCCGGGCCATCAGGATCAGCCCGGGAGGTGGAGAATCACCGTGAAAAATAGCCTTTTATACGAAACACGGCCCAAGGGCCGTTGATTTAAAGATGTTCCGTTTCCGGATTGCGTTATTCGTAGTTGCCATGTTGCTGTGCCTGACCATGAGCCTGTTGCCCAAACAGGTCGTGGCCCAGGGGGGGGCGCACTCGCCCTGGCAGCATCACTGCGGGCTGCGGCAAAGCGGCCCCTTCTCGGTGGGCGTGGATGCGGGCATCATGACCCACCTGGGCGACATCAAGATGCACCGCCTGGCTCCCGACCCTTCTGAAGTGAGGTATTCAGGGGCCTTTTTTGTCGACTACCGGATATGGGACAACTATTCCCTTCGCCTCAGGCTGATGGACGGGCGGATGGCGGGGATCAGGGGTTCGCAGAGCTTCCAGACCGACCTGTTTGAAACCGCTGCTGCCGGAATTATCGACCTGTTTCCCGGCCTGCTCGGTAGTGGCACCCATAACTTCAGGTTGTACGCATTGGGGGGGGCTGGCATCTTGTTTTTCGATGCCCGGTTATCGGTCAACGACCAGCCCGAAGACGAGGCCAGCGGCTCTGCCCTGGTGTTCTTTGGCGGCATGGGCATCTCTTACCGCACCGGGCAGTATCTGAAGATCTTCATGGAGTCGTCCAACCGCCTGACCACCAGCGACCAGCTGGACGCCTTTGTCAGCAACCTCAACGACGCCTACAACGTCACCTCTCTGGGCGTCAGCTTCCATTTCTAAAACCCGGGATCTTACCACGGCGACCCGCTCCGCACACCCGTTATGCGGATGGTGAAGATGCTTCCGCGGCCTTCGGAGCTCCTGAGTTCGATCTTGCCGCCCATCAGGCTGATGAGGCGGTGTGATATGTTCAGGCCCAGTCCCGTACCTTCGTATTTGCGGCTTGCCCCCGAGCTCAGCTGGGTAAAGGAGTGGAAAATGGCCTCCTGGTCTTTTTCGGCAATACCGATCCCGGTATCCTTGACCTGGATCAACAGGGTATAGTAAGGACCGCCGCTGTCCTGGACAACGTCCTGTGGCTGTTTTTCGGGAAGGACATCGGCCACGATGCCCACATAGCCTTCGCTGGTAAATTTTACCGCATTGCCCACTATATTGAACAACACCTGCCGCAACCGGATCTCGTCGAGCCAAAAACTGCCTTTGGCCCGTTCTGTGACCTCGAGGTAGAGGCTGATGCCCTTGTCGGTGACCCGGGGCATAAAGGTTTCCTTTACAAATACGAGCAATTGGTTGAGTTCGGTCTTGGTGGGTTCTATCTTCATTGCCCCGGCCTCGGCCTTGGCAAAGTCGAGCAGATCGTTGATCAGCCTCAGCAGCGACTTGCTGCTGTCGAGCACCAGCTGCAGGTTGGCCCGGAGGCTTTCGTCGGCAATTTCTTCGTGCACGATGCCGGTAAAGCCGATGATGGCATTCAGGGGGGTGCGCAGCTCGTGGCTCATATTGGCCAGAAACTCGGTTTTGGCCCGGTTGGCAGCTTCGGCTTTTTGCTTCTGGTCGATCAGGGCCCGCTCGTAGCGCAGCCGCACAATGCCCCCGGCGATGATGTTGGCGGTGAGCTTCAGCAGCAATATGGCCTGTTCGTCCCATGCCCGGTGGGTGCGCACCGAATCGAAGCCCGCAAAGCCCACAAAGCGGGGGCCATGATACATGGGCACCACAATCAGCGATTTGATGCCCTGGGGCTCGAGGATCTCCTTTTCGGCCTCATACAGGGGCTCGTCGGGGATGTCTTTTACCGAAGGGATGTATACATGCCGGTTTTGGAAAAAATGATCTTTCCACCGGGGGATAAAGGAAAAGGAAATACCCTGCAATTTGTCTTTGGTCGGGCTGATGCCTTCGCGGCACCACTCGTAGGTATTGCTGACGGCATCGCCTGCCTCGTCGTATTCAAAGATGTAGGCCCTGTCTACCCGGTTGAACGCGCCCAGTTCGGACAGCACCTCATGGATGGCTTCGTCCATCTGATCGGTGCCGGCATGGATCAGCTTTTCCGACAACCTCACCACCACTTCGTAAAATCTGTTCATGGCCGAGGTCTTTTCCTGCATGGCCTCCAGCTCGTGGATGTTGCGCATGTAGAAGCCGTTCGAGATGGCCCAGCCAAAGGCCATGGCCGTAAAGGACAGCACCAGGGGGCTGAAATCGAAAGACAGAACGCCCGAAACAAACAGCATGCTGGTGGAAAAAGGCACCAGGATGCCCAGCAGTATGGCGTACTGTCCCAACCTGACCCCCCTGCTCCTGAATACCTGGAATATCCACCCCATGGCCAGGAGGATCAACCCGTACGAATACACCGAATGCACCCAGAACCAGGGCCCCGGTATGTACGTGACCGACTCCACCCCGGCGAACACTTCGCCCGGTATTATCTCCGACCAGAACAGCCCGTGGTGGGCGTTGGTGAGCATCAGCATGGCGCTGACCAGGGGAACAGCCCACAGCAGCCGGGAAATGGCTTTTTTGCCCTTCCACTTGCCGTCTCGGTAGTTGAGGGCGAACAAAAACAGGAACACCGGCAGGGAGATGATGCCCAAAAAGGAGGCCTTCAGCATGAAGGTCTCCCAGGGCGGGGGCAGCAACAGCCTGAGCCCGCTGAACAATGCCCACAAGGCCGCCGCGAGCATCACCAGCAAAAAATAGGAAAACTCCCGGTGGGTGTCCATGCGGCGGATCTGGAACGCCAGCATGAACAACAAAAAGGCACTCAGAAAAGTAAGCGATACGTAAAATTCCATAACGAAAGGCTCAGGGTTTGCCTCCCGCAAATTAATAAATATTTTCTACCTTCGCTGGGCATGAAGCCACAAATGTTTTTTTCCGGCATCCCGGCATGCCCTGAAAAAGCCCAACACAACCCCCTATGGCAAACAAGCACTTTGCCCTGATCGGCGCCGCGGGCTACATTGCGCCCCGGCATATGCGGGCCATCAAAGATACCGGCAACCGCCTGGTATGCGCCCTCGACCCCTACGACGGGGTGGGTATCATCGACAGCTACTTTCCCGAAGCCGACTTCTTTACCGAGCCGGAGCGCTTCGACCGCCACCTGGACAAACTGAGACGGCAGGGCCGCGACAAGATCGACTACGTGAGCATCTGTTCGCCCAATTACCTGCACGACGCCCACATCCGCATGGCGGTGCGCAACGATGCCCATGCCATTTGCGAAAAGCCCATCGTGCTCAACCCCTGGAACCTCGATGCCCTCTGCGAACTGGAACGGGAGAGCGGCAGGCAAATTTACACCATACTGCAGCTGAGGCTGCATCCGAGCATCCAGGCACTGAAAAAACAGGTGGCCGAAGGCCCCGGAGACAAGGTGTACGATGTAAAGCTCACCTACATCACCAGCCGGGGGCGCTGGTACGGCTTTTCCTGGAAGGGCGACATCCAGAAGTCGGGCGGGGTGGCCACCAATATCGGCATTCATTTTTTCGATATGCTCGGATGGGTGTTTGGCGAGTTCAGGGGGATGACCGTAAGCCAGCACAGCGCCGGGCGGGCCGGCGGCACCCTCGACTACAGCCAGGCCAGGGTGGAGTGGTTGCTGAGCATCGATGCGGCCGATTTGCCCGAAAGCGCCCGCCTTGCGGGCAAGCGCACCTATCGGTGCATCACCATACAGGACAGGGAGCTGGAGTTCAGCGACGGCTTTACCGACCTGCACACCCGCTCTTACCAGGAGATCCTGGCCGGCAGGGGCTTCCGGGTCGAAACGGCCCGCAGCAGCGTGGAGGTGGCCCAGAAGATCCGCAAGGCCTGAATGTCACGGCTGTCTGTTAACCCGATCGCATTGTATTATTGCATTAATGAATAGCATATTATGGACAAGATAAAAACCATCTGCTGCATCGGGGCCGGTTATGTGGGCGGGCCCACCATGGCCGTGTTCGCCCTCAAATGCCCCCACATCAAGGTGATCGTGGTCGACTCCAATCCCGAAAAGATCGCTGCCTGGAACACCGATAATCTGCCAGTGTACGAGCCCGGGCTGCTGGAAATCGTAAAACAGGTGCGCGGCAGGAATTTGTTTTTCAGCACCGACGTGGACGCCGCCATCGACCAGGCCGAAATGATCTTCATTTCGGTAAATACACCCACCAAAACCTACGGTGTGGGCAAGGGCATGGCCGCCGACCTCAAGTATGTGGAGCTGTGCACCCGGCAGATCGCCAGGGTGTCTCAAAGCGACAAGATCATTGTCGAGAAATCGACCCTGCCCGTGCGCACGGCCCAGAGCATCAAAGCCATCATCAACGGCAGCTCTTCCAGCTTCAACTTCGAGGTACTCTCGAACCCCGAGTTCCTGGCCGAGGGCACGGCCGTGAACGACCTGCTCCATGCCGACCGGGTGTTGATCGGGGGCGACCAGACCCCCGAAGGACTGGAGGCCATCGAGGCCCTTACCGCCATCTACGCCAACTGGATCCCCCGCGAACGCATCATACAGACCCGGCTGTGGTCGTCGGAGCTGAGCAAGCTCACCGCCAACGCCTTCCTGGCCCAGAGGGTATCGTCGATCAACGCCATCTCGGCCCTGTGCGAGCGCACCGGCGCCGATGTCGAAGAGGTGGCCAGGGCCGTGGGCATGGACAGCCGCATCGGTCCCAAGTTTCTGAGGGCCTCGGTGGGCTTCGGCGGAAGCTGCTTCCAGAAAGACATCCTCAACCTGGTCTACCTCTGCCGCCACTTCGGGCTGCCCGAGGTGGCCAGCTACTGGGAGCAGGTGATCCTGATGAACAACTACCAGAAGCACCGCTTTGCGCAGAAGGTGATCACCACACTGTTCAATACGGTGTCGGGCAAAAAGATCGCCATGCTGGGCTGGGCCTTCAAGAAAGACACCAACGACTCACGGGAGTCGGCCTCCATCTATGTGGCCGACGAGCTCCTGCAGGACAGGGCCGAGGTGCATGTGTACGACCCCCGGGTTAGCCCGCAGCGGATCGTCGACGACCTGGTGTACCTGCAGTCGGTAAAGGAAGGCAACGGCGCTCATGTACTGAGCCCGCAACAGATCGCAGAGCGGCTGATCATCCACCCCGAACCCTACCACTCCCTGAAGGACGCCCATGCCGCCCTGGTCATGACCGAATGGGACGAGTTCAAAGAATACGACTGGCAGCGCATCCACGACCATATGCTCAAACCCGCCTTCCTCTTCGACGGCCGCAACATCCTCGACGGGGAAAACCTCCGGGCCATTGGCTTTGATGTGTACCAGGTCGGAAAGGGGGAGTGACGGGGGCGGAGGGAGAAGATAGTAAGTAGTAGGTAGTAGGTAGTAGGTAGTAGGTAGTAGGTAGGAAGAAGAAAGTTGAAAAGTTGAAAAGTTGAAGAGTTGAAAAGTTTAAGAGTTGAAAAGTTTAAAAGACGAAGGCAGAAGACAGAAACCCAAAAGCCAAAAGCCAATAGCCAAAAGCCAAAACCCAAAAGCCAAAAGCCAACAGCCAAAAGCCAAAAGCCAAAAGCCAAAAGCCAAAAGCCAAAAGCCAAAAGCCAACAGCCAACAGCCAAAAACCAACAGCCAACAGCCAAAATCCAATAATTTTCCTTATGAACAACGTACTCGTCACCGGCAGCGCCGGGTTTATCGGTTTTCACCTGGTGAAGAAGCTCCTGGAAGCGGGGCACCGGGTGGTGGGCATCGACAACCTGAACGACTACTACGATGTCGGCCTCAAGTACGACCGGCTGCTTGAAACAGGCATACAGCTTACCGGCAACGACCCTGCCGCCATCCGGCAATCCACCCTTTACCCCGGATACCGCTTCCTGCGCCTCGACCTGGAAGACCGCGACGGGCTGATGGAACTTGTTCAACAGGAACAATTCGACTACGTGGTGAACATGGCCGCCCAGGCCGGGGTCAGGTACTCATTGACCAACCCCCGGGCCTATGTCGACGCCAACATCACCGGCTTTCTGAACATCCTCGAAGCCTGCCGGGCCCACCCCGTGAAGCACCTGGTGTACGCCTCCTCCAGCTCGGTATACGGCAAAAACACCGCCATGCCCTTTTCGGTGAACCACAACGTAGACCACCCGGTGTCGTTGTACGCCGCCAGCAAGAAAAGCAACGAGCTCATGGCCCACACCTACAGCCACCTCTTCGGAATACCCGCCACCGGTTTGCGCTTTTTTACCGTTTACGGCCCCTGGGGACGGCCCGACATGGCCCTCTTTATTTTTACCCGGGCCATCCTCGAAGGCAAGCCCATACA
>PWJC01000129.1 GCA_003560165.1 Bacteroidales bacterium
ACCTACTACCTACTACCTATTACCTACTACCTACTACCTACTACCTACTACCTACTACCTACTACCTACTACCTACTACCTACTACCTACTACCTACTACCTACTACCTACTACCTACTACTTACTATCTTCCCCCTACCCCACCAAATCACCGGCTTCATCCAGGATCTTTCGTATTTTCGTCCGGGTCAGTCCCAGGGTGTCCAGCAGTCCTGGGCGGTCCAGCAGCTGCCGGCAGAGCACCACCCCGTTTTTTAGCAGGTCCTGTTTCTGCTTGCCGGTGAGCAGGGTAAGCACCGTTACCGGGAACAACCCGGTTTTCTCAACCATGTCTTTCAGTCCTTCGCGGCGGGGGTAATCCCATCCTACCATGCGCAGGCCCACGCATTTCCCGTAATCGATGGCATCGGAAGTAAAGCGGGTGTTGGTAACCACCCAGCCGTGAAAGCTGCGTTTTTCCATGCCGGGCGTCGACTTCCAGCGCTTTTCAATATCCTGGAAGCGGGAGTGAATATACAGGGGAACCCTTACGTTGCAGTATTTGCCCTGACTGTTGTAATACTTGCATTCGACCATGAATTGCTGGTGATCGTTCGAGGCCACCACATCCACCTCGTGCTGCACGCATTGGCCCTGCACCACCTGTCCGACCGCCACCCGGTAACCCATGTTCTCGAGTACGGCCCCCACAAACTGTTCAAAAGGATACCCCGACGGGCCCAGCTCCATGATGGCCTTTTTCAGGCTATACCTGGCGGCGGTGCTTCGCTGGTACTTCCTTAGCAGCTGAAACGCCTTGCGGTAGATCTCCCGGGTGGTCACCCCGTCTTCGAGCGATGACTGCAAGGCCATTTCAACCTTTCCGGCAAGGGCAGGGCTGGCTCCGGCCCGCTGCAGGGAGGCACGGAGCTTTTCAGGATCAAAGGCCTCCTTTTCGCCCGAATATTTTTCTACCAGTAAATGCTCGCCCATAAAAGCCAGGATGGGTATTTTTGAGTAAATATAAAGGAAAAAACAATGCCCGAAAAACCTTATTTTTACCCTCACAGAAACCCTTTCATACGAACATGCAAACCGAAACAGAGCGCAAATTCCTGGTAAAAGGCGATTTCGATCCCGGCGCGAACCCCGGAACAAGCATCAGACAGGCCTATCTGTGCAGGCACCCGGAGCGCACGGTGAGGGTGCGCATGGAGGGCAGCCACGGCAAGCTGACCATCAAGGGCAAAAGCGACAACAAGGGGCTCATGCGAATGGAGTGGGAATACTATATCCCTGCCGGGGAAGCAGAATCCCTGCTGGAAATCTGCGAACCCGGCCGCATCGAAAAAACGCGTTACCGGGTCGGGGCCGGTGACCATGTTTTTGAGGTAGATGTCTTCCATGGAGAAAACCATGGGCTGGTCCTGGCAGAGATCGAACTGCGTTCGGCCGGTGAGTCCTTTGCCAGGCCCAGCTGGCTGGGCAAAGAGGTGACCGGCGACCCCCGGTATTACAATGCCATGCTAAGCCAAAAACCATATTCAACATGGACGTAGACCGGCAGGCAAGTCCATCCGCCCAATTGACGGGCGGGGGACCACAGAGGAACTTCCTGGTATACAAATCATCGGCCGGCAGCGGAAAAACCTACACCCTGGTCAAGGAATACCTCAAGATCGTGCTCAGGGAGCCCGCTGCGGTACAGCAAATCCTGGCCATCACCTTCACCAATGCCGCTGCAGCCGAGATGAAGGAGCGCATCATCTCGGCACTGAGCCAGATCGCCTCACTGGCCGCCGGAGATGAAAACCCGGAGGCAAAGGCCCTGATCAGCAGTATCTTGAAGGAATGGGAAAAGGAAAGCCTGCCTCCCCTTCCGGAACAACAAGTGGTGGAAAGAGCAGCTGCCGTGCTGAAGATCATCCTTCACCGCTACAGCGATTTTTCGGTAAGCACCATCGACAGCTTCGTGCACCGTGTGATCCGCACATTTGCCTTCGACCTCCGCCTGCCCATGAACTTCGATGTGGAGCTCGACGCCGGGGCCCTGCTCAACAAGGCGGTCGACATCCTTATCAGCCGGGTGGGCAGACAACCCCAGCTGACCCGGGTCATGGTGGCCTACATGATCAACCAGGCCGACGACGACAAAGACATCCGCCTGGAAAACCAGATTGCGGCGATGGCCACCACCTTGATGGAGGAAGACAGCACCGGATACATCGAGATGCTGAAAGCCACCCCCCTGGCCAACTTCCTGCACATAGCCAGCACGATCAGAAACTCTGTCCGGCGCTTTGAGGGGGAAGTCACCGGCGAGGCCGTCAGCGCCCTGGCCCTGATCGGGCAGCACAATATCCCGATGTCTGCTTTTTACCAGGGCAGCAGGGGCATCCCTGGGTATTTTGAACAACTGGCCGCCGGGCGGGTAAAGGACAAACTTGATCCGGGCAAGAATGTTCTGGCCACCATCGACAAGGACAAATGGGTTTCGGGCAAGGCCAGCGCCCACGACAAGGAAGCCATCGTCCGCATCAAGCCCCTGCTGACCGCTTCTTTCGAACGCATCCGGGCCCTGGCGGCAGAGGGCAGGGAAGAGTATCTCAGCAGCTTGGCTGTGTACGCCAACATCTATCCCATGGCCGTGCTGGGCGAAGTGGAAAAGGTGCTTGAAGAGATCAAAAGCGAACACGTGCTGCTGCATATCTCCGATTTCAACAAAAAAATTTCCGATGTCGTGACCAGCCAGCCGGTGCCCTTTATTTACGAGCGCCTGGGCGAGAGGTACCGGCATTACATGATCGACGAATTTCAGGACACCTCTGCCCTGCAATGGCAAAACCTGCTGCCCCTGCTGGAGAACGGACTGGCAGGAGGCCATCTGAGCCTGGTGGTCGGCGACGGAAAACAGGCCATCTACCGCTTTCGCAACGGCGACGTGGAACAGTTTGCCCGGCTGCCGGGGCTCACCTCCGGGCTGCTCGCTGTAGCCAGGCCTGAATGGGAAGTGACCCTGATCAACAACTACCTGGAAAAGCCCCTGGATACCAACTGGCGCTCCGACAGGGAGATCGTTGGCTTCAACAACCGTTTTTTTTCCCATGCCATCAGCAGGCTTTCCCCGGCACTTCAAACCATATACAGCGGCGTGGCCCAGCAGGTATGCCCCGGGAAAGAGGCCGGCTACGCGGAAATCAGCTTTATGGAGGCCAGCGAAGGCAACAGCCTGAAGGAGGCCACCCTCGACAAGGTATTGGAGACCATTGCCCGCTGCCACCAGGCGGGGCACCCCTACAGCGACATCACCATCCTTTGCCGGGCCAGCGCAGATGCCAGCCTGGTGGCCAGAACCCTGCTCGGGAAACAGCTGCCCGTGATCTCGCCCGAGTCGCTGCTGCTGAGCCAGTCGGCAGAAGTGAACTTTTTCATCGCCATCATCAGGCTGCTGGCCAGACCCACCGATGTCATTGCCGGGGTGGAAATGATGAATTACCTGCTGGCGTCTGGCAGACTGTCCGGAACATCAGGGCTTCACCACTTGCTGAAAGAGTCCGGGCTGTTCAGGCCCGGCAGGCAGCCGGGCAATGCCACACTCTGGCCGGGACTGGAAAAGGCCCTGGCGGCACATGGCATCGATTTTTCTTTCGAGCGCTTTTTTCACCGCAACCTCTACGATACCTGCGAACTGATCCTGGAAAGTTTCTTTGGTGAAGAATCGCCCCCAAATCCCTTTGTGGCATTTTTCATGGATGCCATCTACGATTATTCGCGGCGCAACACACTTACCTATAACGACTTTCTTACCTGGTGGGAGGAAAACGCCTCCAAATACTCCCTGGTAATCCCCGAAGGGATCGATGCCATACAGGTAATGACAGTACATAAATCAAAGGGATTGCAGTTCCCGGTAGTAATCCACCCTTTCGCCAGCCAGCGGGCCGACAGGCCCACAAAAAAAGGGCTGTGGACAGAACTGAAGCTGGCCGCCGTCCCCTCATTGAAGGCAGCCTGGTTGCCAATGGGCAAGAAGCTGCTTGCCGGCACTCCCTGGGAAGAAGATTATCAGGAGGAGATGGAAAAGACCTTTCTCGACATGCTCAATATCACCTATGTGGCCTTTACCCGCGCTTCCAAAAAGCTTTTCGTGCTGAGTAAAAACGAGCAGGACTTCGGCGGCGATACCGTACAGGGCATGCTTCAGGCTTTTTTGGCCGACGAAGGAGAGTGGCGGGACGACTGCCTGCTGTATTCATTCGGGCGCTTCGAGCCCCCATCCGCCGGCAAATCACCGCCCAAGGCCCCTCCTTCTCCTTACCGGCAGCTATTGTCTTCGCCATGGAGCCACGCTTTGCGGATGAGATCGCAGCAGGCCGAAAGGAGTCTGCTCACCCCGGAGGATGACCCCCTGGAAAGGGGCAATCTATTGCACCGTGTTATGGAGAAGATAGTGAATGTCGACGAAATTGAGCCCGTTTTGCAGGCCATGCAGGAGCGGGGAGAGATCGACGCCGTCAGGAAGTCCGGGTGGCAACAGAAGATACAGCAGATGATCAGCCATCCGGACATTGCACCCTGCTATGCCCCCGGGGCAGACATCAGGACCGAACCCTTCATTTTCGACGGCCAGGGAAACAGTTACCGCCCCGACAGGGTGGCCCTGCTGTCGGACCGTACCGTGGTCATCGACTACAAAACGGGACGGCAATACCGCAAGCACGAAGAACAGATGGATATCTATGCCCGGCTTCTTGAGGGCATGGGGTATCCATCGGTGGAGAAAATCCTGCTTTACCTCGACCAGGGTTTAGCGAAATCAGTCTAAATAAAAACTGAAGCACTCCGGCCCCATTCAGGCAGCGGACTGCCCGATTATTTCCGATTATTTTGTATTTTGCCCTGTTGTACAGCCAATACCCCCGCACCATGTCGATAGAAAGCACCATCCGGCAGTTCAGGCCCGAGAAACACAACCTGCTGATGATACTGCACGCCTTGCAGAACAGCCACCCAAAGAACTACCTGACCGAAGAGGCCCTGTCAAATACCGCCCGCTACCTCGGGCTCACCAAAAGTGCCGTTTATGGAGTGGCCTCCTATTATTCGATGTTCAGCCTGACGCCCAGGGGCAAATACATTATCCGGGTCTGCGTATCGCCGGTTTGCGAGCTGCTGAAAGCGAAAGAGGTGGTGGGCATCCTGGAAAAGGAACTGGGCATTACCACGGGGCAAACGACCCCCTGCGGGCTGTTCACCCTGGAGCATTCCGAATGCCTTGGGCAGTGTCAGGAAGCCCCCTCGATGATGATCAACGAAAAGGTGTACAACCAGCTGGATGCCAATAGGATAAATGACATCCTGCAAGGCTTCAGGCAACACAAGCCCTGAATGCCTGCTACCGGGGGTAAGGCAAGGAGCAATACAGACGACAAAACAAGCTTGACATGAAGCAGGAAACCAGGATCATACTCAAGAACGCCGGCAGGATCGACCCCGGCAGCATCGACGACTACATTGCCGCGGGAGGTTATGAGGGATTGCGCAAGGCCCTGGGCATGAAACCCGGGGCTGTGATCGACGAACTCCTGGAGGCGGGACTTCGCGGAAGGGGGGGGGCAGGCTTTTCGACCGGGATGAAGCAAAGGTTTACCAGCAAGGGCTGCCTCGAATGCCCCCGGCGCTACGTAGTGGTCAATGCCGACGAAGGAGAGCCCGGGACCTTCAAAGACCGCATCATCATGGAACAGGACCACCACCTTTATCTGGAAGGGACCATCATTGCCGCCCATGCCATCCGGGCCAGCAGGGGCTATATCTATCTGCGCGCCGAATACCACCAGAGCATCGAAAGAACGCTCAGGGCGATTGAACAGGCGTACGAAAAAGGGTTTCTGGGGAAAAACATCATGGGCTCTGGCGTGGATCTCGACCTGGAGATCAAACTGGGTGCCGGGTCCTACCTCTGCGGCGAAGAACTGACCATGCTCGAATCGCTCGAGGGAAAACGCGGCAACCCCCGCATCAAGCCTCCTTTCCCTGCCGAAAAAGGGGTGTTTGGCATGCCCACTCTGGTCAATAACGTGGAGACCCTGGCCAATGTACCCCTGATCATTTCGAAGGGAAAGCAATGGTACCGGCAATTCGGCACAGAACGCTCGCCGGGCACCAAGATCTTCACCATCAGCGGACAGGTTAACAAACCCGGTCATTACGAACTGGAGCTCGGCATCAGCCTCCGCGAATTGATCGATCACCTGGCCGGGGGTATGCGCGAAGGCAAAGCCTTTAAGGCCGCCCTGCTGGGGGGTGCCGCAGGCACCTTTGTCGGCCCCGTCATGCTTGACGAACGCCTCACCTACGACAACCTTGCCGAGAAGGGAGCCACCCTTGGCTCGGGTGCGGTGATCGTTATGGCCGAAGACGATCCCGTACACGACATATTACACAACTGCCTGCGTTTTTTCCGTCACGAGTCGTGTGGTAAATGCGTACCCTGCCGTGCAGGGACCACCCTGCTGGTAAGGGAATCGGAAGAGCTGCGAGCTGAGCACCCCGACAAAGATGGGCTGCTGCAACAAATGCTGCGCGAAGCGCAGATCATGGCGTCCACCTCGCTCTGCCCCCTGGGGCAGTCGCCTGTGCTGCCGCTAAAATCAGCCGCGAAGTATTTTGCAGATGAGCTGACCGGCCGGGGCAGGGCCTGAAAAACACCTTATCCGGCCCGGGACAAAAGACAGGAATACGAACCACAAATAACAGAGCATGTCCAAAAAAATCACCCTCAGCATAGACAATAAAAAGATCGAGGCCAGCGAAGGCGCCAACCTGCTGCAGGTAGCCAAAGACAACGGCATTGCCATCCCCCACCTGTGTTACCACAAAAAACTCTCCCCTACGGGGGCCTGCCGCCTTTGCATTGTCAAGATCAGCAAACAGCGCGGGCTGATCGCTTCCTGTGCGGTGCAGGTAAGCCAGGGGATGGAGGTTACGGCCTTCGATGAGGAGCTGGAAGAGGCCCGCAGGTACTTGCTCGACTACCTGTTGTCGGAACACGACGAAAGCTTTGATGCCACCTATACCGACGAATTCCGCGAACTGGTCGGCAAATACGGGCTCGACAAAAAGGAAAACAGGCGCTTCCCCTCCATATGGAAAGAGCTGGGCTATCCGAAAGACGAGAGTTCGCCGGTTTTGAGCTACAACGCGGCCAAATGCATCAAATGCTTCCGCTGCATCAAGGCCTGCGACGAAGTACAGGGCAAAAACGTACTGTCGTTCACCGGCCGGGGCATCACTTCCTACATCATTGGCGGCTTCGACAAATGGGGCGAAAGCGAGTGCGATGGCTGCGGGGAGTGCATACAGCTCTGCCCCACCGGGGCCATTGTGGAAAAACCCCACCGGGAGCAGATCGACCTGGGCAGTGACATCAAAAAGGTACAGACCACCTGCCCGTATTGCGGGGTGGGTTGCCAGCTGGAGCTCCTGGTGCAAAACGGGCGGATTGTGCGCAGCAACGGCGTGGAAGGGGTCAGCCCCAACGACGGGAGGCTATGCGTAAAGGGACGTTTCGGTTGCGACTACGTACATCACCCCGACCGCCTGACCACCCCCCTGATCAAAAAAGACGGGAAGTTCGTGGAAGCTTCCTGGAACGAGGCACTGAACCTGGTGGCCGAAAAGTTCTCCGGCATCCGCAACCAATATGGGCCGCGGGCCCTGGCAGGCTATGCTTCGGCCAAAACCACCAACGAAGACAACTACCTCTTCATGAAACTGGTACGCACCGTCTTTGGCAGCAACAATGTGGACTACTGTACCCGGCTGTGCCATGCCTCGACGGTAACGGCCATGCTCAGGTCGCTGGGCGATGGAGCCGGCAGCAACTCGATCGAAGACTACGAAAACAGCGACTGCATCCTGGTTACCGGCAATAATATGATAGAAACCCACCCGGTAACAGCCACCTTTGTAAAATATGCTGTACAGCGCAAAGGAGCCGTTGTGATCATCATCGACCCCAAATGGACCCCCCTGGTCAAAGAGGCCAAACTCTGGCTGCAACCAAGGATGGGCACCGATGTGGCCCTGCTCAACGGCATGATCCGGGTCATCATCAGCGAAAACCTCATCGACCGCGAATTCATCGAAAAGCGGGTGGACGGAGGGATGGAGGCCTTTGAAACGCTGAGATCGCTCACCGAAAAATACACCCCCGCCTATACCGAAAAGGTGACCGGGGTGCCGGCCGCCGACATGCAGGAGGCAGCCCGCATTTATGCCGGTTCAAAAAGCCCGCTGATCGCCACCGGCATGGGGTACAGCCAGCAAGTGACCGGAACCCACAATGTGTTCGCCCTGATCAATATGATGCTGATTACCGGGCAGATCGGGCGTAAGGGGGCCGGCCTGAACCCCCCCCGGGGCCAGAACAACGTGCAGGGGGTGTCGGACATCGGGGCCTCTCCCTTTACCTATCCAGGATATATTCCGTTAGAGGACGAAGCGAACCGGAAGCGGGTGGCCAATATCTGGGGGATCCCCTTTGAGGAGCTGGACGCTGAAAAAGGCCTTTCGACGGTAGAGATCATGCAGGCCGCCTACGAAGGAAAGGTTAAGGCCATGTACATCATGGGCGAGAACCCCATGATCACCGACCCAAACCTGAACCATACAGAAGAGTCGATCAAAAAACTCGACTTCCTGGTGGTGCAGGACATTTTCCATACCGAGACCACCCCCTATGCCGACGTCATTTTGCCGGCCACTGCCTTTGCCGAAAAAGAAGGCACCTTTGTGAACAGCGACCGCCGCGTACTGAGGGTACGCAAAGCCGTTGACCCCCCTGGCCAGGCAAGGCAGGACTGGGAGATCATTTCTGAAATCGCAAGCCGCATGGGCAAACCCCTGGGTAACTACCGAGATGAAAGCGACATCTGGGACGAAATTGCCCGGGCAGCCCCCATTTTTGCAGGCATTTCGTACGACAGGCTTCAGCGGCAGGGGATACAATGGCCCTGCCCCGACTCCGGCCATCCCGGCACAGACACCCTCTTCGAAGAGCGGTTCAACACCCCCAACGGACTGGCCAAACTGCATCCTGTCGATTATGCCGAACAGACCGAAAAAGCCAGCGCCAAATATCCCTTTATCCTGAACACCGGCCGCATACTCTACCAATACCATTCATCCACCATGTCGCGACGCAACAAGGCGCTCACCGATTTTGCCAACGCCCCCTATGTGCTGATGCATCCCGGGGATGCCGGCAAGGCAGGGCTGACCGAAGGACAGAGGGTCAGCATCAGTTCCCGGCAGGGAAAGATCGAAACCACGCTGCGCATCAGCGAAGAGGTGCTTGCCGGAGAGCTGTTCATGCCCTTCCATTATGCCGAGTCGCCTGTAAACAAACTGACCCGCGACGAACTGGACCCCTATTCGAA
>PWJC01000071.1 GCA_003560165.1 Bacteroidales bacterium
CCGTAGATTTTAGCAGGGTCCACAGCGAGCGGCGATTTTTCTTTTTGGTACTTTTTCTTTTGATCGCCAAAAGAAAAAGTACAACCAATGGAAAAAGAACGAAACAGGAAAGCCTAAGGAAAAGGGAAGACGATGGACAAAATCAGGATGGAACGAAGGAATTAAAGAACGATTTTTTGACTCATCACTCACCACTCATCACTCACTACTCATCACCATTACTTCTTTTTCCTATTTTTACAAAAAAAACACCATTTATGCTGATTATTGGTATTGCCGGGGGGTCCGGTTCGGGAAAATCGACTGTGGTGCGGAACATCCTCGATCAGCTGCCGCCCGGCTGTGTTACGGTGATCTCGCAGGATGCCTATTACAAGGACAACGGGCATCTGACCCCCGAAGAACGGGCAAAGATCAACTTCGACCATCCAAGCGCCATTGAGTTCAACCTCCTGGTACAGCACCTCGATATGCTGCGCGAGGGGAAGACCGTGCCCATGCCCATCTATTCGTACCTGACCTGCGCCAGGGCCAGCGAAACCATCCCCACCCTGCCCCGGGAGGTGGTGATCGTCGAGGGGATACTGATCCTGTCGAATCCGCGGATGCGCGAGCGCATGGACATCAAGATCTTTGTGGACGCCGACGGCGACGACCGGCTGATGCGCATCATCCGCCGCGACATCGAAGAACGGGGGCGCTCATTCATCGATGTGCTCGACCACTACGAACGCTTCGTCAAGCCCATGCACCTGCAGTTCATCGAACCCAGCAAACGCTATGCCGACATCATCGTCCCCCAGGGCGGAGAGAACCACGTGGCCATCGACATCATCCGCAACATGATACAGATGACCCAGACCCTGAAAAAAGCCTGATCGCAAAATCCCACCCATGACCCGATACAATTTCCACACCCACTCCCATTACGACGACGGCAGTCAGTCGCTCGAAGACATGGTAAAGGGGGCCATCGATGCCGGGCTGTCGGCCATTGGCTTCTCGGGGCATTCGCCCCTGCCGTTTGAGAACGAATGGAGCATCTCCAAAAAGGATTACCCCGAATACCTGGCCGAAGGACGGCGGCTGAAAGAGGTGTACAAGCACCTGATCGATGTGTACCTTGGCCTGGAGATTGACTACATTCCCGGTTACTCCGACAATTTTAGGGCCTTTATGGAAGACGGGGGCCTGGATTACTGCATCGGCTCGGTGCACCTGGTGATGAAGCCCGGCAGCAGGCGCCGCGAAGACATCTGGTTTATCGACGGCCCCCGCGAAGGCTACCTCGAGGGCATCGACCGGATCTTCGGGGGCGACGCCCGGATGGCCGTGGAGGCCTATTACGGTCAGTTGGAGGAGATGGTGGCCACTCAGCGGCCCGGCATCATCGGCCACCTCGACAAGGTGAACATGCACAACCGCGAAGAGGTCTTCGACAGCTCCGCCCCCTGGTACCTGAACGCCGTGGAGGGCCTGCTGGCCGCCATCGCCAGATACGGCGGCATTGTCGAAGTGAATACCCGCGGCATTTATACCGGCAAAAGCCCGGACAGCTATCCCGAAGCCCGGGTGCTGAAACAATGCCTTAAGCGCAACATCCCCGTTATGGTCAGCACCGACGCCCACCACCCGGAACAATTGCTCAGCCAGTTTGATGAGGGGGTGCGTCTGATCGGTGAACTGGGGTATACGAAGATGACCACCCCGTTTTTCGAGGCGGCGATCTAGGTGGCTTGTTTTCGTGCCTGCTGCAAAAAAGCCAGGATCAGGAACAGGGCCACGATGAGGATCGCGGCCAGGATGCGGGGCACGCTCTCGTCGGCGAACAGGGGCGGCAGGGGGTCTGTGTACACAGGGGCAGCGATGCCGGGGGGGAATTCGATGGGGCTGACCTCGACCCGGTCGCCCCGCCCGGGCACCGTTTTCAGTGTGGCCTGGGCGAGCCGCTGCATGAACGCATGGTCGGCGGGCAGGTAATCCTGATGAACGCTGATGCTTGCCCGGATGCCGGCAATACGGAAGTTCAGGGCGTGAAGGCCCTGGCCCGGGTGGGCGGGATCGTATCCGCAATGAACGGGGGTATACAGCCCTTTGGCAGCAGGTTCCAGTTCGAGGCGCACATCGGTGAAAAAGGTCTGGGGATTGTAATAGTGGCCGAGGGCCTGCATCAGGTAGCTGTCGTACTGCCGTTCAAGCCAGGGCATTTGTCCGGTATGCCCGTGGGCATGGGCCTTTCCGGCAAAGAGCGCAGGGATAATGGCCAGGGCCGTCAGCACCATGAGCACGCGCCAGGCTGTTTTTCCCCACCCAGGGATGAATGAAATAGGATGGTTTGCTGTCATGAGGCGTTCATTCACGGAACATTACAGACGAAGTTACATTAAAAAGTCGAAAAGTCAACTCGTGTTTTTCTCGCAGTCGATGCGACAGTTAAAACCCCGGAAAACCCCAGACAGGTTTATGAGTTTATGAGTTTAAGAGTTTAAGAGTTTATGAGTTTATGAGTTTATGAGTTTAAGAGTTTAAAAGTTTAATAGTTGAAAAGTTGAAAAGTTTAAAAGTTTAATAGTTTAATAGTTTAATTACCAGGGGCTTCAACTCTTCAACTCTTCAACTCTTCAACTTCTTCTTCCTACCTACTACCTACTACCTACTACTTACTCCTTCCTCCCTTCCTCCAAAACACAATGCCTGATCTGCTGGATCACTTTTGGGAAGTCGTGCAGTTTTTTCTTGAGGGCTTCCAGGTCGAGGATGTCGATTAGCTTCTGCAGCCCATCGGCATAGGAGATCAGGTAGTTGAAATTATATGAGGAGGCGGTATGCTTCAGCCGCCAGGCAAAGTCTTCGATCTTAAACAACACCCACTGGTCCTTGATGCGCTCCCACTCGGGCAGGTATTCGGTTTCCAGCGTCCCGACAAGGGCCGGCAGTTTTTTGCGGACCTCTTCGGGCAGCCCCTTTGGGGTCGGAGGCTTTTCTTTAACTGCGGCGGCCTGTCGGGCGGGCTGTGGTTCTTCTTTTTCCAGGAAACGCCCGAGTACCTCCATCAACTGGGCCTGGCTCACCGGTTTGTAGAGCCGCTGATCGAAGAGCGACAGCTCAGGGCGGGTTTTGTCATCGTGCACAAAGGCCGTAAGGGCGATCACCGGGATGTTTTTGAATGCCTGATCTGCTTTAATGTGGGTGATGGTCTGGTATCCGTCCATGCCCGGCATCAGGATGTCCATGATGATCAGGTCGGGACGCTGCTGTGCAAGCAGTTTCAGCGCCCCCGTTCCGTTTTCTGCAGCCAGGGTCTGCAGCCCTGCCGAAGAGAGCATTACCTGCATCAGGTGTACGTTGGAGGGAGAATCGTCGACAATCAGTACGGTGGCCGGTTTGAATCTGGCATGCCTGGCGGCCTCCGATCCCTTACTGCTGGTCTGTGGAAGTTTGCCGGGAATCTGCACATGGGGCAGGTTGATTGTAAAGGTCGAGCCCTTGCCTGGCCGGCTGCTCAGATGGATGCCCCCCTTCATTTGTTCGATCAGGCGTTTGGATATGGGCAACCCGAGTCCGCTGCCGCCGTATAGCCGGTTCGACTGACCGCTTTGCTGGTGAAAGGGCTTGAAGATGTTTTCGAATTGATCGGCCGGGATGCCGATGCCAGTGTCCCTCACCATGATGCTGAGGTGGCCACTGTATTCGTCTTTACGGGTAAATTCAAGGCAAACGGTGATCTGCCCTTGCTGGGTAAACTTGACCGCATTGCCGAGGAGGTTGAACAGCACCTGCTTGATCCTCACCTCGTCGAGCTGGAGGTAGTCGGGGAAGGTTTCCTGAATTTTTACGGCGAAGCGTATCCCTTTTTGTTCCACTTTCGGGCCGAAAAGCCCCCCCATTTCGGCGATGATCTCTTTCAGGTTGGTGGGATGGGGAACGAGGTCGAGCTTGCCCGCCTCGATCTTCGACAGGTCGAGGATGTCGTTCAGCAGGGCCAGCAGGAGTTTTCCGCTCGAGAGGATGGAGCGCAGCATGTTTTTATGGGCCGCATCGTTGATTTGCAGATGAAGGGTTTCGCTGAACCCCAGTATGGCATTCATCGGGGTGCGGATCTCGTGGCTCATATTGGCCAGAAACTCGCTTTTGGCCCGGTTGGCCTCTTCGGCCGCCTCCTTGGCCTGCTGCAACTCTTCCGATGCCCTTACCAGGCCGGTGATGTTGCGCCCCACACCCACCAATCCGATGACCTTGCCCTCATGGTCCTTGATGGGGGTTTTGGACGTCAGCAGCCAGACCTCTTTCCCGTCGGGCCCGGTAATCCGCTCCTCGCGGTTGATCACCTCCTTGCCCTGCTCCATCACCCGGCGGTCGTCTTTCTCGAACTCGACCGCCCTGTCGGCGGGGTAGAGGTCGCGGTCGGTTTTCCCGACGACTTCTGCTTCGGGTTTCCCCAGCATCCTGAGCTCCTCCCTGTTTACCAGTATCTTGCGCAGCTGCCGGTCTTTTACATATACAGTGGCCGGCATGCTGTCGATCAGTGTACGAAGCAGCTTTCGTTCCCTGGCCAGCTCCTGCTCGCTCTCTACCCGCTGGCTTATGTCTTGCACAATGGAGAACAGCATCTTTTTCCCCGAAATTTCGACCGGTCCGGCATGCACCTCTACATCCCTGAGCTGCCCCGAAGCCAGGCGGTGCTGGAACCGGAAAAAGTCTTTTTTCCCCGCTTTGGCCGCCTTCATCTCTTTTTTCACCTCCTCTTCGGTGAGGGTGTTGATCTGGGTCATGCACATCTGCCTGAGCGTGTTTGCCGGCCATCCGTAAAAACGCTCCGCGGCCTGGTTCACATCAATGATGCGGCCGTTTTGGGGGTCGAGGATCATCTGCACGGCATTGGAGTTCTGGAATACCTGCCTGAATCGTTCCTCGCTTTCATAGAGTTTTTTGATCAGGGTTAGCTGCTTCTCCTGGCTGCGAAACAGCAAGGCCAGCAAGAGGGTGGCCAGGGGCAGCAACACCAGGACGGGCAGCAACAGCTGGGGGCGTAATTCGGCGGCCGCGCCCCCGGGAAGTGTCACCAGGAAGGCAATTACAAAAGCGTGTACGACAAGACCCAGCAGCAGGAAGGCTAACGGTGAGCTGGCTATGCGATGCTGTTTGCGCAAAAAATGGTGCAGAGTGCCCAGGGCACAGGCGGTAAAGATGGTCAGCAGCCCCATGGTAAGCCCGGCCCCGCCCACATAGATCCGGTACGCGGCGGCGATGAGCATCGACAGCAGGGCTGTAAGAGGACCTCCGAACAATGCGCCCACACTCAAAATCACCGTCCGGCCGTCGAAGATGATGCCTTCGGACAGTTCAAAGGAGCTCATCATGCCCACAATGGCCATGCTCCCGAAAAAGATGCCCGACCAAAGCTGAAGCCAGGCCGGGTTTTGTTCGAGGTAGCGAAGCATCAGGCTGTAGATGACAGCCAGGGAGATCAGCAGGGTGAGGTTGTGAATAAAAGGAAGTAGTATCATAACACCCCATTGGGTAGTGAATGCTTTTTGGATGGACTACAATGGAAAACGCAGTGTGAAGCTGGTACCCTTTCCCTCCTTGCTTTCGATGCCGATGCTTCCGTTGTTGCGCAAAACAAAGTCTTTGGCCAACAAAAGCCCCAGCCCGCTGCCTTTTTCATTGCCGGTGCCCCGGGTGGTCAGCTGGCCTTCGTCTTTAAACAGTTTTTTCTTGTTCTCTTCGGGGATGCCGATGCCCGTGTCCTTCACCTCGATCACTGCCTCATCGTTTTGTTCAGAGGCTTCCACCCTTACCTCACCCCCGGGCTTTGTGAACTTGATGGCGTTGTTCACCAGATTCTGCAGCACGCTTCTGATCATGTTGCTGTCGGCCATGATGACCAGCCCGTCAGACACGTGGTGGTGCAGGGCGATCTGCTTTCGCTGGGCATGGGGTTCCATCAGGCGGCAGGTGTTGGTAATGAGTTCGGCCACATTTAGGGCTTCGGGCGATTGCTCCAGGTTGCCCGTCTGCGAACGAGTCCAGTGCAGCAGGTTTTCGAGCAGGCTGTAGGTTTCCTGGGTAGAGGTGTTGATGTTCTGCAAAATCTCGTCGTATTCCTCAGAGCTGGGATCGAGGTAGCCCTCGGCCAGGGTGGAGATCAGCATCGAGATGTTGGCAAAGGGCGATTTGATGTCGTGGGCGATCACCGAATACAGCCGGTCTTTGGTGCGGTTGATCTCCCTGATCTGCAAGGCTTGACGCGAGATCATCTTTTTGGCATGGGCCAGTGCAATGTGGTTGTTTGCCCTGGCGATCAGCTCTTCTTTCTGGAAGGGCTTGGTGATGTAGTCAACGCCTCCGGCCTGGAAGCCTTCGACCAGATCGGCGGTTTCGGCCTTGGCCGTTAAAAAGATCACCGGGATGTCGGCCAGTTTTTTGTCTTTTTTCAATTGCCTGCAAAAGGTGAACCCATCCACACCGGGCATCATCACATCGAGCAATATCAGGTCGATCTCGTTTTCCTGCAGAATGTTCAGGGCATCGGCCGCATTGAGCGACAGGGCGATCTGGTAGCCTTCTGTCTTTAAAAAATTGCTGACCACCTTCAGGTTTTCCTTGTTGTCGTCAACCACCAGGATGGAAAACTGCTTTTTTTGAAGTTCACTCATAGCACGCCCTCATTGATGAATAGATGTCGCCGGCTGTGGCGATATCAACAAACAAAGTTAACTGATTTTTCACAGGGTTTACGTGTTTTGAACCGCCCCCGGGCCAATATGCTGCTGCAGTTTGCCGATGAGCAAAGGGAACTCTTCCAGCCCGGTTTTGATCATCGCGGCATCGGCCTGTTCAACATATGTCAGCAGCCGCAGGGCATACTCTTCGATGTGACTCAGCTGATGGGTTGCCGCCAGTTGGTGCAGGCTTTGTGCAAAGGCTTCGATCTTATACAGCACCAGCTGGTTGTTGATGTTTTCCCATTGAGGCATGAGGGTGGCGTTTGTAGCGTCCAGGAAGCTGTGAAGGCTTTGTGGCCGATGCACCGCCAGGGCCGGCTCAGAACGGACATCGCCATGGTCGTCCTCCTTTTTGGGCTGTGGGGGCAATTCGGGGGCCAGGGCAATGCCGGGCAGTTCTACGGTAAAGCGCGAACCCTTGTTGCTCGTGCTTTCTACCCCGATGTGGCCCTGCATTTTTTGGGCCAGCTTTTTGGCGATGGCCAGTCCCAGCCCGGTGCCTTCGTATTTTTTTGTTTCATGTGGGCCGAGTTGGGTGAACTCTTCGAATATCAGCCCCTGCTGCTCAGGGGTCATGCCAATGCCGGTGTCTTCGACTACCAGACTGAAGAGGCCGCTTTTGGGGCCGTCCAACACAAAGCCGGCGCCCAGGATTACCGATCCCTTTTCGGTGAACTTTACTGCGTTGCTTACCAGGTTGAACAGGATCTGTTTTACCCTGGTTTCGTCAAGCATCAGCAAGCCGGGCAGTTCAGGAGGTCCTTCTATCTTTAGCTCCAGGTCTTTTTTTTCGGCTTTTTTTGAAAAAAGGTCCCTGGTTTCATGCAACAATTCGAGCACATCGCAGGGGCGGGGAAATAGCTCCATCTTTCCGGCTTCGATCTTCGATAAATCGAGGATGTCGTTGATCAGCGACAGCAGCTGCCGGCCGCCTAAAAGCACCGAATCAAGCATGAGGAGGTTTTCTTCCGAATCGGTGTTTTGCTTCAGCAGTTCGCTGAATCCGAGTATGGCATTGAGGGGGGTGCGGATCTCGTGGCTCATATTGGCCAGGAACTCGCTTTTTGCGCGGTTGGCCGATTCGGCCATCAGCCGGGCTTCTCTGAGCTCTTCTTCGGCCTGCTTCCGGGTAAGCAGCAGCCCGCATTGCCGGCTGTAGATGGTCGCGATGTCGTGGCTGGTAAACAGCTGCTTCGGGGGCATGATGAAGGTGAAATCGCCCACCATGAGGTCTCCCTTCATGATCTTCAGCAGCCAGATTTCGCCCTTCCCTGACAGGACCTCGATTTGCCGTTGAACAATTTCGGGAATCTGGTTCCCGGAAATAGACTTCAGGCTGTCGACCCGCGTCAGGTTCTGGCCTTTTATTTGTTCGGATTTGGGCTGCTGCTGCCGCCAGGTTTTGCCCACTACTTCGTATCCCAGCAGTTTTGTGGCTTTTGCGTACTCTTCCTTCATCCCTGAAACAGCCACGGTCGTAAAGAATTCGCCGGTTTTCCCGTATACGTTCATTAGGGCGAAGCCGGCGCCGGTAAGTTCGCGGAAGGCGTCGGTGATGTCCTGGTAATCGATTTTTTCGGCGGCCATCTGCAAAAACTCCTCTGCGGCAAACACCAGCTTTTTCAGCGAGGCTTCCGTTTTTCGCCGTTCGCTGATATCGGCAATAAAGCCCTTGATGAACAGGAACTTTCCCTTATCGTCGTACACGCCCTGCCCCCGTTCCCAGATCCACCGCAGCCTGCCGTCTTTATGGATAATGGGGTATTCCATCTCCAGCGGGCGGTGTGTTTTGATGACATGCTCCCAGCTTGAATGCAGCTTGTTGCGGTAGTCGGGGTGAATGATGTGGTTGAAGGAAATTGTTTTGTTGTACAGCACCTCATTGCGTGTGTAGCCGGTGATGGCCTCGAAGCCGTTGCTGAGGTAGGTCATGGTCCAATGTTCGTCGTAGGTGCAGCGGTAAATAAAGCCCGGCAGGTTGCTGATCAGGGTGTTGGTGGCCCGCAATTCTTTTTCGTGAATGGAAGAGCCCCGGACAGCCTTCGGCAGGGGTTCAGCTTGCGTGCCCCCGGTAGTTGCAAGGGCAGAAATCCGCCCGCTGATCGATCTGAGCCATTGTCTTACCATGAGAAGCTGTTCGGCGGTGACAAAGTTGCCCAAATGTACGATAAAATGGGGAGAAAAGAAAGTGTTGGATTTTGGTTTTTGGCTTTTGGCTTTTGGCTTTTGGCTGTTGGCTTTTGGCTATTGGCTGTTGGCTATTGGCTTTTGGCTGTTGGATTTTGGCTTTTGGGTTTTGGCTGTTGGCTGTTGGATTTTGGCTTTTGGGTTTCTGTCTTCTGTCCTCTGTCTTCTGTCTTCTGTCTTCCGTCTTCCGTCTTCCGTCTTCTGTCCTCCGTCTTCTACCTTCTACCTTCTACCTTCTACCTTCTACCTTCTACCTTCTATCTTCTATTTTCTACCTTCTACCTTCTACTTTCCACTGTCTTTTCTTTTCCTTTGGTTGTACTTTTTCTTTTGGCGATCAAAAGAAAAAGTACCAAAAAGAAAAATCGCCGCTCGCTGTGGCCCCTGCTAAAATCTACGGCCGCTTCGCTCACGCAGGCCAAGCCGGTCGGCACCATCATCGTGCCTATTCATCAGGCCTTTACTGCCTCCCTCGTGGCCTGCTTACTAAAGGCCCTCGCCAG
>PWJC01000018.1 GCA_003560165.1 Bacteroidales bacterium
AACTCTTCGATGCGAAACTCCTGTTCAACCTGATCTTTTAATTCCTGCATGCGTTGATGAAACGCTTCCGTGTTAAATTCCTGTTCGACCTGTTCCATGGCTTTCCGGAAATCTTCTCCCAATTTGTTCATTTCCTGTTGAAACTCCTCGTTGTTAAATTGTCCCATCACCTCCTGCATGACCTTCTGATAGGCCTCATTGGCTTTCTGCATTTCTCGTCTGAACTCTTCTGTCTGGAATCTTTCCCTGACTTCGCGTTCAATGGTAATCCGGGCCTCTTCGATGGCTTTCTCAAGTTCCTTTCGGTTTTGCTCGCTAATATCCTGCCATTGAATAGTGGTGCCGTCGAGGAGGCGAAGGGATTTAAGCTCACTCTTTTCCATTTCCGGGTTGTTAACGGCGGGAGGGTCGTCAGGGGCCACTTCCGCTTTGTCCATGGTTGCAAGGTCAAATGAAGGCCTTGATTCCCGGAAATCGGGAGAATAATCGGTGGCAAGCTGCCGAAGGTCGATGGTCCTGGCCGGACTAACCCAGGCCACGGATGCGAAGGCGGCCAAAATGGCCATCATGGCGGCCAGTTTCTGGCCAGCATGAAATTTTCTTGTTTTCATGGTCATCATGTGTTTAATACGAATTAATAACTGAGTGTTTGATTGGGTTGCAGCCAGGGCTGGTTGCGGAGCCGCTGGGCTGCGATTTTCTTCAAGGCTTACCAGCGCCCTTGCATAGCTTACAGGGTTTCCGGTTATGTCAATCACCCATTCATCAACGCATTGCTCCCTTTCCTGCCTGACTCTGCGGCTGATAAGCCATATGCCTGGATGGTAAAAAAAGGCAATCTCAAGCAGGGTCTGAAGTGCGTTGACATAATGATCTTTTCGGCGAATGTGGCAAAGTTCGTGGAGTATAATTGACTCAATCTGTTCGGTGGTCATGGACGAAAGCATGGCCAGGGGGAGCAGGATGACTGGTTTTAAAAAACCTACTACCATAGCTACCTCAACCCTGGCAGAAAGCCAAATTTTAACTTTATGGCTAAGCTTGCTCGTTTCGATGAGCGATGATATCCTTTGCTGCCACTGTCCGGGCAGGGCTGTCAGTCCGCTCCTTTTCAGGCGGAAAACCCTGGTGTAATCACGTATGGCCAGCAGTGATACAATCAGAAGACCTGTTATGTATACCCAGAATACATAGGGTGTATAGGCATCAAACTGCTGGAGTGATAAAGGCTGAGCCCTGTCGAGCAAATAAAACGACTGTGTACCGGGCGCCGCCATCCACTCCATGGTCTCAAACTCGAGTGCCACAATCTGGCGTGCTTGCCTGTACAGCGTATACTGACGGGTAAATGTATAAACAAAAGAAGCCGGTATTGCCAGCATAGTCCATAATGTCAGCCTATAGCGCAGTGCTGCTGTGCTTTTTGCGGTGATAGCCATGGCCAGCTTCCAAAGGACCGCAATGAGCAATATTTGCCAGAGGCTGTGCAGCAAGGTCCAGCCCAGCGCATTGATAAATGGATGTACCATGTGTTCGGTGATGCCCATGTTGATTGCTATTCAAATTGTTTGAGATAATTATGAATCTCTTCCAGTTCGTCTTTGGATAGTTTTTTGTTATCCAGCGCCCCCATTACAAGGCGTCCGGGTGAACCATCAAACAGCCCATTCATCATTTTACTGATGAAATGCTGCTGGGTTTGTTCCTTGCTTACTGCAGGTATATAAATATGTGTTCTGCTGCTGGTATCCCTTGTCAGCAGGCCTTTTTCTGTCATGATCTGCATGGTTTTCAGGGTGGTGGTGTACCCTGTATCCCTGGTTTTGGAAAGCACGTCATGTACTTCCCGCACGGTTGCTTTGCCTTTCTCCCACAATACCTGCAGGATTTCGAGCTCGCTTTCGGTCGGATGGTATTTCTTTTCCCTGTTCATAGTACGATTGTTTTCGTAGGTAAATATACTACGAAAGGTTTCGTAATGCAAGAATTTTTTATAAAAATTTTGTTAAAATCAGGAAGGGGGTGAATATAATGCTGAAAAACAGCAATATGCGTATGGGTAAAACAGGCCTGAAAGGGAAGGGATCACTGTCCGGTCACGGTGATGGTCAGCTTGCGCGAACCGCCTCTTTCCCTGAACTCGCAAAGGAAGATTCCCTGCCAGGTGCCCAGTTTCATCCGTCCCCCCGAAACGGGAATGTTCAGGGAGACCCCCGTAAGGGCTGATTTGATGTGTGCCGGCATGTCGTCGTCCCCCTCCATGACGTGGGTATAATAGGGCATACGTTCCGGGGCCAGGTGGTTCATGGCCTGGTGGAGGTCTCGGGCTACCGAAGGGTCGGCGTTCTCATTGATCATCAGTCCTGCCGAGGTGTGGTGAATGAACAGGTTCACCATGCCGGTAGACGGCAGTTTCTCCATGGCTTCGCTGATATGCCGGGTAATGGAGTGAATGCCCCGTTGAAAGGGCGGGAGGCTGATTTCATATTGGGCGACCATGATCTTTTTTTTCCAAAATTAATCACAATCGTTCAAATAGCCATCGGTTTTGGGCCCGATCAAACATTCTCTTTGAGCTGTTGTTCTTTTATGGGAAGTTGTCATTTCGTAATAAGGAAATCAGGTATGTCAGAACACTTATTCAAAACGGTGGCCTTCAAGGTAAAGGGAATGTCGTGTACCAACTGCGCCCTGGGCATCAGGCATGTGCTGGAAAAAGAGGGTTTTCACAAGGTCACGGCCGACTTCACCACGGGCGAGGTGCGCTTCGAAGCAGCCGATGAGTCAAGATTGCCGCTGGCGGTCCGGCGGATCGAATCTCTGGGCTATACTGTTGAGAGTGCCCTCGACAGGGAAGGGATCCCGAAAAAAGGCATGGCGTCTATCGAAAAGAAATTCTGGTTCACCGCCGTCTTCACCCTTCCCCTGGTGTTGGCCATGTTTATCCCGGTCGATTTCCTGCACAATGAATTCTTTCAGCTGGCGCTGACCATCCCCGTTTTCACTGTCGGTTTTTTGCATTTCGGACGAAGCGCCTGGTACAGTCTGAAGGCCGGTGTGACCAATATGGATGTACTGATCTTCCTGGGTAGTACAGCAGCCTTTATTTACAGCCTGATCGGTACCATCTACGGGCTTGGGCACGATTATATGTTCTACGAAACCTCCGCTTCTATCATTTCCATTGTGCTGTTGGGCAATATGCTCGAATACCGCTCGGTGAGAAAGACCACCTCTGCCATCGACGACCTGGTAAAGCTGCAGAAAAATATTGCCCGGCGGCTGATCACCGAAATGCACGGAGGGCAGGAGCGTGTTGAGGAGGTGGATGCCTCCCTGGTCGAGAAGGGAGATGTTGTGCTGGTGAATACAGGCGATAAGGTGGCTGTCGATGGAGAAATAATCTGGGGATCGGGCAGCCTTGACGAAAGCCTGATTTCGGGAGAAAGCCTGCCCGTCGATAAGGAGAAAGGAGATAAGGTGGTGGGGGGGACACTGCTGGTTGCCGGCAGCCTCAGGGTAAAGGCCACGGCCACCGGAAAAGATACGGTGCTTTCGCAGATCATTGAGCTGGTGCGCAATGCCCAGCAAGACAAGCCCAAATTACAAAACCTGGCCGATAAGATCAGCAGGGTGTTCGTGCCCGTGGTGGTGGGACTAGCCCTGTTGACCATTGCCTTCTGGTTCTTCGGCACCGCGCTGCCCTTCCGCGATTCACTGATGCGGGGGATCGCCGTATTGGTCATTGCCTGTCCGTGTGCCCTGGGCCTTGCCATTCCCACTGCTGTGGTGGTGGGGTTGGGCCGCTCGGCCAAAAGCGGCATTCTGATCAAGGGTGGAACGGCCATCGATAAGCTCAGTGCGGTGAATATGGTGGTATTTGATAAAACAGGCACCCTGACCACCGGAAAATTCCATATTAACAAGCTGGAATGTTTCGGCCAGCCAGAAGAAAAGGTACGCAGCCTGCTCTACAGTCTCGAAAAGCATTCAGGTCATCCTGTTGCCCAGGCCATTACGCAGTACTTTTCGGGGGCTGAACTTCTGCGTTTGGAAAGCGTGGAAGAACAAAAAGGAATGGGCATCGAAGCCACCGACACCCAGGGCAACAACTACGTGGCGGGTTCCTACAGGGTGGCATCCCATCTGACCTCCGACGATACCCACAACGTGTATCTATTGATGAATGGCGAACTGATCGCCTGGCTCGATTTGGAAGACGACATAAAACCCGGGGCTTCCGCATTGATCGCCTATTTACACAAAAATGGGCTCAGGACCGCCCTGCTGAGTGGCGACAGGCAGTCGCGCTGCGACCACATTGCATCCGAACTGGGCATTCAGCAGGTGTATGCCGAGATGCTGCCCGACCAGAAATTACAGATCATCGAAGAATTGTCTGCCACGGCCAGGGTGGCCATGGTTGGCGACGGCATCAATGATGCGCCTGCCCTGGCCAAGGCCTATGTGGGGATCAGCATGAGCGATGCCACCCAGGTGGCCGTCAGATCGGCCGAGGTGATACTGCTGAAAGGCGACCTTGACCTGCTTGCCAAGGCATTCGGCACGACCAGGACCACGTTGCGCACCATCAGGGAAAACCTGTTCTGGGCATTCTTTTACAATGTGGCCGCCATTCCGCTGGCCATGATCGGATTGCTGACCCCCATTGTTGCTGCCTTTGCCATGGCGGTATCCGACGTGATCGTGGTGGTAAATTCGCTGCGGTTAAAAAAACGGCGTATCCGGTAAGTTGGCCAGGTACAGAAAAAGGCCTATGCATTCATCGACATCAAAAACTCTTCGTTGCTTTTGGTATGCCTGATCCTTTCGAGCAGAAACTCCATGGCCTCCATGGGCGTCATGTCGGCAACGAACTTGCGGAGCACCCAAATGCGGTTCATCATCTCCTTGCTGAGCAGCAGATCCTCCCTGCGGGTACCCGAGGCCACAATGTCGATGGAGGGGAATATCCGCTTGTTCGAAAGTTTGCGGTCCAGCTGAAGTTCCATATTGCCCGTTCCCTTGAATTCCTCGAAGATCACTTCGTCCATTTTCGAACCGGTATCGATCAGGGCGGTAGCAATGATGGAGAGCGAACCGCCGTTTTCAATATTGCGTGCAGCACCGAAAAAACGCTTTGGCTTGTGCAGGGCATTGGCATCGACCCCTCCGCTCAACACCTTGCCCGAAGCCGGTGATACGGTATTGAATGCCCTGGCCAGCCGGGTGATACTGTCGAGCAGGATGACCACATCGTGGCCACATTCCACCATCCGCTTGGCCTTTTCCAGCACGATGCCAGCCACCTTGACGTGGCGTTCGGCCGGTTCGTCAAAAGTGGAGGCGATCACTTCGCCGTGAACATTGCGGGCCATTTCGGTTACCTCTTCCGGCCTCTCGTCAATGAGCAGCACGATAAGGTAGGCCTCGGGGTGGTTGGCTGCAATGGCGTTGGCGATCTCCTGCAGCAGAATGGTCTTCCCGGTTTTGGGCTGGGCCACAATGAGACCCCGTTGTCCTTTACCTATTGGGGCGAACATATCGATGATACGCGGAGACATGGTTGCGCCCGCATGCCCGGTTAACTGGAATTTTTCATCGGGAAAAAGGGGGGTCAGAAAATCGAAGGGCACCCTGTCGCGGGCTTCAGCGGGTATGCGGCCATTGATCAGTTCCACTTTGATCAGGGGAAAATACTTTTCGCTTTCCTTTGGGGGCCTGATGCCTCCTTTTACCGTATCGCCCGTTTTCAGGCCAAACAGCTTGATCTGGCTCTGAGACACGTATATATCGTCGGGAGAGTTCAGGTAATTGTAATCAGAAGACCTGAGGAAGCCATACCCATCGGGCATGATCTCCAATACCCCTTCTGCGGTAATAATGCCGTCGAACTCATAAACCGGTTCACCCCTGCGGTCCGGTCCCTTATGTTTTGGTTGGCCCTCCTTCTCTTTTTGCACCTGTTCGGGCTGGCCCGGCTTCGGTCTGTCTTTGAGACCTTGTTGCTGGGGAACTTCTTCGGTCTTGTCTTTCCTGGGGGCCTCATCGGGCTGTTTTCCCCTCGGATCAGGCTTTTCGGCCTGCCTGGGTGTTTCCCTGGATTTGGCTTCTGCCTGGGCAGCCTGACGCCGGCCCTGTTGCCCTCGCTTATCCGGACTTTTGTCCTGCTTGTGCCTGTGCGGGGCATCCTCTTGCCTTTTCGCCGGCTGTTTTCCGGCCTCCTGCCCCTGCCCGCCCTGCCTGGGGGTTTGCTCTTCGGCCCTGGCTGGTTCAGGTTTTTTGGCTTCCTCTGCCTTAGGCCTGCCCACCTGGTCCGGCTGTGGCTTTTCCTGATGTTCGGGCTTCCCGACCACCTCCACCTTTTCTTCTTTATTCTGAAGGTCTTTGCCGGCATCTTCCCGCTTGGTTTGTTCGGAAGATGTGCCGGCGGGAATGCGTTTGCGCGGTCTGCCGGGCCTGCGGCCTGTCTTTTTCTCCCTGTTCTCGGCCTCCTTTACTCCATCCGGACGCAATGCCTGTGCATCCAGTATTTTATAAATAAGGTCTTGCTTTTTATAGGAGTCTACTTTTTTAATGTCAAGGCTTTTTGCAATTTCCTTGAGTTCTGTAAGTAGTTTGCTGTTCAGCTCTACAATGTCGTACATGTGTTATCAGAAATTAGGTATCCGTGATGGATGATGGATGTTGTTTTTAGTCGGAAGATTTCATTATGTGAAAGCAATACAGTTACACACTGCATTCGGATAAGGGATTGGTGTCGTTACGGTGAACGATCCCAGGGCAAGGATATTGGGATGAGATATAAAATTGTATGGTGACGTATTAAAGAATACTAGAATATGCGGGAATCCGCGCACAAATATAAACAAATTTATTCAATTAAAAATTATTTATTTTCCCTACCTTGCCTCGTTTGCCGACTTTCCGGCTGGAGCAGAGCGTTTTTTTGTCTATTTTTGTTATGTATTGTGTCAAACCAAACCCTCCACCAGCTATGATGCAACGAATTCAGAGCCTGTACCTGTTCCTGGTATTTGTTTTTACCGTTCTGTTCGGGCTGCTTCCCATGGCCCATTTTCCAACCAGGGCGCCCGGGATGCCCCTGCGGTTGTTTGAGCAACGCATTTTTTTTGATGCCTTTGAACAGTTGTCGAGAGGCTGGCTTGGGATTGCCCTGTTGGTGCTTTTTATGGCCATCCTGGTGCTGACATTCTATACCACCTTTCAATTCAGGCGACGCCTGTTCCAGATCAAGCTGGGCAAGTTGAATATCCTGCTGCATGTGGCCCTGATCCTGGTGACCTTCTTCTTTATTGACAACGTACGAAGCCAACTGGGATATCCCGAATTCTCCTATGGGTCAGGTGTTGTCTTTCCCCTGATTTCGCTGTTACTCATCCTGATGGCAAACAGGGCCATCAGACGGGATGAGAATCTGGTGCGATCAGCCGACCGGATCAGGTAAGGATCAGTCTTCGAGTTTTTTGGCCACGTAATCGGAACTGAACAAGCCAAGGGCGCCCATGTACTTCAGTTTGAATTTGATGAAGTCGCCCACCTTGTATTTCTTTGGGTTTCTGCCCAGGTCGATGACCAGGATGTCGGAACTGGCCCCCGCGATCTCCATGTTTTTGTCAAGGGGGATCAAAAAATCGGGGCTGATGTCCAGAAGCCCCACGTCAAGCAGGGCCCGCCATGAGGTTTTCCCGTAATCTTTCGTATTGATCTCATAGGAATCGCCCGAGGGGTTCTCTGCCAGGTTGCCTTCGGGCACCATGGGCTTTTCAATGAGTTCAATGATCTCGGAGCGGAAGGTGATCACATCGTCCTTCATCCCCCTGATGGTTTTCCCGGTCCAAAGGTCGGCCCCGAAATAGAGGGTTTCTCCCACGCGGAAATGATTGACCACCGAAGGGACCTGGTTCTTGGCCAGCATGGGAATGGTGACCGAGGTACCCCCCGAAAGCAGCCTGATCTGCCTGCTGAATTTCATTTCGACAATTTGCCGGTACAGGCTCAGCTGTATCAGCTTGTCGCGCGAGGGCATCACCCCGTAGAGGCAATTGAGGTTGGTGCCAAATCCCAGGATGTCGATGTTGGGCAAGCCAAAAGCCTGTTCGTAAAAATTGACCAGGTTGTCGCCCATGACCCCTTCCCTGAGCTCACCCATCTCTACCATGATGATCACCTGGTGTTTCTTATCCTGTTTTTCTGCTTCTTTGGATATGATTTTCAAGGTTTCCAGGTCGGAGTTCAGGCTTACGTCGGCGTATTTGACCACGCTGCGGATGCTGCGGCGGGGTGGGGGCTTGATGTAGACGGTCCTTACCTCCGGGTCGATCCGCTTGATGGTGCGCAGGTTGGAAATGCGTGAATCCATCAGTTCCCTGGCACCCAATCCGATGATTTCCCTGATGAACATGGGGTTACCGCAAAGCAGTTTGGTCACGATACCCCATTGGATATGGTGTTTGCTGAACAGGCGGTCGAGGTAGTCGTAATTGTGTTTGAGCTTCTTTCGGCTGATCGAGATTTCTGCCATACCTGATTTGGTCTATTGAGTGCGCCTCATTTCAAGGTATTTGCTTGTGAAACCTAGTTTCTCGTAGAGGTGGCGGGCCGGGTTTTCGGGTTCCACGTGCAATTTGATGTCGCCTTTGGCCTTTTCGAAGGTTTTTTCCATTAGCTTCCTTCCCAGTCCCTGCCCCCGGTAATCTTTATGCACGGCAATATACACCAGGATGTTATCCGGAATATATCCTCCCATGCCTGTTTTGTTTACCACCACTGCGCCGGTGATCCGGTCACCATCGCGGGAAACCAGGACAAAGCCCCCAAATTTTTCCTGATCGTCCAGGGCAAAATTGATGCATTTGGTGATGTATTCATGTTTGTCGCCAAACTGGTCGAGGTGTTCGTACAGGAAATCGGCCACTTCTTTCCGGGTTTGTTCCGGAACCTTGTCTTTGGGAAAATAAAATGTGTAGTCCATGTCAGCTTTTTTTTGTGAAGTTAATCAATATAAATGTGAAAAACGACAGGCTAATGCCGAAAATATTGGGATCCAGCCCCCATGGCAGCTCACGGCCACCGATGATCAATACCAGGGTGGTCCCTCCGCCCAGCAGCATGGCCCAGAATGCGGCCGCCGAACTGGCTTTTTTATAAAACAACCCGCCCATTACCGGCACGAACAGCCCCGATACCATAAATGCATAAGAATAAAGCATCAGTTCGAGCACATTGGGCATGACGGTGGCCAGCAGCAGGGCAATACTGCCCAGACCGAAGGTAAGCCCCTGGGAGATAAGCAGAAATCCTTTCCGGCCTTGTGGCAACCGGAACCACCTGCCAAGGATATCGGTAATAAAGTTGCCGCTGGAGGCCATCAGGCAACTGTCGGCTGTCGACATGATGGCCGAGAAATAGGCTGCCATCATCAGCCCCATCATCCCCACAGGCAAAACGGTCCGCAGCAGTAGGGGGAGTCCCTGTTCAGGATTAATATGCAGGTGCGAACTGTATCCGAGGTATCCGAACAAGCCCTGTTCGATGGCGACCCGGGCAAAGAGTCCGAGCAATACCCCCATAAACGCCATGACCGGCCATTCGAAAAGACCGGCAATATACCAGGCCCTTTGTGCCTGTCGGCGATTTTTGGAAGCATAGATTCGCTGATAAAGGGTCATGCCCACAAACCATATGGGAATGATGGTGACTGCCCAGTTGAGCATTTGCTGCCAGCTGATGTTGGCCAGGCTGAAAAATTCGGGCGGCAATACCTCCCTGATGCCCGTTAAGCCCCCCACGCTGTAATACGATATGGGAATCCCGATAAAAATCAGCCCTCCCATGAGGATGATCCACTGTATGGTGTCGGTATAAATGACCGCTTTGATGCCTCCCATGGCCGTATATAGAATGACAATCGCGCCCATGATAATCAGGGCCGTTTGCCTGTCGAGCATGGGCGTAAAGGTGGCTTCGGCCAGAATGGCCCCTGCCAGGATCTGAGAGCTGGTGAATCCAAGATAGCCGATGGCCGATATGATGCCGGCCAGCAGAGCTACCCGCGGCGTATAAAAACTTCCCAGAAACTGGGGAAAGGTGTAAAATACCCGGCTGGCTTCCATCTGTTTTACCCTGGGTATCAGAATAACGGCACTGAGCCAGGCCCCCAGCAGACCGGTAAAAAGCATCCACGATCCGGCCAGGCCCATGATGAAGCCCAGTCCGCCCAGGCCGATCGAGAACCCTCCGCCCACATCGGTGGCCACCACCGACAATCCGATGTGAATACTGCCGATCCTCCTTCCCCCTACATAATAGTCGTCGACCCCCTGGTTGCGCATAAGGAAGTAAATGCCGATCCCGATCACGCCCATCATGTATGAGATGAACACCAGAAGATCCAGATAATGCATCATGAAGAAAAGGGTGGGTTTTGTCCATGCAAAGGTATGAAAACCTGGCCAAATAGCAAATTCAGGCTATAAGCCCTTGCAGGTTAAGGTATTGGAAATCAAAAAAGTTGTGTATTTTTGCCGGTCAAACCCATATGCCCATGTCGCCCCGACTCTATCCATGGGAAAGCCCCCGGCCCTACAATGCATGGTCTGAACTGTGCCGGCAGCGCTATGGAGGCAGGTTGCAGAAACTCTCGATCAATGCAGGGTTTTCCTGCCCGAACCGGGATGGCACGGTGGGCACCGGAGGCTGTACCTTCTGCAACAACGAAGGATTCAGCCCTGCTTACTGCCTTCCGGAAAAACCCATTCATGCCCAGATCGACGAAGGCCTGGAATTTGTCAGGCGGCGTTATCCCAGGGCCAACCGCTTTGTGGCCTATTTTCAGCCGTATTCCAACACATACGCAAGCCTTCAGCAGCTGCAGAAAGTTTACGGGCAGGCCCTGGGGCACCCTGCGGTATCTGGACTGGTCATTGGTACCCGGCCCGATTGCGTGGACGAAGAAAAGCTGGACTACCTGGCCGCCCTGTCGCAGAAATACTTTATCAAGGTCGAATACGGGGTGGAGTCGTGTTACGACGACACCCTGAAACGTATCTGTCGCGGACACAACTTTGCCGATGCCGCTCTCGCCATTGCCATGACATCTGGCAGGGGGCTGCTTACTGGAATTCATATGATACTGGGCCTTCCGGGAGAGAGCCGTGAAAGGATACTGGCCCAGGCCGGGCTCATCAACGGCCTTGCCATAGACACCATCAAGTTCCACCAGCTTCAGATCGTGAGGGACACCCCCATGGCTGGTGAATATGCGCGCTTTCCCGAACGCTTTGCCTTGTTTGGGCTGGAGGAATACGTTGAACTCATGGCAGATCTTGTCGAGAGGCTTCGCCCCGGCATTGCCATTGACCGTTTCTCCGGCGAGATCCCGCCCCGGCTGATTTTGGGCAAGCGATGGGGAAAGGTGCGGGCCGACCAGGTAACCGAAATGATTTGGCAAAGGCTCCTTGAAAGGGATACATACCAGGGTTGTCTCTACACGGCATAAAAAGCGGCCGGCGAATGCTCTTTGCTCCCTGTGAAAGATCAGCAGGCTTGAAAAAATAGGTGGTTCTTTTTTTTGGGGGGGCAATTATTTCTTTAAATTTGGCCTCATTTTCAGGAAACTTAATGTGCGCTAGTTATGGAGAAGCAAAATAGCAATATGGTGTCGAAAATGCTCAGCGTTATCGAGCGCGTGGGCAACAAGCTTCCCCATCCCGGGGCACTCTTTGCATTGTTTGCCGTGGCCATCATTTTTCTCAGCGGAGTGGCCGCACTGTTTAATGTAACGGCCGTGCATCCGGGTACTGGCGAGGAGGTAACGGTCTTCAACCTGGTGAGCCGCCAGGGCTTGCATATGATCATGACCAATATGGTGGTGAATTTTACCTCATTCGCCCCCCTGGGAACGGTTTTGGTGGCCCTGCTGGGCATCGGGGTTGCCGAGGCAAGCGGGCTGATGTCGACAAGCCTCCGCCAGTTGGTAATATCTGCTCCAAAGAAGTTGCTGACCTTCGCCATCGTATTCGCCGGTATTTTGTCCAATACGGCCAGTGAGGTCGGCTATGTGGTGCTGGTTCCTCTGGGGGGAATGATCTTCCTGGCCGTGGGACGAAACCCCATTGCGGGCATCGCGGCTGCATTCGCCGGTGTTTCGGGTGGATATTCGGCAAACCTGCTGCTTGGGACCATCGATCCCCTGCTTGCCGGCCTCTCCGAAGAAGCGGCCCGGATCATCGATCCCATCTATAACGTGAACCCCACCGCCAACTATTACTTCATGTTCGTTTCCACCTTTTTTATCGCCTATATCGGCACCTGGATCACCGAAAAGATCGTTGTGCCGCGTTTGGGCGAATATAAGGGAGATGCCAGGCCGGAGGAGATCAAACAACTTAGCGGGGATGAACGAAAGGGTTTGCGGGCTACTTTCTGGGCCCTGATCGTCATGGCCCTGGTGCTGCTGTGGAGTGCAGTCCCGATCGAAGGGGGAATCTGGTCTTCCATTCCCGGTTCTGGTTTTATGCGCGACCCCGAAACCGGCGATCTGCTCAGATCGCCCTTTATGAGCGGGATCGTAGCCATCATCTTTTTGGTGGCTGCCGTTCTGGGCGTGGTATATGGGATTGCGGCCAAAACCCTGAAGAGCAATTATGATGTGATCAACGGCATGGGCAAGTCGATGTCCACCCTGGGCACGTATATTGTGCTGGTATTTTTTGCCGCACAGTTTGTGGCTTACTTCAACTGGACCAATCTGGGCCTGATATTCGCCATCCAGGGAGCTAACTTTATCGGGTCGCTGGGCATGGGCCGCATCCCGCTGATGATCGCCCTTGTGCTGGTTTCTGCCTTGATTAACCTGGTAGTGGGAAGCGCGAGCGCCAAGTGGGCCATTCTTGCCCCGGTTTTCATCCCCATGTTCATGCTGCTGGGCTATTCGCCCGAGTTTACCCAGCTTGCCTAACGTGTGGGCGACAGCGTTACCAATGTAATCGCTCCCATGATGTCCTATTTTGCGATGATCGTGGCCTTTATGGAGCGATACGACAAGAAGGCCGGTATCGGCACCATTATCGCCACCATGCTGCCCTATACCTTTATTTTCCTGGCAGCCTGGCTTATCATGCTGATCATATGGATCATTCTGGGCATTCCGATCGGCCCGGGTGCACCCCTTTTCTATGAGTTGTAATACACAAAGCCGAACTGTTGTTGTGACTACTCCTGATGCAATACGCGGCCCCGGGGCCGCGTATTGCGCTGCTGGAAGAAAGCAAAGAAATATTTCGTATATTTATCCTCCCCGCCCCGGGTCCTGTTGATTTTTTTCTTCCCGGTTATGGACGTTATGGAAAAAGACACCATCCTGGTACCTGTCGACTTCAGCGATGTGGCATACTTTGCCATGGATCATGCTTTGTCGATAGCCCGGAATTTCGGTCATAAACTGGTCCTGTTGCATGTGCTGGCAAAAAAGGACAGGGTGGGTCTTAAAAAGCAGGAAGCAGAGGACAAACTGTCGGATTTCTCGGCCAAACTTTCCCGCGTACACGACCTGAAGGTCAGTTATCTGGTACGGCAGGGGAATATATACACCACCATCAGCGAACTGGCCGATGAATTGCATGCCGCCTTCATTGTAATGGGGGTGCAAGGTGAAAAAGGGGCCAAGCACCTGGCCGGCAGTTATGCATACCGGGTGGTTTGCTGTGCCAATGCCCCGGTTCTTGTGGTCAAGAACCACCATCATCACCTGGGCTTCCGCAACATTGTTGTTCCCATCGACTTTTCCAAACGGAGTGTCCAGAAGGTAGCCCAGGCCGTGAAATTTGCCCGGTACTTCCATGCAAAGATCCGGGTTTTTGGTTTTTTGTCGAGCCAGAACAAGGCCAAGATCATCAATAAGGAGGCTTTGCTGAAAAGTGTCAATGATTTTTTTGAGGAAAACGGTGTAAAAGTCAGTGCCCACCTGGTGGTGAAGCCTGGCATGGACTGGCCGGAAGCCCTGATCTTGTTTGCCCAACAGGTAGATGCCGACCTGATTATGATTGTTGCCGAGAGGGGAGGGCGCATTCAGGATCTTTTTTCGACCAATCATACCGAGCGCATCCTGGATGCGGTTCACATTCCGGTATTGACGATTGTTCCCGGGAGCGCAGACCTGGCCGTCGAATCGAAGTCAGCGCCTCACCGGCTGCTGACCCCCTTTGTGGACCCCTTCGGTTTTCTGAAACAACCCGGCATTACCGATTGAGTTTTCCAGGGCCGGGTCTGTAACGCGGCATGTTTTTTGATCGGTTCGAACAATCTGGCCCGTTGGCTGAAATATGGCAGAACCTGTAAGGGCTGCCCCAAAAACAAGAGCATATGCTGGCATTTGACAATACTGAAGTTGCATTCAGGGACAAAAGCGACAAGGAGCTGAAAAAAGCCTGGTGGCTTTTCAGGGCTGTGGGAAAGCCCGCTGTGGTAAAGCTTGGTTCCATGGTGCTGCACCCGGCCTTATGGCTTGGCATTCCTGTACGATGGGCCATTAAACCCACCGTGTTCAGCCATTTCTGTGGTGGCGAATCGATCGATGAATGCGAACCCACCATTAAAAGGCTCTATGACTCCAATATATACACCATTCTCGATTATTCTGCCGAGGGAAAGGAAACGGAATCCGACCTCGACTACACCAAAAACCAGATATTGCTGACCATCGATAAGGCGGCCGGTGATAAACGGATCCCGTTCGCAGTGTTCAAGCCGAGCGGGATGGCCAGGTTTTCCCTGCTTGAGAAAGTACAGGCAGGTGAGTTGCTCACCCCGGATGAGCAGCAGGAATACAACAGGGTCGGGCAACGCTTTGAGGAGATCTGTACTCATGCTGCCCGGATGGACGTTCCGGTGATGATCGACTCGGAAGAAAGCTGGATACAAGACATCGTGGATGGGATGGTGGAGGAACTGATGTTCCGTTTCAATACCAGCAAACCTTTGATATACAACACATTACAGATGTACCGCCACGACCGTCCCGGGTATTTGAAACGGTTTATTACCCGGGCCAGGGAAAAAGGCATCTTTGCCGCGTTTAAGCTGGTCAGGGGGGCGTATATGGAAAAAGAGCGCGACCGGGCAAGAAAAGCCGGCTACCTCTCGCCTATCTATCCTGACAAAGAAGCGACCGACCGGGCCTTTGATGAAGCCACTGCCCTTTGCCTTGCCAACCTGGACAACGTGGCGGTAAATATCGGCACCCATAATGAGATCAGCTGCGCCAAAGCCGTCGATATCATTTCGGGTCTATCCGTCCCCAGCGATCATCCGCACATCTCATTCGCACAGCTGCTGGGGATGAGCGACCACATTTCCTACAACCTGGCCAGGGACGGCTACAATGTTTGCAAGTACGTTCCTTACGGACCGGTGAAAACCGTGATGCCCTACCTTATCCGCAGGGCGCAGGAGAACACCTCTGTTGCCGGTCAGACCTCAAGGGAGTTGTTTCTGATCCGCAAGGAGATTGACAGACGGAAACTCTGAAATCTTTCTGCTGACCACCTGCGGGCATTGAGCCAGGCTACCCTCTAAACTGTTGTGTCCCGTTGTCTTGCCACTTCAAAACTCAGTATGGCCACCGAGGCTCCTACATTGAGTGAGTCGATGCGTCCCTTCATGGGGATGCAGATCAACTGATGGGCTGCCTGCCGCATACCTTCCGACAAACCCTTGTCTTCTGCTCCAAAGGCAAGGGCTACTGCCCCGGAAAGATTCGCCTGGTAATATTTTGACTGGGTTTGCAATACGGCAGCAAACAAAAGGGGTTGCTGTTTCTCTGTCCACTGCCGTTTATCCCTGAGCCAGCCGATGGCGCTGTCTGTGGTGCAACCTGCCACCGGTACGGTAAAGGCACAACCCAGGCTGGCGCGGATGGTGTTCGGATTGTAGAGATCGCATTGGCTATCTGTGAGTATGACCGCATGGACCCCGGCAGCATCGGCTGTGCGCAGAATGGCCCCCAGGTTGCCGGGTTTCTCGATGCCTTCGAGGATAAGCAACAGGGGTGTTTCCGGAAGGGGCAGCTGTTCCAGGCTTAAGGGTCGCTGATGGCCTGACAGTACGACCCCTTCGGCATCGCGGCGGTAGGCAAGTTTATTGTAAACCTGCCTGCTCACCTTCGCAACCGGTAGCTGCCCCGACAGGTAGTTGCCCAGGGAGTATGCCGGATCTTCGCGGTAGATGTCGGGGCAAAGCAGCAGGCGGTGGCATTTCAGGCCTGCCCCCAGGGCAAGGGAGACCTCCCGTCTGCCCTCGGCCACAAACAATCCCGATCGACTGCGTTCAGACTGTTTTTGCTGAAGGCGCAGGATTTGTTTTACGAGGGGGTTTTGCAGGCTGCTGATGGTCTCTTGTGTGTTCATGTGTTTGCAATTTCTGTATTACGGTAGAATGGAAGGTCGAATACGGAAGACGGAAGACAGAAATAAGAAAATTTAAAAGTTTAAGAAATCACTTTTCTGCTATCTTCCATAAATCACCCCGCCCGCCGGAAAAACGTTCTGTGAGACGCAAAACTTGCGGCCGCCAGGGCATAACAAAGTACGCCCAGACCCATAACGGCTTGAAAACCATGCTCAACGGCAATGAGCATGGCCAGGGAGGTACTGATCACCGACAGGGATCCGTTTATGCCCCAGGCCCAGGGAATCTGCCCCGGGTCGTAATCCGACAAATAACGGATCCCCAGGGGGAAAAGCATGCCTTTAAAGAACGAGGGAATGCCGATCAGCAGCAACCCGAGAAAGATCTTCAGTGCCACCGGGCTGGCGATAGAAAACTTCAGAAAAGGTGTCAGGAAAAAGGTATAGGCCAGCAACCCCAGGGTCACCAGAAGGGCAATGCCTGCAGGGAAACGGGGCCTGGCCGGAAGTTTTTCCGACCACAGGCTGCCGCATCCGCTGGCAATAAGCATGGTGCTGATTACCGCCGATATGGCAAATACCGGCTGGCCGAAATACAACACGAATCGCTGGATGAGGATGATCTCCACAAACATATAGCCGATGCCCAGGGCGGCAAAGTACAGCAGTGTGCCGCCTTTGCCGCGGTGACCCCTGCGCAGTTTCAGCAGGGGGAGGACAATGAACAGTAGGGCCAGTATGCTGCTTTGGACAAGGGTTACCACCACGATAAGGTATCCTAGTTCAAGAAAGGGTATTTGCTCCTGTCCGAAAACCTGCGACAGTTGCCGAAAGTTGGACAATTTCAGAAATTGTCCAAAATAGGGTTTGCTGTCGGTAGCCGGATGGATCATAAAGCCGTATTCGTCAAGAAAATCCTTGTCGCTTGCCATGATCCTGTCGATATAGGTAAACAAGGCAGTGTCTTCCAAGCTGTTGTATTGCTGTCTCTCTTCGGGGCGGATGTCGGGCAACAATACCGGGTCGAAAAACATTTCATGACAAAACTGCCTGATGGCCGCCGTTTCCTGAGGCGTAATGACAGATTTCTTCAACACGAAGGTGATGGTTCCCCAGGAGCGCACGGCGGCAATGTGTTTTTCGGGTGAGGTGATGCCCTGGCTTTCCAGGGTCATCACAAGGGTTGACAATAGTTTCAGGCTGCTGCGCGAAGGGTAGTCCATCCAGCTTGATACGGCAATCATGCCATCGCTTGCCAGGCGGCTCCACATCAGCTGAAAGGCCTCCAGTGTCATTCCGTAATTCTCTTCCAGGGCATTGATGCCGACACTGCCTCCGAAGGCCTCCTGCTGCGGCATACTGATCAGGTCATAATCGGCAGTGGCCCTGGCGGCGAGAAAATTCCTCGGCTGCACTGCATGCAGATTTACCTTTTCGTGCAAGAACAAATTCCCGCTCACAGCAGCAAATTCTTCCTGCAATAGCCCGATCACTCCCGGATGTTCGATGACCGCATCCAAAACGGCGGGATTGTGGGTGAGGGCATGGGACACCGGTGCTCCTTCAGCGGCGTTCAGCAGGAGCAGGCGTTGCGGTGTCCCGATGGCCCAGGGAAGGGCCTGGCTGGTGTAATCAAGGATGTGCGAAGTTTGCCCCGGCTGGTAAGTGGGGATGACTCCGAAAAAATCACCGTTGACGTATACCTGTTTTTTGACAGGTACCTCCCCGGTAAATGACAGGCTCAGGGCAGGCGCGAAGCGAAGCGCCGGGGAGGCCACCACCTGGGTAAACCCATGAACGGCCGGCTTGCTGTGTACAACGCTTGCATCGGGCAGGTTCATTGCGCGTGCCAGGTCTTTATACTCCGACATGGGAATATGTCCGGGCCGGCCGATCAGCAGTACCATTACTGCCAGGGCAGTTCCGGCCGCAAACAGGTGCAGGCTGCGGCGTTGGGGGGGCATGCTGAGCAAACCGGCGGCTACCGGCAGCAAGCCGATCAGTGGCGGAAGATGCGACGGATGCAGCAATCCGAGGGCAAGCAATACAACCACCCCTCCCACTCCCGAACCCAGAAGGTTGGAAAAATAATGCGTGCCGATCTGCCTGGCGTATTTAATGAACAGCAGGCCAATGGCCAGGGCCCCGGTAAAAAAAGGGATGAAATAGATCAGGTAATTTGCTGCCAGGACGGGAAACTGAGTTTGCTCTACAAACAACAGGTATACATCGAAGCGAAAGATCTCCATGCGGGTGATATGAAAGGCGACCATTATAAATAGCCCGCTCAGGGTCATCAGGAGGGGGATGAGCCATTCCGAATGCCTGAGCAGCCTCTCCCTGGCAAGTGCCAGCAGGGTTCCGCTTGCGCCGAAACCCAGCATGGCTACCGAAATGATCATGTAGGCGAAATGATGCCACTGCACAATCGAGAGGAGTTGCATCAGGGCAAGCTGGAAGGCAATGATGGCGGCTGAATGTAGGCCCAGGCTGAAGATCAGCCGCGTACTGGCATTCCCTGACGGCATTTCCATTGCTTACTCTGCTCGTTCAAAAGGCACAAAGCGCACGGGCATCAGGCTCCGGGTGGTGATGTCTCCCCCTTCTTTTTTTTCGACCAGCATCAATTGCTGCATCTGGTAGGGAGAACCTACCGGGATAATCATACGTCCGCCTTCTCTGAGCTGGCGTATCAGTGGAGGGGGGATGTATTCGGAGGCCGCAGTGACCACAATGGCATCGAAAGGGGCATGTTCTTCCCATCCATGGTACCCGTCGGCGATCTTTACATGGACATTGTCGTATTGGGCCTCCAGTTTTCGCCTGGCCTGCTGTCCCAGTTCGCTGACGATCTCAATGGTATATACCCCGTCAATGATCTCTGCCAGGATGGCTGCCTGGTAGCCCGAGCCCGTGCCGATCTCCAGGACCCTATGGTCAGGACGTGGATTAATGATCTGAGTCATGTAGGCCACCATAAATGGCTGGGAAATAGTTTGCCCGTAGCCTATAGGAAGGGGGCGGTCCTGGTAGGCAAAGCGGCGCTGTGATACAGGCACATAAAGATGCCGGGGCACCCTCCTCATGGCATTCAGGGTGGCCGGGTCGTCGACCCCCCTGCCCTGTATCTGTTCGCGCACCATCCTGTTCCTTTCTCGCTGAAAAGGGTCGGACGAGGCATTGGCAGCCGGAAACCCAACCCGTGCTCCGGCAAGCATCACCAGGCAGATGCCGGTTAAAATACAACAAAAAGCCTTATTCAACCCCATATGGTCCTCGTATTTGAAATGTACCCTGGCCAGTCTGCTCATTACAAATATACAGGAAGGGAATGGCAAAACCAAACCCCCTTTCCCCTGTATAAAACCACGGGGTCCGGCCCTGTCCGGCGGATGTTAAAAAACCACAAATAGTAAACAAAAACGCCTGATTGTTTGTATCTTGCATAATAAAAGGAACCCAGCCCGGGGTGGCCTCATCCCGGGTGTGAATTCAAAAGACAGGACATAAAAACATGATTTATTTACAGCATCATTTCCTTCTGCTGCTTTGTGCGCTGGCCTGGTTGATGCCGGTCAGTGCAAAGGGCCTCTCCGGGGGACAGCAGATGGAAAACCTTGAGATCATTCAACGCCTGGAAGGTTTTTCAAGAAACTTCCCCCAGCAGAAAGTCTATCTGCATACCGACAAAGACAGCTACCATGCCGGAGAAACCATCTGGATGAAAGCCTATGTGGTGAAGGGAAGCACGCATATGCCCGATACACTCAGCAGGAACCTTTATGTAGAAATGACCGATCAGGAAGGTAAGCATATCAGCAGCCTGTTGCTCGAAACCGGGGGCGGTACTTCCCATGCCGATATCCAGCTTCCCGATTCACTACCCGAAGGCAATTATTTCCTTCGGGCCTACACCAATTGGATGCGCAATTTTGACGAGGATCTGTATTTTTCAAAAAACATCTTCGTGCACAATACCCTCGAACCGGATTTTATTTCGCGCAGTGACCTCCGGATGAACCGCCGGTTTAACCGGGAACTTTCGGGGCACCGTCAGCAGATGCAATTCGGCTTTTTCCCCGAGAGTGGCAATATGGTGTACGGACTGGAGAGCCGGGTTGCCTTCAAGGCAAGCAATCGGCTCGGGCAGGGTGAGCCGGCCAGCGGCAGGGTAGTCGACAACCTGGGTCGCGAAGTGCTGTATTTTGAGTCCCGCCACAACGGCCTGGGCGTTTTTTCCCTTATCCCCCGCGAGGGCGAACATTATTTTGCAGAAGTGGAATTTGAAAACGGAGCCCGGGAAACTTACCCCCTGCCCAAACCCCTGCCCCATGGTTTTGCCATGCAGGTCACAAGTGAAAACGAGGACATTTTGGTGGAGGTGAAGGCAAACTTCGATCCGGCCCGTTTTGGCATGCCCGACCAGGTATTTGTCCTTGCCCAGACCCGTGGGCAGGTAGTTGCTGCCGGTAGCGGGATGCTGGAAAACGGCAGCTTCAGCTTCCGCATCGACGCAAATGAGCTTCCGCCCGGAATTTGTCAGATCACCCTGTTCGACGGCAACGCATTTCCGGTTGCCGAGCGCCTGGTTTTTTCTGACCCGCAAAGGGTTCCCGAAGTGGGAATAGATGCCTATGTCTCAGAAAACGAAGGGGACAATGTGCTTTCTCTTGATGTGTTTTTCGACGATCAGCTGCAGAAAACCCCTGCCGGATCCTATTCCATGTCGGTGGTTGAATGGCCGGTGCCAGAAAAAGAGATTCCGCTCAACATCGCTTCCTATCTCTTGCTTGCCAGTGATATTGGCAAAAGCCTGGAAGATCCCTCCTATTACCTTCAGGGCCCGGACCCTGAAAGGAAGCAGGCTCTCGATCTGCTCATGATGACCCACGGCTGGAGGCGTTTCAGTTGGGAAAAGCTGTTGGCCGGCAGCTATCCGGAAATCACTTACGGAATTCCCGATGGGTTGTCTGTCGGCGGGAAGGTCCGTGCCCTGGCTTCGGCCGGGAAAGCGGATAATGTTCATGTGGAAATGACCATTGCAGACCGGGAGGCAGACAGATACGCCACCCGCACCGATGAGGACGGAAACTTTTTGTTTACCGGTCTTCATTATTACGGTCACTTTAATGTGTTGCTGAACACCCCCTATAACCAGAACGGAAGGAATTTGTGGATTGATCTGCATGCCCGCCAATTCAAAGACATTCCCTATCCGTTGAATATGCATACCCGTCCGAACAGCGTACTTTCGCGGGGACAGGATTGGGTTCGGGTGAGATCACCGCGAATGCGACTGCGCCCGGCCTCCAGGGCCAGGCCGCAATTGGGAGAGCCGTATTTCGGGCGCCCCGACCAGGTCATCTACCAGCACGACATTCAGGGCCACTACACCAATATGATCGACCTGTTGCGCGGACGTGTGACAGGCCTTACCATCGAAGGTTCGAGGCTGACATTTCGCGGGCAGAGCTACCCTTTCACCGATACCGAACCCTTGTATGTGGTTGATGGGGTCATGGTACATAAATCGACTTTTATGTCGGTGAATCCTGGCGATTTGCAGCGGATTGAGATCATGAGGGGCTCCAGTGCCGCTATTTTCGGAAGCCGGGGAGGTGGCGGTGTGCTGATCGCCTATACCAAGAGAGGAGAGGAAACAAGCCGCCGCATCTTTGAATTTACCCTTAAGGGTTACGAATACCCCAGGGAATTTTTCCAGACCGTGACAGACATTCCCGGCTACTTACAGGCCGGCATTCCCAGAACCCTTTATTGGGAACCTGAGCTCAGTCCGGGAGAGGGCGGCATGACCAGCGTGTACATTCCTGCCCCAAATTTTGGCAATCAGGTAGTAGTTGTCATTGAGGGCCTCACCGGCAAGGGCGATCCCCTGTTTGTCAGGGCCCGTTTTGACTAGCAAAAAGCAACCGGCGAACTTGTCAGCAGCCTGCCTGACTTTGCCTTCCGGGCATCAAAAATATGAAAGGATTGCATGCGTTTGGCATGATTATGGATGCCGTTTTCTTGATGAGCGGGAATCCAAAATCACCTATATTTGTGCGTTCCTTACTCCGGGGGTATGCTGCTGCATGCCAAATACTCACCAATCGACACACTACCATGAAACATCTTTTTAAGTTAATGATCATCGCAGTTTTCCTTGTTCCGGCTGTTTGGCAACATCCGGTCTTTTCGCAGGTTGACTCCGGGGCACAGATCCTGGGAAGCCTTAATCGTGTGCCTGCCGAAATGCCGCAGCAAAAGCTGTTTCTCCATACCGATAAAGACGAATACCTTGCCGGCGAAACCCTCTGGTTCAAGGCCTATCTGGTGAATGCCTTCTCTCACCAGCCCGATCTGCTAAGCACCAACCTGCAGGTCCATCTTCTGAATGCCGACGGAGACCTGGCTGGATTTGCCCTGGTGAAGCTGACCGATGGCTATGGCCATGGTGATTTTCAGCTCCCCGACTCCCTGGCGGATGGGAATTATCATATTCTGGCCCATACCGACATGATGGAGGCCTGGGGCAGTGACGAGGTTTTTAAAAAATATTTTTATGTTCACAATCCCGAAGAGGAAAACTTTATCAGGCGAAGGGGCATCAGATCTAACCGAAGGCTTAACCGAAGCCTTGAAAACCTGGAAGAAAATGTCCAGTTTGCTGTGTTTCCCGAGGGAGGGAATATGGCCGCCGGACTGGAGAACCGGGTGGCATTCAAGGCCGCCGATGGCCTTGGCCGGGGAATGGATGCCAGTGGCCGGCTCAGGACAGGGGATGGTACCGAGATCCTGACCTTTACCACCATCCACGATGGGATGGGCGAGTTTGCCTTTGTACCCGAGGCAGGAAAAGAATACACAGTTCAGGTTGAATTTGCCGACGGTTCAGGCATTCAGAAGGTTCTGCCTGCGGCCCTGGAGGAAGGCTATGTATTGAATGTCCTGCCACGCGACGGCAAACTCGAGGTGTCGGTAAGCGCCAATTTTGACTCCAGGCAGTACAACATACCCCCCGACATCTTTATTATTGCCCAGGTCAGGGGACGTGCCTATTTTTACGAGCTCGGCATGCTGAGACAGGGACGGTTCAACACCACCATTCCGGCGGATATGCTGCCCACCGGGGTTGCGCAGATCACTGTTTTTGATGCCAACAACACTCCCCTTGCCGAACGTCTGGTATTTGTCAATCATCACGACATCGGCGAGGCTTCCATACAAACCTCCACTTCTTCCCTTGGAGGGCAGTCGGCCATCGTCATGGACCTGACTTTTGACGAACACGAATTCAAGGACAGCAAAACCGGTTATTCGCTGGCCGTTTTGGCCAGCCCTGAGGGTTCGCCCGGCTATGGCGAAAACATTGCCACTTCATTTTATCTGACCAGCGAGTTGGGTCATCTGGTGAATGACCCCTGGTATTATTTCCAGGACAATGACGAAGCCCGCCTGGCGGCCGATCTGCTGATGATGACACATGGCTGGAGAAGGTTCAGTTGGGAGAATATCCTTGCTGGCGACTTTGGCGATGTGGAGGCCAGAAGGGAAGAAAGGTTGACGATCTCGGGGAAGGTGACCCTGAGCAGGTATGATGATTCGCCCGGCGAACAAACTGTTGAGCTGGGCTTGCTCGATGGGCAGTCGGTGGAGATCTACAGGTCTACCACCCGGCATACCGGAGAATTTTCTTTTTCCGGTTTGGAGTTTGACGAATTGACCCGGGTGCGCATCACCGTGCCCGCCTCCACCAGGGAGCGGCGCATGGAAGTTGAGCTTGACCGCCGCGAATACAGGAAACGCCCCCACGTACCGGGCTTTTACAGCCAAAAGCACGAGATATTGCGCAGAGGCCGCGCCTGGCGAAGGGTTCCCGTGCCTGAAACCTTGCTTCCCGACCCCACCCGCCAAAAGCATACGCGCATTTCGGCTCTGGGTGCCGCCCCCGATTTCGTGCTCTATATGGACGATGTGAGGGGTGAACCCACCGACATGGCCAGCCTGATGTCGGGCAGGGTGAGGATCAGCCGTGGCCCGGCCAGCATCAACTTGCCCACCATACCCCTTTTCCTTATAGACGGGAGTATCGTCAAGCAACCGGTCTTTTATGCATTAAATCCGGTCGACCTGGAGAAGATTGAAGTGTACAGCGGAGCCTCCACGGCCATTTTTGGTGCAAGGGGTGCAAACGGTGCCATCCATGCCGTAACCAGGACAGGCCTTAATCGCGACGAAACCATGTTCAACGTGACCGGATACCATATACCCAGGAAGTTCTTTGTCAACCATATCCATTATTCCGAATATGCCGCACTCGGCCTCAGCAAAACCTTATTGTGGGAAGAGATCCTGGTGCCCAACAACAACGGAGAAGCCAGATACATGTTCCCCGGCATCGATTCGTTCGATCACGTAAGGGTAGTTATCCAGGGTGTGGACAACAATGGGCACATCATCTATACCGAACAGAAACTGCGATAAACAGCTTATTGACCAGAGCACCGGCCTTCGCATACATGATGCGGAGGCCGTTTGTTTATTTGCGGCTCAGGAGCCGCAGCGGGTTCACGGAATGGGGGAGGCCGGGACACTTGAATTTCTGCCGCCTTTTTTGTATATTGCGTTAATGTAACGCATTGAAATTGTGAATAAAACAATCATGGTAGCATAATTAAATCAGAGGAACACAACACATGTACAATCGACAAAAAGCATTGTTTCATTATTTTTTTGCAGTGATATTGGGTGTTTTGCCGGGAATCAACCTGTCGGCTTCCCTGAAGGCCGATGGGGTGGAAAAACCCCTGGAGGTACTGGAAGCTTTCAGGGAGAAGCTTCCCCAGCAAAAAGTTTTCCTGCATACAGACAAGGAGAACTACCTGGCCGGAGAGGACATCTGGATCAAGGCATATGTAGTGGACGCTGCCACACACCTGCCCGACACCCTCAGTTCGAACCTCCAGGTCGAACTGCTGAATTACAGGGGCGAGTTGGTGGAGCGGATGCTGCTGCGGCTGGATAATGGCCGGGCCCATGGTGAATTCACCCTGGCCGACTCCCTGTCGGACGGCAATTATGTGTTGCGTGCACACACCCATTGGATGAAGAATTTCGGAGAGGACTTTTTCTTTGACAGGCATCTTTATGTGAACAATCCGGAAGAAGCAAACTTTATCCGTTTCGGCGACCGGCGCCAGAACAGACGGTTTAACCGCGAATTGGACGCAAGGGGCGGGCAAATGCAGTTTGCTGTCTTTCCTGAAGGTGGCCAGCTGGCCAGCGGCCTCGAAAACCGGGTAGCTTTCAAGGCCACCAATATGCTGGGGGCCGGCCTGGACGTCAGAGGAAGGCTTACAGACAGCCAGGGCAATGAGATCACTGCCTTTGAGAGCCTTCATCTGGGGATGGGTGTGTTTTCTTTCACTCCCCTTGCCGGGGAAAGCTATTTTGCCGAAGTGGTCTTTCCCGGAGGTGAACACAGCCGGATTCCCCTGCCCGAGGCAAAAACCGGGGCTTACCTGCTGACTGTCGCACAGGATGAGGAGTTCATTCACATCGGAGTGAAATCCAACTTCGACCCGGTAGAACACGGATTGCCGCAAACAGTGCACCTGCTTGCCCAGGTCAGAGGAGAGCCCGTCTTTGCCGGGAGCCCCGTCCTCGAAAATAACCGGCTGTCGGTTGATCTGCCCCTTGGTGAACTGCCTGCCGGCATCGTGCACATCACGCTGTTTGGCCCCAACGCCACACCACTGGCCGAGCGACTGGTATTTGCCAATCAGGAAACTGTTTCGGCGGTATCCGGGGCAGGTATCTCAGATACTGCTGAACGCGACGGTTCCGGGATGGTCACGGTGGCGTTCGACAAAAGCGGGGAAGAAGATACCGGCAGCTATTCCCTGGCGGTGGTGGAAGGGGGAGGGCCAGACAATCCACACGCCTCCAATATCCTCACATGGTTTTACCTGGAAAACGATCTTGGGCAGGCACTGGAAGACCCGTGGTATTATTTTTCGGAAGATTTCACCGAAAGAAAAGAGGCCCTGGACGTGATGATGATGACCCACGGATGGCGGAGGTTCGAATGGGAGTCTTTGCTGGATGGCGAATTCCCGGAGCCTGGCTATCCTGTAATGGACGGACTGTCCATCAGGGGGCAGGTGGTGCCGCTCGGATCGTCGTATATGCCGGGTCAGCTCACTGTCGAACTGGCTGTGATCAGGAACGAGGAGTATTCGCATTATTCGACCGAGACCAATTTTGATGGTGAGTTCGTTTTTGAAGGCCTTGATGTGGAAGGTTATTTTCTGGCCGAAATGACCACCAGGGGCGATCTGACCGACCGGAGGTTCCGCATCGACATGATCGCCCGTAAATACGACCGCTTCGATTACGAGTACATCATGGATTTCCATACCCAGGCACATAGCGTACTCAGCCGGGGCAGCGATTGGGAAAGGGTCAGGAGGCCTCTGACGTTGTTATCGGATTACCCCGACGACATCGAAGAAAGAGACCGGTCCGGCACCATTGGTACACCGGATTTTGTCCTGTACCTCGACGACGTCCGGATGGAGTACCCCGACCTGGCAAGCCTGCTTCCCGGTCGCATACCGGGATTGCGGACAGACCAGGGCAGTTTTTACTTCCATGGCCCTTCGAGCATCAATCTGGATACCGAGCCCCTTTTCCTGGTGGAGGGGGTCATTGTAACCCGGGCTTCCTTTTTCAGCCTGAACCCCAAAGATGTGGAGAAGATAGAAGCCTACCGCGGACCCAGTGCGGCCATTTTCGGACGAAGTGGGGCAAACGGTGCCCTGAATGCGGTCATCAGGACCGGGCGGGGCGAAACCTATTATGAATTCCAGCTTCTGGGCTACAATAGCCCCCGCACCTTTTTCCAGTCGGAACTGCCGGCTTACCGCTATGAGCAAAGCGGGGTAGCCCGCACCATTTTCTGGGAACCCATGATAAAACCGGGTGAAAATGGCAAGCGGCAGTTGGAGTTTGAGCTGCCCGCCGAAGATGTGCTCTACTACATCCTGTTGCAGGGAATGGATGCAGAAGGAGGGTTTACGTACCAGTTGCGCATTCTCTGAAGACCACACCTCAGGATGCTGAGGAAGGGATACCCAGCAGAAACTGGATGGTGTCTGTGCCGTCGGGGTAATCCCAGGGCATAGGTCGCTGACTGCTGCCTGCCGGGATAACAGGCATGGTGGCGGTGGTCAGTTCCCGTGGCCCGACTACGCACTGCAGGCTGCTGAGGTTACGCTGTATAAATGCCTTTGCCGACGCCAGGTTGCTGTATCCCGAATAATGGATTATGCCTACGGGGGATGCAATGGCCGGGCTTTGCCTGAGCAGGAAGAAGCCGGCATCGGTAAAATGGCTGCCTTGCGCAGACAGCAGTGCTCTGTAGTATTGCAGGTTGTGCAGGTATTTCGGATTTTCTGCCACTCCGGAAAAGGCGGCCCATGCCTTGGTGATCTGCCCGGGGGCCATCCCGGTGGGTAGCATCAAATGGGATACATTGCGGCATCCGAGGCCGAAATACGAAAAAACGTCTTCGCCCAATGCCCTGAGCCCGGCCGCCGTTTCATTACCGGTGATCAGTGCCAGTGAGTTGCGGTTCCGGCGGATCAAGTGTGGGTACTGCCCAAAATGATAATCAAAGTATCTTGCCGTATTGTTGCTGCCGGTGGCTATCACCGCATCAAATCCTTGTAGAACGCTGCCTTCGCATGTGATGCGGTTATGGAATCCCGGCCACAGGGTGCGGAGTATTCGGGCAACGGCCGGAAACAGAAAACGATCGTGCGAGGATAGTTTGGCAATGCAACGGTGGCCGCTGATCAGGATACAGAGGGCATCGTGAAATCCCACCAGGGGGATGTTCCCGGCCATGATCACGGCCACTGAACTGGTTTCAGGGGTGGGCTGAAGCAGGGCGGGATAAGCACCCACCCACTTTTCAAGCACATCGCGGTTCAGCATCGCCGAGAGCCCATGGAATGCCCTGGCCAGGTTGCCTGTGGTAAACCAGGGATTTTCATACCGGCTTTCGTGCGCTGCCTCTACCAGGGCCTTTACCTCCGGTGATGCCGGCTGGCGGGTGGGGCCTTGCTCCATGACCTGCCCCGCCGCGGCGAAAAACCCTCCCAGCCTGCCAAAGGCCTGGATGCATCCTTCCAGTTGCGGTGAACTGTTGCCACTGTTCATCAATGCGGTTGAAATGGATTATCTTTGCAATTAAGAACTGCAAGACAAAGTTACATGATAAGTTGGTACCAACATATGGTCAGAGGGTCTCTTCTTGTTTTGTCCGCGTGGCTGATGATGTTGACGGCAGCGGCCGGCCCCCTCTCCGGAAACCCCTTTTTCAGGCAGGCCGAAGACTCCCTGTCGGCCCTGGCCTGGCAAATTGTGGTGCCCCCTGACGATAAAGGTCGTTTGGAGAATAACCGGCAATTTACGGCTTACTTTAAAGAGGTTTTGCAGTTGCCGGGTGCCTTCGACCATCCTTTCGATTCATTACAAACGGTTTCATTCCTGTATTCGCCAGGCAGGGATTTCCGAATCATCAGCTGGTATGTACCCCTTCAGGGGCAGCAGTTCGAATATTTCGGCCTGCTGCAGTTCAGCAAATCCTCAGAGAACGGGGATTCCCTGATCGTGTTCTCCGACGCAAGCCGGCACATCAATGGGAGAGAGCAGGGAGAACTCGATGCCGGCAGCTGGTATGGTGCCTTTTATTACCAGATCAGTTGCCACCCCTTGGCAACTGGCGATATTTGCGCCCTTCTGGGCTGGAAGGGAGACAACCCCTTTACGCGCAAGCGCGTCATAGAACCCCTGACCATCCAACAGGGCAGGCCGGTATTTGGCAAGGCTGTCTTCGACCAGGAATTTGAAACCGCTCACCGTGTTGTGTTCGAATATTCGGCCAGGGTGTCGATGAGCCTTGACATTGAACAGGAGTTGGTCTACCGGGGTGAACCCCTGAACGAAGTGATTGTGTTTGACCGGCTGGTCCCAGCGGTCGCGGGCATGGAGGGTCAGTACCGTTTCTACGTGCCCGAGGCCAATGTGTTCGACGGGATGGTCTTTGAAGCGGGACGCTGGAGATTGATCAGGGATCTGGATGTTCGCATGCCCGACAGGGATTAAGTGGCGGAGAAAGATTTTTGGGATTTCCTTTTGCCAGTTGTTTTATTTTGCCAATTTTGCATTACGATCGTTTATCGTTTCTTCCGGTCATTCCTAACCTCATAAAAACCTGGTAAAATGAAAAAACATAATTTTAGTGCAGGACCTTCGATCCTGGCAAAGGAAGTTATCGAAAATACGGCAAATGCGGTACGCGACCTCAATGGTATTGGGCTATCGGTCATGGAATTGTCGCACCGCGGAAAAGATTTCCAGGCCGTTATGGATGAAACAGTGGCCCTTTTCAGAGAGCTTCTCGACATCCCCGGAAACTATCACGTGTTGTTTCTGGGTGGAGGCGCCAGTCTCCAATTCTGTATGTTGCCCTTCAATTTGCTGGTCACAAAGGCCGCCTACCTCGAAACAGGAACCTGGGCAAAAAAAGCCATCAAGGAAGCCAAAGGTTTTGGTCAGGTGGAAGTGGTCGCTTCTTCGGCCGACAAAAACTTCAACTACATCCCCAGGGGCTTCAGCATCCCCGATGATGCCGATTATTTCCACATCACCACCAACAATACCATTTTCGGTACCGGCATTTTCGAAGATTACGACAGCCCTGTGCCCGTGGTCGCCGATATGAGTTCCGACATTTTCAGCCGGCCGCTCGATGTGTCCAAATACGGAATAATCTATGGAGGGGCTCAGAAAAACCTGGGGCCTGCCGGGGTTACCTTTGTCATTATCCGCGAAGAGTTGCTGGGCAAGACAGAACGATACATACCTACCATGCTGAACTACCAGACGCATATCGACAACGGCTCCATGTTCAACACCCCGCCCTGCCTGCCCATCTATACCTGTATGGAAACCCTGCGCTGGCTTAAAAAACTGGGTGGGGTAAAGGTCATGCAGGAAATGAACCAGGAAAAAGCTTCCATGCTTTACGACGAAATTGACCGCAACCTCCTCTTCAGAGGCACTGCCGTCAACGACAGCCGTTCGGTCATGAACATCTGCTTTGTCATGCGGCCCGAATACCAGGATCTTGAAAAGGAATTTCTGGATTTTACCGTTTCCAGGGGCATGGTTGGCCTGAAAGGGCACCGTTCAGTAGGTGGGTTCCGTGCTTCGACCTATAATGCCATGCCCAAAGAAAGTGTGCAGGCCCTGATCGATGCCATGCAGGAATTTGAGAAAAAACACGCAAAATAACCCGGAAAGGGAGAAGGCGGAGGGTGGAAGGTAGAAGGTAGAAGGTAGAAAAGTTGAAACTCTTTAACTCCTAAACTCCTAAACTCATACACCTTCCGACCTTCCGGCATTTCTTTTTGCCGTAGTAAAAAACTGGTAACACATTAAATTATAAAGACATGAAAAAAGTATTGATCGCCACCGAGAAGCCATTTGCTCCTGCTGCGGTTAATGGGATCAGGGAGGTCCTCAACCAGGCAGGCTACCAGATGGAATTGCTGGAAAGCTACACTACGGCCGATGAATGGAAGAAAGCGGCCGGTGATGCAGATGCCATGATCATCCGCAGCGACAAGGCCAACGCTGATGTCATCGGATCATCTCTCAAGCTGAAGATCATTGTCAGGGCTGGTGCCGGTTACGACAACATCGACCTTGAGGCTTGCAACAGGGCAGGGGTGGTGGCCATGAATACACCCGGCCAAAACTCCAATGCCGTGGCCGAACTGGCGTTCGGGCTGATGCTCTACCATGTGCGCAAGGGATTTAACGGAAAATCGGGCAGCGAACTTCGGGGTAAGAAACTCGGCATCCATGCCTATGGCAATGTGGGGCAGTTCATGGCCCAAATAGCCAGGGGCTTCGGAATGGAATTGTACGCATGCGACCCATTTGTTGAAAAGGCTAATATAATTGCCGACGGACTGAAGCCATTAAATACGGCCGAAGAGTTATATAAATCCTGCGACTTTGTTTCCCTTCATATTCCGGCAAATGAAAAGACCAGGAAGTCGATCGGCTACTCTCTGCTGTCGCTGATGCCCAAAGGTGGTACCCTGGTGAATACGGCCCGAAAGGAGGTCATTGACGAGGAAGGACTGTTGAAACTCATGGAAGAACGCAGCGACATCAACTACCTTTCCGATTTGGCCCCCGACGCCAAAGAGATTTTTGAGGACAAATACCCAGGCCGTTTTGTCTTCACTGCCAAAAAAATGGGTGCCCAGACTGCCGAAGCAAACATCAATGCAGGCATTGCCGCTGCCACCCAAATTGTGAACTTTTTTGAAAAAGGAGACACCACCTTCCAGGTGAACAAGTAAGACAGCCACCAGCTGGAAGTTTTCCCGGACCGCAAGTACCGGAGGCCTGCCCTCAAGCCTGGTTTCCGGTGCACTCTCCGGCCCGGTATTTGTTTTTGTTTCATTTTAAATAGCTCAATTTATGGCAATATTGAAACCATTCAGGGGTTACCGGCCTCCGAATGAAATAGTAAAGCAATTGGCTTCAAGGCCTTATGATGTGCTTAACTCCGAAGAAGCCCGGCAGGAAGCCGAAGGAAATCCCTATAGTTTTCTGAGGGTTGTCAAACCGGAAATCGAACTTCCGGTGACAACCGACCTGTATTCGCAGAAGGTATACGACAAGGCCCGCGAAAACTTTCTCAAATTTATCAACAAGGGCTACCTGGTAAGGGACCCCAGGCCAAATTACTATGTATATGGCCAAACCTGGAAAGAAAAAACCCAGTATGGCATTGTGGGATGTGCCGGGGTGTCTGACTACCTGAACAACATCATCAAAAAACACGAGCTCACCCGTCCCGACAAGGAGGAAGACCGCATGAGGCATGTGCGGGTTACCAATGCTAATGCCGAGCCCGTATTCTTCACCTATAAAGGTGTGGAAGCCATCAACGAGTTGGTGGCCGGGGTGGTTACCGGCCCTCCCATTTATGATTTTATTGCAGACGACGGTTTTGGCCACCATTTTTGGGTGGTCGATGAGGAGGAAATGATCCGGCAAGTGGAGGCCCTGTTTGCTGATGTGCCCTGTTTCTACGTTGCCGACGGCCATCACCGCACCGCCGCGGCAGCCTTGGTGGGCAAGGAGAAGAAAGAAAACAACCCCGGGCATACCGGCGAGGAAGCCTACAACTTTTTTATGGCCGTTCTTTTTCCGGCCGATCAACTGACCATTATTGACTACAACAGGGTGGTCAAAGACCTGAACGGCCTCAGCAAGGAAGATTTCCTGAAAAATCTTGAGAACGATTTCGAGGTAGAGGAAAAGGGGAGTCGCGAATTCAGGCCCGGACAACTGCATACCATCAGCATGTATCTCGATGGCAAATGGGTTGCATTAAAGGCCCGCCGGCACACTTACGACGACAACGACCCCATCGGGGTGCTTGATGTCACCATTTTGTCCAGGTCAGTGCTTGAACCCATTCTGGGCATCAAAAACCTGCGAACTGATAAACGCATCGACTTTGTCGGCGGTATTCGTGGCCTGGGCGAACTCAAACACAGGGTAGACAGCGGCGAAATGCAGGTGGCTTTCGTACTCTACCCGGTAAGCATGAAACAACTCATGGACATTGCCGATACCGGAAACATCATGCCGCCAAAAACCACCTGGTTTGAACCTAAATTGCGCAGCGGACTGGTGGTGAACACCCTCGATTAAAAACTTTATCGGCCCAGGTCTCATTTTATAAAAAAGATTTGTTATCTTTGCAATCCCGAAAAGGGAAGCAACTGGCTAAAAAACTTTATAAACTATCACACCGATGAAGAAGGATATCCACCCCAAAAATTACCGATTTGTGGTTTTCAAGGACATGTCGAACGATTACAGCTTCCTGACCCGGTCGTCTGCCACCAGCAAGGAAACGATCAAATGGGAGGATGGCAATGAGTATCCCCTGATCAAACTGGAGATCTCACACACTTCGCATCCTTTTTACACAGGTAAGCAGCAACTGGTCGACACAGCCGGGCGAGTGGATAAATTCAGGACCAAATACAAGAAACACCTTAAAGAGAATAAATAAGGTGTTTGTTTTAAAAATATTGAAAAAAAGCCCTCACTTGAGGGCTTTTTTTTTATTTTTATACTCCGAAAGCCATCTGGATCTTTACATTCAAGACATTGAAAATGAATTATATTTTGTTTGGTGCCCATGCACGTGATCATTTGCTTCCCTTTACCTTCATTCGCCCCGTTGCCGACATCCGGCTGGGTATTCTGACCATCAGGGAAAAGTGGGAGATTTTCCTCGGCAATAAAACCTCAACCCTTACCCAGGAATACCTTTCGGACAAATATCCCCTGATCAGGGAGGAGGACAATGTACTGATCAATGGCAGTGTGATACCCAGTAAACAGATCGTGGAAGAGATCAGGGAACTGGATCCCAACCAGACCCTGGTATCGGGCGATATCCTCATTGCCCACCGGGTCAGGTCGGAAGACATCGACAATATGGATGCCGAATTGCTGGAGGATGTCGAGCCCATGCATACCAAAAGCCCGGTAGTCAAACTGTTCCTGCTTTCCGATTTGATTGTGCTCAACCAGGGGCAGATACTGGCCGATTACATGCTGCTTACCGCAGGCAGAAAAAGCCAGCCCATACCCGACCATGTCAGGGTCATTTCTCCCGAAAATTTGTTCGTGGAGGAAGGGGCCAAACTGGATCTGATCACCATCAATGCCTCTGAAGGCCCGGTATACATCGGAAAAAATGTCCACATTATGGATGGGGCCATGCTGCGCGGACCGCTTGGGGTGGGTGATTCATCGATTGTCCGGATGGGGGCCAAAATATACGGAGGGTCTTCCATTGGTCCATTCTGCAAGGTGGGTGGAGAAATGAGCTCATCCATCATCTTTGGCTACTCCAACAAGGCCCATGATGGTTTTCTCGGGCACAGCGTGATCGGCGAATGGTGCAACTTGGGTGCCGATACCAATACTTCCAACCTGAAAAACAACTACGATCAGGTAAGGCTTTGGGATTATGCCGAAGGCAGTTTTACAGATACGGGAATGATGTTTTGTGGCACCTTCATGGGAGACCACTCCAAGTGCGCCATAAATACCATGTTCAATACCGGTACTGTGGTAGGGGTAAATGCCCAGTTGTTCGGAACCGGGTTTATGCGAAATTTTATTCCGTCCTTTACCTGGGGCAGCACTTCGGGTTACACCACAGTGCATATCGACAAGGCCATTGATGTGGCCAGAAGGGTTTACGCCCGAAAGGACAAGGAGTTTACCATCATAGATGAACACATACTGCGGAGCGTGTTCGATCACACCTTTGGTTACCGGAAGATCATGTAAACTATCCGGAAGCCTTTCCCCTGCAGGCTGTTCCATGCAAAACAGCCAATGCCCCTGTTTTTTCATGACAGTTTCATGCTGGCACACTCATTGATTGTATAGAGGACGGGCCCGGACAATCATGGGCAAACAAAGGGGTGTAAGTCTGACCACCTTGATGTTCAAGGCGCTGACAAGGCAGCATGTTTTCTTTCCGGTAAGGGAACTGGGCGGAAGCGTGACTTTTTATCATGGATTAATGACAATTTGACCGAAAACCTGATGGGTAAACTATTTGACACAGATCTTTTTGATTCGCGCGACGGGTTGGACGCCGACAGCGAATTCATTCCATTGCTCTCGACAGAGGAAGAACAACAGATGGCCGCGGAGGAAATCCCCGAAGAACTGGCCATTCTCCCCCTGAAAAATACCGTTTTATTCCCCGGGGTGGTCATTCCCATAACCGTTAGCCGCGACAAATCCATCAGGCTGGTACGTGAAGTATATAAGGAATCCCGCATCATTGGAGTGGTTTCCCAGAAAGACCCCGCCGAGGAAGAACCGGCCTTTGACGACCTGAATGCCATTGGCACGGCTGCCTATATCATCAAGATATTGAAGATGCCCGACGGAAACACCACGGTGATCATTCAGGGGAAAAAGCGCTTTGCGATGAAGGAGGCCACGCAGTTTGAACCTTATCTGAAAGCCAGGGTGATCTCCTTTGATGCAGCCAAAGAGCCACCTGCCTCCGATAAATTCAAGGCTCTGATCTCCACCCTCAAAGACCTGGCCATCCAAATTGTCAAACTTTCTCCCAATGTCCCCAGTGAAGCAGCTTTTGCCCTGAAAAACATTGAGAGTCCGGTTTTTCTGGTGAACTTTATTTCGTCCAACCTCAATATCGAGGTAGACGAAAAGCAGAAACTGCTTGAGATTCCTGATCTGGAAACCCGGGCCAATGTGGTTTTGGGACATTTGAACAGGGAATTGCAGGTAGTGGAACTGAAAAACCAGATCCAGTAGAAAGTCAAGGTTGACATTGACAAGCAGCAGCGCGACTACATTCTTGGACAACACTTAAAAACCATACAGGAAGAGTTGGGAGGCAACCCCCATGAGGAACAGATCAGCGAGATGAAGCAAAGGGCGGCAAAAAAAAAATGGGATGCACAGGTCGGAGAAGTGTTCCGAAAGGAGTTGTCGCGGCTGCAGCGCATGAATCCTGCGGCCATGGAATACACGGTTCAGCTGAACTACCTCGAAACCATGGTGGAGTTGCCCTGGAATGAGTTTACTCCCGACAACTTCGATCTGAAAAAGGCACAGCGAATACTCGATCGCGACCATTACGGACTGGAGAAGATCAAGGAGCGCATTATTGAGTACCTGGCAGTTCTCAAGTTAAAGGGCGACATGAAATCGCCCATATTGTGTTTTGTCGGTCCTCCCGGGGTGGGCAAGACTTCGCTGGGAAGATCCATCGCCCGCGCCATTGGTAGGAAATACCTCCGGATGTCGCTCGGGGGGCTGAGGGATGAAGCCGAGATCCGGGGACACCGCAAAACCTATGTGGGTGCCATGCCCGGCCGGATCATCCAGAATCTGAAGAAAGCCCGGTCGTCAAATCCTGTATTTGTACTCGATGAAGTGGACAAGGTGGGTCACCATACGTTTTCAGGCGATCCTTCCTCTGCCCTGTTGGAGGTGCTTGACCCGGAACAGAACAACAGCTTTTACGACAACTACCTGGAAGTCGAATACGACCTGTCGAACATCATGTTCATTGCCACCGCCAACACCCTGTCGGGCATACAGCCGGCACTGCGCGACCGAATGGAAGTGATCGACCTGAGCGGGTATATTGTGGAGGAAAAACAGGAGATAGCCCGCCGTCATCTGATCCCCAAGCAGCTGGAGGCCCACGGGCTTAAAAAAGAGCAGTTGAAATTCAGCAAAAAGATACTGGCCCGGATCATTCAGGATTACACCAGGGAGTCGGGTGTGCGAACACTGGAAAAGACCATTGCCAAGATCATCCGCTCAGCGGCACGCGACATCGTCTTGGGCAATCATCTGGATCCGGTCTTAACAACAGATGATCTGAAACGCAACCTGGGCCCCCCGAAATTTGGCCGCGAACAGGATGACCTCAAAGGCCTGGCAGGCGTTATGACCGGATTGGCCTGGACCTACACCGGCGGTGAAGTGCTCTTTGTGGAGGCAAGCATCAGCAAGGGAAAAGGCAACCTGAACATGACCGGGAACCTGGGCGAGGTGATGAAGGAATCGGCCATTCTCGCCTTGGAATACCTGAAATCACAGGCCGGATACCTGGACATCGACCCAGGATTGTTCAGTTCGTATAATGTTCACATCCACGTCCCTGAAGGGGCCACGCCCAAAGACGGACCTTCGGCAGGCATCACTATGTTTGCCGCATTGGCTTCTGTTTTTACCCGGCGAAAGGTGAGGCCCGATGTTGCCATGACGGGAGAGATTACCCTCAGAGGGAAGGTATTGCCCGTTGGTGGCATCAAGGAAAAAATACTGGCGGCAAAACGTGCCGGTATCAGGCAGGTCATTCTTTCGGAAGACAATCGCAAGGATGTGGAGGAGATCAATCCCAAATACCTTAAAGGAGTTGATTTTAAATACATTAGTAAAATGATCGAGGTGGTTGACCTCAGCATGTACAAGGCAACCGCAGATCGGCCGGTAAACCTGCAGCCTGTGTAAACTGCTTCAGGCCTGATTTTTGGTTTTTGATTTACCATATTCTTTACTACCTTTGCTGTCCCGTTTGCGGGCCCTGTTATCCTCTTATTGTTGAACCCGGTTCCCCTTCGTTTGCAATTACATGCAAACCCACAGGGCAACCACAGATTGATTATTTTTAATGGCCGAAGAAAACAAAATAACCGGTTCTCCGGAAGAAAAGCCTGTAGTAAAAACCACCGAACAGGCAAATGAGCCCAAAGCCGATAAGGATGAACTCAAGATCGAGGATCCGCAAAATCCCATTGCAGTCGATGAGGTAATCCAGCCAAATGAAGAAACCGCATTCCCCGAGCAGGTACCCGGTGAATTTGACTGGGATTCAGTAGACAAAAAGCAAGAGGTTTATACCGATTCTGAAAGGCAGCGGCTCGAAAGCCTCTATGAAGAAACCCTGAAATCCATTGGCGAAGGAGAGGTGATCGACGGGAAGGTGGTATCCAAAAATCCGCGGGAGATCGTTGTGAACATTGGTTTTAAGTCGGACGGGGTTATTCCGGCTGCCGAACTCAGATACAATCCCGAGCTGAAAGTTGGCGATGAGATCGAGGTTTATGTGGAAAGCCAGGAAGACAGTACCGGACAGCTGGTGTTGTCACACAAAAAAGCCCGTACCCTCAGGTCGTGGGAGCGAATCAACAAGGCCATGGACAACGATGAGATCATCAAGGGCCTGGTCAAGTGCCGCACAAAGGGCGGACTAATTGTTGATGTCTTTGGCATTGAGGCCTTTTTGCCGGGTTCGCAGATTGATGTGAAACCCATACGCGATTACGACATCTATGTTGGCAAGACCATGGACTTCAAAGTGGTCAAGATCAACCACGAATACAAGAATGTTGTGGTTTCGCACAAAGCCCTGATCGAGGCCGAGCTGGAAATCCAGAAGGCCGAGATCATCGCCAAGCTTGAAAAAGGACAGATCCTCGAAGGTACGGTGAAAAACATCACTTCCTATGGTGTATTTGTCGATCTTGGGGGTGTGGACGGATTGGTACATATCACCGACCTTTCCTGGGGCCGGATCAACCACCCCGAAGAGATCGTCAACCTGGACGAGAAGATCAATGTGGTGATCCTGGACTTCGATGAGAACAAAAAACGCATTGCACTGGGCCTGAAACAACTTACCCCCCATCCGTGGGATTCGCTCGACCCCGAACTGAAAGTGGGCGACAAGGTAAAAGGCAGGGTGGTCGTAATTGCCGATTATGGTGCTTTCATCGAGATTGCTTCCGGAGTGGAAGGCCTGATTCATGTATCCGAAATGTCGTGGTCGCAGCATCTGCGTACAGCCCAGGATTTCCTGAAGGTTGGCGATGAAGTGGAGGCAGAGATCCTCACCCTCGACCGTGAGCAAAGGAAAATGTCTCTGGGCATCAAGCAACTCATCACCGATCCGTGGGAGAACATTCATGAAAAATATGCTCCGGGGTCAAAAACCACCGCCACGGTGCGCAACTTTACCAATTTTGGAATTTTTGTGGAACTCGAAGAAGGAGTGGATGGTCTCATCCACATCAGTGATCTTTCGTGGAGCAAGAAAATCAAGCATCCTGCCGAATTTACCAAGATCGGCGAAAGTATCGAAGTGGTGGTGCTTGATGTTGACAAGGAAAATCGCCGTCTTAGCCTGGGGCACAAACAGCTGGAAGAAAATCCATGGGATGTATTCCAATCGGTTTTCACCATCGACTCGGTACACCAGGGAACCATAGTGGGCACTTCAGATAAGGGGGTGATCGTTGCCCTTCCTTATGGAGTGGAAGGTTTTGCCCCCACCAGGCATATTGTAAAAGAGGACGGTTCTACGGCCAAGATGGACGAAACCCTCGATTTCAAAGTAATCGAGTTCAACAAGGACAGCAAGAAAATTGTTGTTTCACACACTAAGGTTTTCCAGGACGTTAAATATGCTGAAAAGGCTTCTGAGTCTGCCGAAAGAAAGACCAGGGAAAAGACCACAAAAAAAACAGTGAGAAAAATGAAGGATAGCCTGGAGAAAACCACCCTGGGCGATCTGGATGTGCTGGCAAACCTGAAGTCGGAGTTCGAAAAAACTGAAAAATCCGAACAGTCGGCCAAGCGGGAAGAAGCGATCAAGAAACTGGAATCCAAGGAGGAGCCCAGGGAAGAACCCAAGGCAGAAACCAAGGAGGGACCCAAGGCAGAGGCCAGAGCAGAACCCGAGGCAGAGGTTAAGGAAGAACCCAGGGAAGAGCCCAAGGCAGAACCCAAGGAGGAACCCAAGGAGGAACCCAAGGAAGAACCCAAGGCAGAAACCAAGGAGGAACCCAAGGCAGAAACCAAGGAGGAACCCAAGGCAGAGGCCAAGTCCGAAGCTGAGGCAGAGGTTAAGGAAGAACCCAGGGAAGAACCCAAGGCAGAAACCAGGGAAGAAATCAAAGAAATAACTCCGAAAGAGGCCTCCAAAAAAGCCCTGAAAACAGCCAGGGAAAAGAAAGCTCCGGCAACCGGAGCTGGCAAGGAGGAGAAGAAGACGAAAAAAGAGGCTGAAAGCAAGGACAAAAAGGGCCCGGAAACAGAAGGAGACAAGGAGAAAAAAGGCCCGGAAACAGAAGGAGAGGAGAAGCCAGGCTAAGTCCCGACACTGTTTGATAGCTGCTTGGAAGGGTTGCTCCCGTATGGGGGCAACCCTTCTGTCATTCTGGCTGCCAGGCCTGGGTACTCACCTTCAGTGCCTGGAACAAGACCACGGCCGGATGAAAGGCGCGCCTGCCGGTCCCGTCAAGGATCTGCTGCCTGCAACTGGTTCCGGGTGCTGCAATTATGGCCTCGGGTCCGGCCGCCCTGATTGCCGGGAATAATGACAACTCACCGATTTGCATGCTGATGGCATGGTGGTTCTTCTCATAACCGAAAGCCCCTGCCATACCGCAGCATCCGCATTGAATTTCCTCTACCGCCCCGTTGGCTGCCAGGCCCAACATCTTCAGCGAATAATTGGTCGACGACAATGCTTTCTGATGGCAGTGCCCGTGCAGGTAAATTTTTTCCGCTTTACCCGGGAACCGGGAGGGATCGATGTTCCCTTTTTCGTATTCACCAACGATAAACTCATCGATGGTCAGGCAGTTTTTTGCCAGTGCCACTGCCTTCTCTTTCCAGGCTTGCCTTACCAGTTCAGGGTATTCATCGCGAAAGCAAAGGATGGCCGAAGGTTCTATGCCGATCAGCGGAATTTTGTCCGATACCAGGGGGAAAAGCAATTCCACGTTCTTTTCGGCAAGTTGCCTCGCTTTTTTCAACAGCCCTTTCGACAGGTATGCCCTTCCGCTTTCCCGGTGCCCGGGTATCTCTACCCTGTATCCCAAGTGGTGAAGCAAGCCGATAGATTGGATGCCTGTGGGGGTGTCGTTGTAGCTGGTAAACTCGTCACAAAACAGCAACACCCTTTTGCTGCCGTCCAGTAGGCCGTTGAGTCCGGGAAGGTTTTTGCTCCCCCAGCGTTCAAGGCTTTGTTTGTGCAGCAGCGGCAGCTTTCTTTCTTTTGCGAAGCCCAGCGCATATTTGATCAGAGCCGAGCTCAGGGGCCAGGTGGAAACTGCGTTGTACAAACCAGGCAGCCGGCTTCCTATTTTGCTCAGAAAGCCAAAAGCCCCGATTGCCCTGGCCCGGAAGGGGGTCCTGTTGGCGTCATAGTATTGTTGCAGGGTCTCGGCCTTGTATTTTCCCATGTCTACGCTCGAAGGGCATTCGGCCTTGCATCCCTTACAGGAAAGGCAAAGATCCAGGACGTTGATTAATTCCCTGTGGTCGAACGGATTGTTCCTGCCGGAGTTGGTGATGAATTCCCTCAGCAGGTTTGCCCTGCCGCGTGTGTTGTCGTCTTCATTCCGGCTCGCATGATAGGACGGACACATTACTCCGCCGGCTTCCGGCGACTTCCGGCAGTCGCCGGAGCCATTGCATTGTTCCACTGCCCTTAAGAAACCCAGGGTCTTGTCGTAATCGAAATAAGTATCGATCTGTCGTATTTTCTGATCCGCTTTGTAACGAAGCGAGGTTTTCATGGAAGGGGAGGATACGATCTTGCCTGGGTTGAGCAGGTTCATAGGGTCCCAGGTGGCTTTGACCTGCCTGAGCAGTCCGGCATTCTTTTCGCCCAACACCAGGGGGATGAACTCTGCCCTGAGCCTTCCGTCGCCGTGTTCGCCGCTGAGTGATCCGCGGTACTTTTTTACCAGTAGGGCCGCTCCCCTGGCAACCTGATAGAATCGCTCAACATCTGCACTGCTTTTAAGGTTCACAATGGGGCGTATGTGGATCTCTCCCGAGCCGATATGCGCAAAAAACACGCATTTAAGGCTTAGCTTTTCCAGTATCCGGTTCAGTTCGCTGACGTAGGCAGGCAGGAGTTCGACGTGAATGGCGGCATCCTCAATAACTGCCACCGGTTTCGCATCGCCTGGAATATTCGACAGCAGCCCCAGCCCGGCCTTGCGCAGGGCCCAGACCCTTTCGATGTCCTCGCCAAAAAGCCTGGGATAATGCGTGCCCAGCTTCTCGCGTCTCAGCTCTTCCTCCATGGCCCCGGCCCTGTCTATGGCCTCCTGGCGGTTTTGACACACAAATTCCACGACCATGATGGCGCCAGGATCGCCCTGGATGAAAAACCTGTTTTTGCTCTGTCCGATATTTGATCTGGTGCAATCGAGGATGACCCTGTCGATTAGTTCAACGGCAACAGGCTTGTGTTTGAGCGCCACCAGATTGGCCTGCAGGGCTTCTTCGATGTCCTTCACATGGACACAAACCAGGGCTTTTTCAGGGGGCGGCAGGGGAACCAGGTTCAGCTTGAAGGTGGTGTAAATGGCCAGGGTCCCCTCGGCACCGCAAAGCAATTTACAGAAATTGAATGCTTCCTTTCCTCCGAACACATCCGAATTGAGCAGCAGATCCAGTGCATATCCGGTATTTCTGCGGTTCAGCCTCGGGTCGGGATAATGTGCCCTGATCTCGGCCTGGTTTTCGGGGGCAGAAAGCAACCCGGACATTTGTCTGTAAATCCTGTTCTCCGTCTGGTTGCCTGCGCATTTATTGCGGAAGCCTTCCCGGTCGAGGGCAGAGAAAACCACTTCCGATCCGTCGTAAAGCAAGGCCTCTATTTCGAGGGTGTGATCGCGGGTGCTCCCGTATACCAATGAATGCGACCCGCAGGCATTGTTCGCGACCATCCCTCCGATCATGCAGCGGTTGGATGTAGAGGTTTCGGGTGCGAAAAAAAGTCCATGAGGTGCCAGGTAGCGGTTCAGGTCGTCGAGGATGACTCCCGGCTGCACCCTTACCCATTTTTCGGCGGTGTTGAGTTCGATGATGCTGTTCATGTAGCGGGAGCAGTCGACCACCAGCCCCTGACCAACAACTTGTCCGGCCAGGGAGGTTCCTGCGGTGCGGGGGATCAGCGGCAAGCGGTGATCAAGGCAGAATGCCAGTATCTGTTTCAGGTCTTTTTTATGGGCAGGGCGGCAAACAGCCAGGGGAACTTCCCTGAATACGGAAGCATCGGTGGCGTACATCAGCCGCCACGAAAGATCGTGATAAAGATCGCCTTCGAGTGTTTCCTGAAGCGCGGAAAATGGAATGGCAGTTGAGTTTTCAGACATCAGGTTCGGGATTAACAGGCTTGATTCACCTGAGCGTGAAGCCCAAAATGCGTTGGGATGGTCTGTGTAAATATACATGAATTTTTCTGTTCGATCCGGGTCAGTCGGGAAGTCGGAGGACGGAGGATGGCATGAAAGGAACAACAGAACGAGAGAACGAAGGAACGAAAGTAACTGCATTTCGACATTTCGACCCTTATTTCAACTGTCAAAATCCGGAGCGTTGGTGCTAAATTTGATTATCTTCGTGGCAGAAACAACTTCCCGGGGCAGGTATCCATTGCGGTGTCCTCGCAGCCTGTACCATTGCCCGGGATGAAAGTGCGCTACCTGCCCATGATCCTTGCAGAAAACATCCACAAATCCTATGGTGACCTCAAGGTACTTAAGGGCATCAGCCTGGAGATCCGCAAGGGTGAGATTGTTTCCATTGTAGGGGCCTCAGGGGCAGGGAAGACCACCCTCCTCCACATCCTTGGTACCCTCGATCGTTTCGACAAAGGCCGCATCCGCATCAGGGATCGCGACATTGCTGCTCTGAACGACCGGCAGGTGTCGGATTTCCGCAACCGGTCTATTGGCTTTGTTTTTCAGTTCCATCATTTGTTGCCCGAGTTTACAGCCCTGGAAAATGTTTGCATTCCTGCATTTATCGCCGGCACAGGTCGAAGGGAAGCGGAAAAGAAATCAAGGGAGTTGCTGCAGCTGCTGGGCGTGGGCGATCGCCTGGAGCATAAACCCGCTGCGCTGAGCGGAGGGGAGCAGCAAAGGGTGGCGGTGGACAGGGCCCTGATCAATGACCCGGCAGTCGTGCTGGCCGACGAGCCCAGCGGGAACCTCGACTCCAAATCGTCGGAAGAGCTGCACCGTTTGTTTTTCAAATTGCGCGACCAGCTTGAACAAACCTTTGTGATCGTTACCCACAACCACGAACTGGCCGGTATGGCAGACCGCAAGCTGACCATACACGACGGCATCATTGTTTGACCAGCTGCAACAATTCGTCTTCACGAATGATGGGGATGTTCAGCGCTTCGGCTTTCTTCCGTTTTTCAGGGCCCATGTTTTTGCCAGCTACCAGGTAGCTGGTTTTTGATGAAATGCTGCTTTTCAGCTCTCCGCCCTGTTCTTCGATCAGTTGTTTGATCCCGTCTCTCGAATAATGTTCAAATACTCCCGAAACTACAAAGGATTGTCCTGAAAAGGGTTTTTCACCGCCCCCGGCAGCGGTTCCTGTCTGGAACCTCAATCCAGCTGCCTTTAAACGCTCAATCATGCGGAGGTTTTCCACATTCCGGAAGTAATCGATGATGCTGTTTGCGGTTTTTTCGCCCACTTCTTCAACCTCAAGCAGAACGTTTTGTGATGCTTCCATGAGGGCATCGAGGCTGCAAAAATGCCTGGCCAGTTTTTTGGCCATGCTTTCACCCAGGTGACGTATGCCCAGGGCATACAATACCCGCTCAAAAGCTGTTTTTTTTGAGGCTTCAATAGCCCTCAGGATGTTCCTGGTGGTTTTTTCCCTGAAACTGACCCTTCGTTGCTTATGGGTGAGCGGATCGGTTATGACTTTTTCCAGACCGATCAGATCTTTGTAGGTGAGGTCGTAGAGATCGGCGATGTTGCGGATTTTGTTTTTCTCTACCAGCAGTACGGTCCTTCCCTGACCAAGGCTCTCAATATTCATGGCCCTGCGGCCGATAAAATGCTCTATTTTTCCTGCGATCTGGGGTGGACAATGGTCGTTGTCCGGACAGTAATGAAGGGCCTCGCCATCCAGCCTGCGCAGCCTGGTCCCGCATTCGGGGCAGGATGTAATGAATTGTATTTCGGATGCGCCTGCTTTTCTGGAAGAAATATCTACACCCACGATCTTTGGAATGATATCTCCTCCCTTTTCCACATACACCAGGTCGTTCCTGTGCAGGCCGAGTTCTGTCATTTTCCCGGCGTTGTATAGCGATGCCCGTTTTACCATGGATCCTGCAACAGCCACCTTTTCGAGGATGGCTACCGGGGTGATGGCTCCAGTACGTCCAACCTGGTAGGTCACATCCAGCAAACGGGTCATGGCCCGTTCGGCCCTGAACTTAAAGGAAATGGCCCATCGTGGCGATTTGCTGGTAAAACCGAGTTTTTCCTGCTGGGCCAGGCTGTTGACCTTGATCACCACCCCGTCAATGTCGAAGGGCAGCGCCTTTCGCTGGGCATCGCATTGTCCGATGAATTCGAACACCTCGTCTATATTGCGGCAGATTGTGGTGAGGCCGGCTACCTTGAATCCCCATGTTTTCAATGCCTGGATGCTATCCCAATGGGTGGGGAAAGGCAGGCCGGGTGCCAGCAGCCCGTAACTATAGCAATCCAGACCACGTTTGGCAACCAGTGCGGAGTCCTGCAACTTCAGACTGCCCGAAGCCGCATTTCTCGGGTTTGCAAAAATGGGCTGCCCTTCCTGCTCTTTGTCGCGGTTCAGTTCAAGGAAGCTGCTGTGTGGCATGATCACTTCCCCCCGCACTTCGAATTCGGGCGGAAGCCCGGGCCGATCCAGGCTAAGGGGAATGCTCCGGATGGTTTTGACGTTTTCGGTCACCTCGTCGCCCTGGATCCCGTCGCCACGGGTCACTGCCCTTGTCAGTTCGCCGTTGAGGTAAGTGAGCCCGATCGCCACTCCGTCAAATTTCAATTCACAAACGTATTCGCAAGGCTCTTTCAATGCCCTGTCTACACGCTGGTCAAAAAGAAGGAGCTCTTCCCTGCTGTAAGTGTTCCCCAGCGAAAGCATGGGATAGGTGTGCTTTACGACAGGGAATTTTTTGGTTACTTGCCCCCCCACGCGTTGGCTGGGTGAATTTTTGCTTTGCAGAACGGGATGGGCCTTTTCCAGAGAGATCAACTCTGCCAATAAGTTGTCGTAGGCATAATCGCTGACGGATGGCTGGTCCAGCACATAGTAACGGTAATTGTGCTCATTGATCTGACGGGTAAGTTCTCTTACCCTCTCCCTTGCTTTTTCGATGTCCATTTGATAGGGTATGAATTCGTGTTGGCGATGTTGTTGAGGATTTGGTTTGCAAACAAGGCTTTTCTCCCCCTTTGCACTGCTTACAAGGGGAAACGGTAGTAAAGATGGTAATGAAGCATCAGCGAAGTGTTGCTGCCTGCCTGGCCAAAACCGCCGATCAGATAGGGCTCCATTTCCGGGTCGCGGGTATGGCTGATCAACAGCCGTCCGCGAAGGCTCCAACCCATGAAGAATTGATGCCAGACACGGGTTTTCAGGCCCAGCCCCGCTTCAAGCCAATGGGCATGATAGGGCTCCTTGCCAACGCTGGTCTGGTAGTTGCCCCAATAGGGGTCGGGGACTACCACACGGGGGGCCTGATGCTGCATGTTGCTGTACCCATACCTGAGGGAGATCAGCACCACATCGTGGAGGGTTTCGGGAGTACGTTCCAGCAGGTTGAAGTCAGCCCCTGCCCTGACAAAATAAGCCGAGGCAAGGTAAGAGTGGGTTTCCCGGCTGATGTCCACATCCATCCATCCGCCTTCGAGAGCGGCAAAAAAGTTCTTCTTCCACTCCAGGTCTGCCGAAAATTCTGCCGTCAGGCTTTCGGGGCTGATCAATTGCCTGCCAATTCCCGAAATATCCACGCCCAGTCTCAGGGAGGGGCTGTGCCTGGGTTCGCTGCTGGCCGGCAGCCGGTGACTAATCGTCAGTGCCAGTATCAGGAATAAAAATCTGGACGTGGTCATCAAAAACATTGGTTACGTATGGATTTGCAAGGCTGACCGAAACGATGTGATGGGCAGTGTGTTCCAATTGCTGAATTTCGAAGAACAGCGTAAACCCACATTCAGCAGAGATCATGTGCAGTTCGCTTTGGTAAGTAACCCAGAGGGTGTCTGTTTCCCTGCCGAATGAAAGCACAAAAGCGGAAGTAGTTGCGGAAGGATTCAGGGGAAGCTCAACCAGCGAAACATCCTCTGCCATGTCGTAAATGGGTTGATCCTGCCTGCCCAGCCCGGCAATGCTCAGGGTGTCGATGGTGGCCGCGACCGGTTCTTCCTGGCCGGCCAGGAAGAACCTCATGCGCAACTCATTGGCGGTGACTTCTCCGCATACCTCGTCGTCATGGCATGCCCACATGCCCATGCCAATCAATAGCATGAACAGCCACCTCAGATGCCGGATCAGGAGTTCAGGCCGTATTGGTCGTTGCATGAAAGCAAAATTAAGAAAAAAGCATCACTGTCAGTAAAACCCCAGATCGGCCGGAATGATGCCTGCACGCTGACTCGATATGAGTAAGCCCTGGCTGCTGAAGCGCATGATGATCCCGGGCTGAACGTAGTCGATGGCATCGGTCACATAGATCTCGCCGCTGTCCGGGTCGGCCGAAAGACCGTAAAAACCCCTCCCTTTCGATGCAACAAACAACCTGGCCCCTGATTGGGGGTCGGCCGTTGACATGGAAAAAATATCCCTTCCTAAAAAGTAAAGGGTTTCTCCACAGGGGCTGATCTGCAGACGGGAGATCGGGTTCCCCACCTTCCCTAAGGGGTAGAATCCCAGTATTTCGAGATTCCGGGGTTCGATCTGGTACAGGCCGGGCTGGCCTTTCAACATGGGCTCCCCCCCCGAAAGCACCCAAAGATAGCCGGCCGCATCGACCACCATCGATTGGGGGCCGGGTGGCAGGTGGAGGCTGTCGGTCAGGCGATCTGTTTCAGTATCTATGGCGTACAGATAGCCCGACCCCGTGCCTGCAACCAGGACCCGCTCGCCCAGCCTCAGCATGGCCTCCGTCCATCCCCTCATCGGTATCTGCCCTGTGATCTCCATGCCCTGCAGGTCTGCAATGCTCAACCCATTGCCATAGAGGTCGCTTACATAGGCCCTGGAAGCATTCACCGGCAAAAGGTAACGCGGCGACACCAGCCCGGTGATGGTGCCCTGGTGCTGGAAAGTGTGGGGATTGATGATCTCAATGGTTCCCGAATTGTTGATCACCAGATAGGCCAACCCGTTGTGGATGGTCATGGATTGGAACACATCGCCCAGAGGTTTGTTGTTGACCCGGCTATACAGATTATGGTAGATGCTGTCCGTTGTCTTGTCGTAATAGCTCAGGCTGGCATTTCCCCAGCCGAAATTTCCTTCGTTCACCACAAAGGCTCCCTGACCTTCCCGGATCCCAGGCAGTTCAGGGCCATTGTGTGCCGGGTCTTTTTCGCAGGAGAGCGAAAGAAGGCATAGAAGGAGAAGGCCGGAAGCCATGGCGATGAGCCCGGGGAGGGGTTGTTTTACCTGGCTGTTGCATGGAAGGGATGAGGTCATTGGTTCAGGTAGATGAATTTTTTTGAATAATGCTGTTTCCCGTCGCTCACATGCAGCAGGTAGAATCCGTCGGCAATCCGGAGTCGGGGGAAGCTGACCGTATGCATCCCGGCCCTGGGGATGGGGATGGTTTCCCGGTAGATCAACTGCCCGGCCGGATGAAACAAGCTCATGACCACACTTCCCTCTTTCGGGCTTTGTATCATGATGCGGCTGCCTTGACTGGCCGGGCTGGGCCTGATGCCTGCCCTCAGACCGGACTCCGGGGCCGCGGCCTGGTGAATGACCCCGATGGCGTCCAGATCGAAGCCGCCGGTGGGGAAAGGGGTTGGCCAGGGGTCGTTGATGATGTTGCCATGGGTGTCGAAGGAAGCAAAGAGGGTGTCGATACTGCCAACAACGTCGACCACCCGCACATGGGTGATGCGGTTCACATCCAGGCCCGGGCTGCCCTTGAGGGTGTCCAGGTCGAAGGGGACCCCATAAAATACGCGGTATTTTCCGGCCAGGTTGTGAATCTTTTCAGCTTCCAGGGTCCCAAAGGCAGAAATCTGGGTGTCGGTCCGGGTTAACGAGGTGTTCGGGAACCTGACAAAATGCCTCCCGTCAGAGCTTACCTCCACAAAAGCCAATTCAAGAAAATAGTCATCAAAAGCATTTTCAAAAACGGCAAAGTCCCAGCCAGGGCCATTGGCGATGGGCGGATCAAAGCCAAGTATTGCATAACCACCGTCCCCAAGGCTGAGTGTACCTCCTTCACCTGCCTTCCCGATTGCATCATTGCAGTCGCCTGCCGAAGCATACCCCAGCGAAGGCCTCGAAATGTCGATATAAGCTCGCCGGACCGCACATTCTGTTGCCCATCCCACAAAAACAGCAGAATCCTTGTGGATGGCTGTTGATCCGGGCCGTCCGGCCGGTGAAGAGAATTGCGCATAAAGCGTGTTGGAAAGCTGCAGGAACAGGCACGGAACCAGAATGGACCAGATCCATATCATCCGTTTGAGGTCAAGCGTTGTTTTTACCATAATACGGGCTGTCCCGGGGCAGTGTTATTGCTTAATAATCCTTTTGGTATGCCGGTATTGCTCTCCCTCCAGGCTTAGCAGGTAGATGCCCGAAGGCAGACTGCTTAGGTCAATAGGTTGTTCCTGAGGCAGATGGCCCGACTGCATGAAACGCCCCGCACTATCTGTAACGCGGTAAGTGATACCCCCCTTACCAGCTGTTCCATCAATGGATACGCTGACGCCGTTTAAGAATGGGTTCGGATAGATGACCGCATCCTGCACCTGACTGATCCATGGGGATTGGGTGGTGTTTCCATCATCCATGGTGGTGATCTGTCCGATGCAGATCAGGGCAGGTGTGTTCATCCCCCATTGGCCCACATCGGATGAACTAAGCCTGAGTTCCAGGCTGTCTGTTGCCCCGATCCCGTCAAGGGGGATGCGCTCCCAGGTATCAACGATGTAGTTTTTACGACTGTCTTCAAAGCGATAGTCTGCCAGGTAGAATTCCACCTTTTGGTCTTCCAGGGCCTCTCCATGGCGCCAGCCGACAAGGGTCAGCAAAAACCAATCGGGATCATTTCCGTCTTCACCTCCGAATTTTTTTGAGAACTCATCTCCGTTGAGCATAGCCAGGGCTGCGTAAGTGGTATTGCTTACCACCATGTCCTTCAGGGAACCTCCCTTTGCCGGACCCTTAGGAATAAGGAACAGGCTGTTGGCAAAGGTAAGCGGGTCGGACACATAGGCAACGGCATAATTCGTGTTCCCTTCGTAACCACCTCCGGTAACAACACTGTATTGATTGCCAATTCCGGGGGTTTCGTTATCTGTGGTGCTGGACAGTGAGAATCCACTCCAGCTGTAAAGTTCATCGGTCCACCAGGTGAAATAATTTGGAAAAAACAGATATCCGCTAACAAATCCTCCGGAACCATCCGAGCCATTCCAGTAAGTTTCCGGCTCCAGTTCCATTTCGTCGAAATTGGCAACTGTCTGGGCAGTGAGTTGGCCGGTTGTTATGCTTATTGACCATAGCATAAGGGACAACGCAATAATATGCGTGGTAAAGTTCGTCATGGGCTTTGGTGTTGTTTGGGTGAATTCAGGGTGAATGAATAACCGGCCCCTGCCCTGAAATGCCTTAAAGGCATGGGTCGGCCAGACATGACCTGATAGGCCTGGTTGAATACGTTATGGGCCGATACGAAAGCATGGAAACTGTATGAGGCCGGTTTCCAAAAACAAGACACATCTGTATGATGGAAAGAACCCAGCCACTGGCTGTTGTCGGTGGTTGTGTATCGCCTGCCAGTATATGACTGATTGACGGAGATGCCAAGATGCCTGAATTGCACATTCAGATTAATGCCCATTTGGTTTTCAGGCACATAGATAAGTTGCTTTCCTCTGGAGGCATCGTTGGGACTTTTGGCCACCGTATTGACAGCCTTTGTGTGGTCCCAAAGCATCTGCCAGTTCAGCACTGCCTGCCCTTTTTCGAGTTGCCCCTGCAATCGTGCCTCTGTGCCATAACTCCTTACCTGCATGATGTTTTCCGGGCTCCAGTGCATACTTCCCTGAACGGGGACCCACATGATCCAGTCATCGATCTTCCTGTGAAACCCCGTGAGGGAAAACCGGACATGGTTCAATGTGTTAACAGAAGAATTGCGCAGGAAGTTAATCCCAATATCCTGGCTCCAGCCTTTTTCGGGCTTTAAGTCAGGATTGCCTCCCGGTACCCAGTATCTGTCGTTCAGGCTCGGTATGCGGTAATTTTTTCCGGCATTGATCTTCAGATACATCCCGGATACCATCTTTAAAGACATCCCAACTGATGGTGCAAACGGTAAGGCCTGCCCGGAGGCGAACTCCTGTCTTGCGTTGACATGAAACTGTGTTGCCCCGGGAATCATATCCCATTTCAGGGCCATAAAAACAGCGTAGGTGAATTCTTCCCTTCGGCCGCTGTATTCATCCGACCATGCCCTGACGCGTTGGAAATGAATGCCGGGGTTGCCAGTGAATCCGGGTGCCGGGCTGAACATGTATTCTGCCTCCTGCGAAAGGGTCTCGGCCGTTGAGTTGCTTTCCGGGGTCAGACTGTCTGCATAGGATACCTCTTCGTTAAAATAGGCTCCTCTCCAGTTCATCACACCATGTTTGCCTGCGTATGACCAGTGTCCGGTAACCCTCAAGGAGGCGTCTTCCTGATACCCCCCCTGATGGGTTTGCATCATGGCTGGCGGGATGTGACGTGCATTGTCCTGCCACCACCACCTGAGGTCGATGTGATGTTTCTGGTGGGGCTGATAATGAATTTCATGGAGTATGCCCTGTTGCCTTGTCCCGGCATGCTTTTGTTTCATAACCGGTTGATGAGCGAAGCCACTATGAATAAATTGATAGCGGTTCTCTGCTTCCAGGTTGAATACCCTCAGCCTGGTACTCAGGCGCCCAATCCCCGCTCCAACGGCTAGTTGCTGCATGAACTCCCCGGTATTTGACCCGCTTAGCCCAAAGCTGGTATGGACTCCCTGCCCGCTTACTCTTTCATTCTGAAAATGAATTACCCCGCCCATACTCCCGCTGCCCCACAGCGCACTACCCCCTCCGTACTGAACGCTGACACGGTCAGTAAAGAAAACGGGTATCAGGCTCAGGTCGGTTTGACCATGCATGGGATTTTGAATGTGGAAGCCATTCCATACCAGGGCTGTCTGAGCTGCTGTTCCACCTCGCAGTGATGTGGCAGAAAGGTTACCGGGGCCATAACTTTTGATAAAAATACCGGCATGCCTGCTTAGCAGGTGATCGACCGACAAATGACGGTGGGCGTTCAGGGCCTGGCTTCCGATCTTTATGAGCTGATGCCCGGCATCAAATACCTGATGCCGGGAAGTGCTTACCTGTACCTCATCGAGTGTGATAAGGGTATCCGGCTCATCGATGGTGCCAGCCAGTGCCTGCAGGGGCAGCATACACAGCAGTAGAATGCGAAACATGCGATTGGTTTCCGGTGAATTTTTGCCTTTTTCCCGAAAGCTGCAAATCAATAATAAACGCACAGGCAGGTCTTCTGACTTACTCCATGTTTACCGCCTTCCCACCTCTTTGGGCAGTGGCATTGCAGAGGTAAACATTAATCAAGGAGCTTACAGCAGCGGGAACTGTCCGGGATTCTCACCCGATTCCCTTTTCATCCGGTTAATCCGGTAGGATGCCGGAACCTGTACCCGGCAAAGGTAGGCAAAAAACCATAAAAGCTCGGAAAAAGATCAAAAATAGGTGGAAATGCCCATGCTAAGCAGTTGGTCAACCGGACGGCAATCGCCTGTCATGATGCTTCCCTTGCTGTTTTTGGCCATTGCAGCGCAGCCCCCTCCGCACAGCAGCTGGAGATGACATTCTTTGCATTCGTCAATGGAGCATACGTCCCTTGTTTGCCATTTGGAAATTTCTTCCTGATTCAGTATCACTTCGGGGTAAAATTTCCCCAACTCTTCTCCATTTTTCCCAACAGTGGCTGTGCAACTGTAAATGGTTCCCAGATAATCGAACGCCCATTCGCTCTTGCATCCGGGGCAGGCATCGAATAAAGGGGCAGGGAGTTCACCATGATCTTTCAGGAAACGGGCTGCGCTAAAAGCCGGACGGTGAAATTCGAGTATTTCCGGATGTGACCGGATGAGTCCGTAAAGCCCGGCATACAAAGAAAGCCTTGAAAATAGCTTTGCTGTGCCGGCGTGACAATGATGAAGTTCATAATTGCGCCCAAGCTGGGATTTAAAATGGGGGGATTTTGTCCAGCCCTTGTCAATGGCAAACCTGGATAGTTCAGGTAGCGAACAAATGTTTTCCTTATCGACCACAACCCTCAGATTCACGGTGATCGCCCTGGAAAGGCATTCGTCAATGTTGGCAACGATCTTCCCGAAACTTGGTTTGCCTCCATTGCAGGGCCTGCGTTTGTTGTGGATGTGTTCCGGACCGTCGAGCGTAAACTGAATTTCACGGATGTTAACCTTTTCAAGAGCGGGGAGGTATTTGTCCAGGTAGTATCCATTTGTAACAGCCGCCAGATCCATCTGTTGGGTTTCACACAGACCGATAAAGCGGGTCAGTGCAGAAAAATAGGAACGACCGGTTAAAAAGGGCTCACCCCCAAAAAGGGTTATGTATTTTTTCCGGTGGGGCAGATGGGTACGAATGAATGCAAAAAAACCGTCGGTCAATTTTGCCGAGAGTGCTTCCGGGGAATTCTGATAAGGTAGTTGATAGCAGTAAGAGCAGGAAAAATTACAGTTGTAGGTGGGCGCAAAAAATACCTGAACCTCCTCCTGGCTTCGCTGTTCCAGGTAATCGATATAGGCAAGGCGATAACGTTGTTTTTCCCGGAGGGGGTCTGTGATATATCCTTTTTCTACAAAGTCTTCGATTGCTTCGCTTTCCTGGTGGCTCTGAAGCAGTGCAAGCTCAGGTCCGGATACAATATCAGCCTGGCCCGATAACAGGTTGGCCAATACGTACCTGGCTGAGCCCGGGATTTCAGCAACGATGTTGTACCTGGAAGGACCCATGTGGTATCAATCGTGGCATCCTGCCTGTGCAGCCGTTGTTTTTGCACAGCATTGAGCTTGCTTTGTTTTGCTTTGCCTGTCTTTTTTGTTGTTGTTCTTTTTAATGAGGCTTGTCATCTGTCTATTGTTTTTATATTCAGGTAAGGTGAAAGAACGAAGACGGAAAAAAAAGAAGGTAGAAGGCAGAAAGTGGAAAGTAGAAAGTAGAAAGAAAAATTCGTTCTGTCGTTCATTCTGCCTGCTATTTTACACCTTTGACCGTAAAACTTGCCACCCGGATCTTGCCTTTATCATAGGGTTCGGACTCTTCCAGAATTTCTGATTCACTGAAACCGGCATTCTTTATGTTCTGCATGTAAAGGTCTTTTGTCAGGGCCCCCGCCCAGCATTGAGCTACCATGTCCGGATCGTTTCGGAAGGCTTCGGGAACCTGGTCAAGCGAATAAATATCACTGACTACAAACTGACCTCCCGGTTTAAGTATTCTATAAATCTCGTGCCAGACCTGCTCCTGCTTTAGTGAGTGGTTGATGGTACAGTTTGAGATTACCACATCAGCCAGATCACTTTGCAGGTCGATCTGCTCCAGCCCCGATCTGATAAAACGGACATTTTCAAAGCCCATGAGTTCTGCCTGCCTGGCGGCGGCACCCAGCATGCCACCTGAAATATCCACCCCCCAGGCCATGCCCCCATCGACGGCCAGGGTGGCCATACGCAAAACATCGTGGCCTTTGCCGCATCCCAGATCAATGCAATTATCCCCGGCTTTGATCTCTGCCAGTGAAAAGGCTCCGCCACACGACAGACAACAATCTTTCCCGGAGAGCGCATCGTATCTCTTAACAATACTGCCGGATAAATCAACCATATAAACAGAGTTTTATATATCAATAAGTGTGAAGGCAAATATAGAAATTAATTGCTTCTTCCGGAAGCAGGCCAGGCAGTTTTGTCGAAAACGGTTTTAACGCGACGGGATAACAATGGCCAGGATGATGTAAAACAACAACCCGATCAATCCGAGAAAAAAGCCAAAAACAAAAAGGATCCTGACTAATGTGGGATCCAGGTCGAAATATTCGGCCAGGGCACCACAAACACCAAAAATCATGCGGTCGTTATTTTTTCTGAGCCTTTTGGGTTTTGTCATGGTGAACAAATTTGTGAACCCCAAAAATAAAAAAAAGCCGGCTTATGTTGCCGGCTTTTAAGGGATTGTTCTCAGGCTTATTCAAAAGAAATAATTGATTTGCGAATGATATCCACACATTCCATTAATTGGTCTTCTGTAATAACCAGCGGTGGAGCAAAACGGATCTTGTCGCCGTGAGTGGGTTTTGCAAGCAGCCCGTTTTCGGCCATCTTCAGGCAAACATCCATGGCATCCCTGCCGTTTTTGGAGCGGATGACAATGGCGTTCAGGAGGCCTTTCCCCCTGACCAGGGTCAGCATGTCTGATTTGATGGCACGGAGTTCCTTGCGTAAGAGCTGTCCGAGCTGTTCCGACTTTTCTGCCAGTTGTTCCTCTCTGATCACTTCGAGGGCGGCCATGGCCACCCTGCCGGCCACCGGATTGCCGCCAAAGGTAGAGCCATGCTGCCCGGGTTTTATCACCAGCATGACGTCGTCGTCGGCCAGCACGGCCGATACAGGATACATGCCTCCGCTGATGGCTTTCCCGAGGATGACCACATCCGGCCGGACGTTTTCGTGATCGCAGGCAAGCATTTTCCCTGTGCGCGCGATGCCGGTCTGCACCTCATCGGCAATGTACAACACATTGTGCACGGTGCACAGTGCGCGGGTTTTGGTAAGGTAACCATCATCGGGGACAAACACTCCGGCTTCGCCCTGTATGGGTTCAAAAAGAAAACCTGCCACGTTCGGGTCCTTCAGGGCCCGGGCCAGGGCGTCCACATCGTTGTATGGAATCCGTATAAAGCCCGGGGTAAAGGGCCCGTAGTCGGTTTGTGCATCCGGATCGTTCGAGAAGGACACAATGGTGGTGGTCCTTCCGTGAAAGTTGTTTTCGCAGACAACGATCTTTGCCTGATTCTCGGGAATGCCTTTTTTCTGATAGCCCCACTTGCGGCAAAGCTTGATGGCCGTTTCGACGGCTTCTGCGCCCGTATTCATGGGCAGGACCTTGTCGTAGCCAAACAGCCTGGTAATGTATTGCTCGTATTGGCCCAAAACGTCGTTATGAAAAGCCCTGGAGGTAAGGGCGAGGGTTTGTGACTGCCGGGTGAGGGCGTCCACGATTTTGGGGTGGCAGTGTCCTTGGTTTACCGCCGAATAGGCCGATAAAAAATCATAATAACGTTTACCTTCGACATCCCACACAAAAACCCCTTCGCCCCTGGAAAGCACCACGGGCAACGGATGATAATTATGTGCACCGTATTTGTCTTCCAGTGCAATGGCTTCTTTTGTCCCAATTTTTTCACTCATATCGGCTCTCCTTCTGTTTATATAATGTTCTTTTATCTTGCCGGTCACTTTCCATGGCCGGCGACTTGAAAAATATGTGGCAAATATACATGATTTTTTTCGTTCGATATTTGCTGCAGACGAATGAAAAAAATATGCCGATAGCATGTTTTTACAGGGCTTATCCGGAAGTTACAAAAAAACCGGCAGCTCCCCTTTCGGGAACACTGCCGGTCACCATCACTCATCACCCGATCTTTCTGCTGTTATTGTACGAGTTCTGCGTACCTGCGTTCAACCTCTTCCCAGTTTACCACGTTCCAGAACTTTTCGAGGTATTCGGGGCGGCGGTTCTGGTATTTCAGGTAATAGGCATGTTCCCAGACATCCACGCCCAGAATAGGTGTTCCCTGCTTGTCTGCCACATCCATCAGCGGATTGTCCTGGTTTGGGGTGCTGGTTACGCTCAGCTGGCCATCGGCATCTACGATCAGCCATGCCCAGCCGCTTCCAAACCTGGTAGCACCTGCCTTGTTGAATTCTTCCCTGAAATCATCAAAGGAAGAAAAACGGGCTTCAATTGCACTCAGCAAGGCGCCCGAAGGCTTTCCGCCTCCGTTGGGGCTCATTACTTTCCAAAACAGGTCGTGGTTCCAGTGCCCGCCACCGTTGTTGCGGACTGTCATCGGATGCTGGCTCATGTTTTTGAATAGTTCCTCAAGGCTCATGTTTTCGAGCTCAGTACCTTCAATGGCATTGTTCAGGTTGTTCACATAGGCCTGATGGTGCTTGCCATGGTGTATTTCCATGGTCTTTTGATCAATGTAAGGCTCCAGTGCATCATAGGCATAAGGCAATGGTGCCAATGTATGTTTTCCGTTTTGTTCGCTCATAGTTCCTCTCTCTTTTGCTTGGTTATTATTCGGTTCTCTTTCCTCTACGGCCTGCTGGCATGCAGTAACCGATGCCATGGCAATAATCATGAAATAAAAACGCAGCGTCTTTTTCATGGCAAGTGTTTTTTATGGGGTTTGTGAGTTTGTGGTTTTAATTTAGTGTCATTCCAGATAACAAAACCGTTTGGGATTTGTTCATCTCGCATAAGGGCAGCAGTACCCATTATTCACTGCCTCCGGCACTGAGGTAGGGGGCGATCCTCTCCCAGTTGGCCTGGTCGATCAGATGGGATTGCCTGATGTCGGCTGCCGATTCAAAAGGCCCGTGCTGCCGGCGCAGATTCAGGATGGCAGTCACGGTTTCGCGGTCCAGGTATGGATGCCTGATGAGTTCAGCAAAACCCGCCTGGTTAAGATCCAGTTTCCTGACATGGTCCGGGCTCACGAACAGGTAATCCCTGATTTGCCCGTACCGGATGCTGTCCATGCCGTATACCTCCATTAACTGGTCGATGCGGTGATATCCTCCTAAAAGCTCACGGTACCGGACGATGCGTCTGGCGAATACCGGACCAATACCTCTTAGTCGTCTGAACGCCATGCTGTCGGCCAGGTTGATGTCAATAAGGGCAGGCTGAGGTTCTGATCCTGGAGCCATCGTGCCTGGCCGGGGCTCCCCCTTGCCTTGACTGACGTTTTGCCGGGATATGCTGCCGACAGACACAGGCCGGTCGGGGAGTAAAATATAGGGTTCCAGAACTTCGTACAGTTCGCGGCTCATGAAATAGATCTTTGACAGATCGTCTTTGTAACGGAAGTTTCCTCCTGCCGACAGGTAATTTCCGATGATCTCCGAGAGGTAAGAAGGGAGTCCCATCGCCTCCCACTCGTCCTTGCTGAGATGGTTGGGGTCAAAGGGGCGGGGTCGCAAGCCCTCTGCAGTCAATGGGCGGGCGCCGAACCTTTCCGGAGGTGCTGGAGTTTCCGTTGACTGACTGAGCCTTTCATTGAACAGTGCTGCTTCTTTTTTTACCCTTTCGCTGTCGATGCCGGCCCCGCTGTACAAATGCCTGCCCAGGGTGCTGACAATGGGCATCAGTACGATGGCTGCGATCAGCAACACGATGCCTTTCCTTTCGCGGCGGCTAAAATATAACCAATCTTTTATGGGCGTATACCCCATATCTGAGACATAAAAAATAGGTTGAATCCGCTTAAAAATAGAACAAAAACTTGCACCCTGCCAGATCGCTGACCCTTAGCGGCGAAAAAAAACGGTTGCGGTTGATTTTTGAGGATTATTTTATATTTTTGGCCTTTTCCCGGGAGGGTCAGACTGGTCGGTCCCTTTCTTGCTGGTCACCAAAATAACACGGAATTGCATTATGTCCTTATCAGGAAATGAAAGCCGGGATGGCTTCAGTAGCCGGTTTGGTATTATTTGCGCCACAGCCGGCTCGGCAATCGGACTGGGCAACATCTGGCGCTTCCCATACATTGTCGGAGAAAGTGGGGGAGGCGCCTTTTTATTGATATACCTAGCATTTATCCTCTTGCTGGGTATTCCTGTCATGCTTTCCGAATTCACCATTGGCCGTCGCGGGCAGCGCAACGCCCTGGGCTCTTTCAAACGGCTTGCCCCCCGAAAGCCCTGGTACCTTGTCGGCGTAATGGGCATTGTGGCCGCCTTCATGATACTCGCCTTTTACAGCACGATTGCAGGATGGACCCTCGAATACGTGAGCAAGGCGTTGACCAACGCCTTTGCAGGCAAATCGCCCGAAGAGATCAACCTGATGTTTGTGAACTTCCATACCGGTACTTTCTGGCCGTTGCTCTGGCAGTTCGCATTTATGGCCATGACTGCCTGGATCATTTTGTCGGGAGTGCAGAAGGGCATCGAAAAATACGCCAAGGTGCTGATGCCTTTCCTGGTGGTGCTGCTGGTGATCATGGCCCTGAGAGCCATTACCCTGCCTGGCTCGGGCGAGGGCTTGAGTTTTTTGTTCAGACCCAATTTTGCGGCCATTGACTCGGGGGTCGTGCTGGCAGCCCTGGGGCAGGCATTCTTTTCTCTCAGTATCGGTATGGGAACCCTGATCACCTATGGTTCCTACATCAGGAAAGAAAACAACCTCGGAAATATCTCCGTCGAAGTTTCCCTTGCCGACACCCTGATCGCCATATTGGCCGGTGTGGCCATTTTCCCTGCCGTGTTTGCCTTTGGCCTGGATCCGGCCGACGGTCCCGGGCTCATTTTTACGGTATTGCCGAATATCTTTCAGCAGATGCCCGGCGGGTACTTCTTTGCCATCGTCTTTTTCGTGCTGCTTACCATTGCTGCCCTTACCTCGTCGATCAGCATCCTCGAGGTTGTGGTTGCTTACATGACCGAAGAACTGAAACTGTCCAGGCGCAAGGCCACCATCATGGCGGCTATGGCAGCTGCCTTTGTTGGGGTTTTTTGCACCCTTTCCTTTGGCCTCTTGCAAGATGTGACCATCAGCGGCCTCCATGTGTTCGGACTGCTCGATTTTACCGCTTCCAACCTCTTGTTGCCCCTGGGTGGTCTGCTGATTGTGCTCTTCGTTGGCTGGTACCTCAGCAGCAGTGTTGTGCGGGATGAAATATCCAGCGGAGGGATGTTCAAAGCCAGGTTTTTTGCCGTTTTGATGTTCGTTTTGAAATTCATTGCCCCGGTGGCTATTGCCATCGTTCTTTTTGATAGTTTGGGAATTATTTAAATTGTTGTCCTATGTTGGAATCGACGCATCAGATCATTGCCGGGACCGGGGTGATCGCCTCCGGACTCGGATCACCCATCCTGGAGACCATTAACGATATAATATCCTGGTACAATGGATTTGTCGGGGGGTACCTTCTGCTGATACTGTTGGTGCCTACAGGCATCTATTTTGCTTTTCAGTTCAGGTTCCTGCATGTCCGAAAATTCTGGCATTCCTTTGCCATTCTCGCCGGCCGTTACACCAAAAAGGGCGAATCGGGCGATGTAAACCACTTCAAGGCACTGACCACTGCCCTGTCGGCTACTGTGGGTACTGGTAATATTGTCGGTGTGGCGCTGGCCATTCACTGGGGTGGGCCGGGGGCCATCTTCTGGATGTGGGTGACCGGGTTCTTCGGCATGATGCTGAAGATGGTCGAATGTACCCTGGGTCTTAAATACAGACGCTTTAATCCCGACGGCACCGTATCGGGAGGGCCGATGTACTATATGGAGGAGGGTTTGAAGCACATCCTGGGCAGGCATGCAAAGACCCTGGCAGTGATTTTTGCCGCAGCTGCCGTTCTGTGTTCCATGGGAACAGGCAATATGGCCCAAAGCAACTCCATGACAGATGTGCTGAACACCACCTACAATATTCCCACCTGGGCCAGCGGATTGGTGATTACCGTTCTGGTGCTGCTGATCATCGTGGGTGGGCTGAAGCGGATCGCCGAGGTGACCTCCCGCCTTGTACCCTTCATGGCCCTGGTCTATTTTTTTGCGGCCGTTACCGTGGTGGTAGTGAACATTGAGAACCTCCTTCCGGCATTTGGCATGATCGTAACTGACGCATTTACCGGCACGGCTGCTGCAGGAGGATTTGCAGGGTCGGCCTTTATACTGACCCTGACCATGGGGGTGCGGCGGGGGCTGTTTTCCAACGAGGCCGGGCAGGGTTCGGCGGCCATGGCACATGCTGCCGCCAAAACAGAATACCCCATGCGCGAAGGCCTGGTGGCCAGCCTGGAGCCCTTTATCGATACCCTGTTTATCTGTACACTAACCGCCATAGTGATCATCATGACCGGTGCCTGGCAGTCGGGCATTGAAGGTGTAGGGATGACGGTCGAGGCCTTTGGCCTGGGGCTGGATAAGATCAGCCTCGGATATATCGCCCCGCATATCATTTCCCTGGGCTTGCTTTTGTTCGCGTTTTCCACCATTATTTCCTGGTCGTATTACGGTACCCGGGCGGCCCAATACCTTTTCGGCTTCCGGGCCATCAAGCCCTACTATTATGTATATGCCCTGTTCGTATTCCTGGGTTCCATCTGGGGGCTGGAACTGGTTTGGAACTTTGTCGACATGGTGATTACCTTTATGACCATACCGAACCTGATTGCCATTATCCTGCTGATGCCCGTGATGCGCAAGGAGATCAGGAATTATTTCAGCAATCCTGATTACGATAAGCGGGTCTGAGTGGTTTATTGTCCCGGCACGGTTTTTGAAATGAAGGCAATAAACCGGCCTGAAAGCCAGTTAACTATACAGCGCAGAAAAACCCAATTTATTGATCAGGCTTAAGTTCTCCTTATTATGTTGCCTGTGTCTTTGGGCTATCGGGGCCCATGCACAGGACGACCGGACTCCCATCGGCTGGGAAGCCCGGACTGCCGAATTTGACCGCCGCATCGGCGACAATGTCAGGCGGCTGATCGGCGATGTGGTATTCACCCACGAAGATACCCGGATGTACTGCGACAGCGCCTACCATTATACGGCGCTGAACAGCTTGCGGGCCTATGGCAACATTCATATTCAAGTCAGCGATACGGTAAACATATACGGTGATGAACTGTTCTACAACGGCGATACCCGCCTTGCCGAACTCTCCGGAAGGGTGCGGATGCGTGACCCTCAAATGACCCTCTATACCGAATTTCTCGAATACGACCTTGACCGGAACACAGCCAATTACCCGGATGGGGGCCGCATTGTGGATGCCGACAACGAACTCACCAGCCGCTGGGGCTTTTATTTTGCCGATCAAAAGGAGTTTTTCTTCAAAGACGATGTGGTATTGGTGAACCCCGAATACACCATGGAATCCGATACCCTGAAATACAATACCGTTACCGAAACCGCTTATTTCTTCGGTCCCACCACCATCCTGAGCGATGAAAACATCATTTTTTGCCGGAACGGCTGGTACGATACCCGCAACGATATTGCCAGGTTTAGCCGTGATGCCCATTTTTCGAATAACGAACAGTCGCTCACCGGCGATTCGATATTCTACGACCGCAACAGGGGATACGGACGTGCAGAGAACAACGTGATGCTGCGCGACAGTGTTGAGCAGGTCATTATTACCGGAGAATTTGCGGAACATTTCGAAAGAGAAGGCCTGTCGGTGGTTACCCGCAGGGCCATGCTCACTCAGGTAGCCGAAAATGACTCCTTGTTTCTGCATGCCGACACCCTGAAATCGGTCTATGACAAAGACAGGGACGAGAGACGGTTTCTTGCCTACCGCCATGTACGTTTCTACCGCAGTGATCTTCAGGGTCTGGCCGATTCCGTGCTCTACAACATGGCCGACTCGACCATCTACTTATTCCACGACCCGGTGTTGTGGTCGGACAATTATCAGTTGACGGCCAGCAAAATCGAGGTAAAGACCAGTGGCGACCAGGTGGAACAGCTGCGGCTGCTGGATGCGGCCTTCATCGTAATGCAGGAAGACACCCTGGGTTTCAATCAAATGAAAGGCAGGCTGATGACAGGCCACTTCCGCGACAACGAGCTGTGGCGCATTGATGTGGAGGGGAACGGAGAATCTATTTTCTATATCATTGACAACGACGGCCAGCTGGTGGGCATCAACAAGGCGGTATCCTCAGATATTGTTATCTTTATAGATGGCGCCGAACTTACCGGCATCCAATTTGTGCGCAACCCCGACGCCGCCCTGTACCCCCCTGACGAACTGCCCCCGGACGATCGGAAATTGAGGAATTTTCGATGGATGGATCACCGCAGGCCGATTGATAAATGGGATATTTTCGTGTGGCGTTGACCCGACAGGCTAATTTCATCGAACATGGTATCTTACGAAAAGCATAGTCTTCCCAACGGTCTCCGCATACTGGTACACCGCGACGACACAACCCCCATGGCGGCTGTGAATATATTGTACAACGTGGGAGCCAGGGATGAAGATCCTGAACGTACCGGTTTTGCCCACCTGTTTGAGCACCTGATGTTTGAGGGTTCTAAGAACATACCCGATTACGATCGTCGCCTTCAGCATGCGGGTGGAGAGAACAATGCCTTCACCACCAACGACATCACGAACTATTACCTCAGCCTGCCGGCGCAGAACCTGGAGGTGGCTTTCTGGCTCGAATCGGACAGAATGCTGGGCCTGGCGTTTTCTGAGGAAAAATTAGCTACCCAGAAGAACGTGGTGGTCGAAGAATTCAGGCAATCTTTTTTGAACCAACCCTATGGAGATGCCGGGTTGCTTCTGCGTCCGCTGGCCTATGAGATACATCCCTACCGTTGGCCGACCATTGGCAAAGACATCAGCCATATCCAGGAGGCCACCCTGGAGGAGGTCAGGCAGTTCTTTCATGCCCATTACCATCCGGGCAACGCCATTTTAAGCGTTAGTGGCAATGTGATTCCGGAGGAAGTATTCCGTTTGGCCGGCAAATGGTTTGGAGAACTTCCCGGCCGGAAGACCCCTCAGCGCAAACTGCCCGCCGAGCCCCTGCAGCGGAAGCAAAAACGACTGGTTGTGCAAAGGGAAGTGCCCCAGCACCAGCTAATCATGTCGTTCCATACCTGCAGCAGGTTGCATCCCGATTTTCATGCCACCGACCTGTTGAGCGATGTGTTGGCAAACGGCGATTCGTCAAGGCTGATCCGCAAACTGGTCAATCATAAAAAATATTTCAGTGAGGCAAATGCCTATGTTACAGGCAGCCTCGATCCCGGGCAATTGGTAATCTCCGCCAGGCTGCATAAGGGGGTGGATCCCGTTCATGCCGAGGAAATCCTTTGGAAAGAGCTAGCCCTGCTTGCCGGTGAACCCCTGGGTGAAAGGGAACTGGAGAAGGTGAAAAACAAGGTCGAGACCACCCATACCTTCTCTGAAAGCAATCACCTGGCCAAGGCCATGAACCTGGCCTATTATGAACTGATGGGCGAGGCAGGGTTATTGAACCTCCAGATGGAAAAATATGCCAGGGTAAGCCCGGAGAGGCTTCAGAAGGTGGCGGCCGGCATCTTTACCGAAAAGAATGCTTCGGTCCTTCATTACGAAAAAGCCAACGGAATCAAAGGGAAAGAAATAATCCAGGAATGATATGACAGACCGCAGCACCCCCCCCGCCATCCGGCTTACCGATAGCATCCCGTTTATCCGGCCGCAGAGCCACCTTCTCGACAACGGACTGACTGTCTGCTTCCTCGAGGGGGGGAGCGAAGACATCATGAAGATCGAACTGGTTTTTTTGTCGGGCAGTTATCATCAGAACGACCCCCTGGTGGCTTTTGCCACCACCAAATTGCTGGGGGCCGGTACAGTGAAAATGAGCCAGGAGCAGATCAGCGAGATGCTCGATTACCATGGCGCCTCCCTGCAGCTCAACCCCCAGAAAGACATTGTGTCGGTCGGGATCCATCTGCTTGGCAAACACCTGAGGCCGTTGCTGGGACTGTTGCAGGAAATTTTGCTTCAGCCCTTATTCCCTGCTGAAGAGTTGCAAACCTTTCTGAAAAATCAGCAACAGATCCACATCATCAATCAGAAAAAGGTTCAGCACCTGGCCATGACCATCTTTAACGAGCTCATCTATGGTGAGGCCCATCCTTATGGGTACCGGGTAAAAACCGAAGACTTTGAGGGGATGGAAAGAGAATCCCTGCTGCAATTCCATCGCAATTGGTTCCGTCCTGCCAATGCTTTCTGCATTGTTTCCGGACACCTGCCCGCCAATACCGGCAAATTGCTGGAGTCCTGCCTTGGGTCGGGTAGCTGGGGTGCATCCGAAGTGGCCTCGCCACCTGTTTACCCCCTGATCTCCCCCGGCAGCCGGAAGGTATTCCTGGAAGTACCCGGCTCCCTGCAGTCGGCCATACGTATCGGCAAACAGCTCTTCAATCGGACCCATCCGGCCTATCACCGGCTCAAGATCGCCAACGCCATGCTCGGAGGGTATTTTGGGTCGCGGCTGATGCAGAACATACGCCAGGACAAAGGCTTTACCTATGGCATCGGCTCCAACCTGGTTTCGTTGTTGCGCAATGGTTATTTTTTCATTTCCACCCAGGTTGGTACCGGGGTCCGGCAGGCCGCAACCAATGAGATCTACAAAGAACTGCATGGCTTGCGGACCCGGCCTGCTTCGCATTCCGAACTGGATACCCTGAGGAACTATCTGTCGGCCAATTTCCTCCGTTCGTTCGACGGGCCGTTCGCACAAAGCGAGCGACTCAAGGAACGCCTGGTGTTCGGGCTTGATTTTGCACACGATGAAGCCTATATAAAGGAATTGCTGTCCGTAACCCCCGAACAACTCATGGAGGTGGCCGGCAATTACCTGCACGAAGACGGGATGATGGAGGTGGTGGTGGGAAAGTAGAAGGTAGAAGGTAGAAGGTGGAAGGTAGAAGGTAGAAGGTAGAAGGTAGAAGGTGGAAGGTAGAAAGAACGATGGAACGATGGAACGATGGAACGAATGAACGAGAAAGTTGAAGAGTTGAAGAGTTGAAAAGTTGAAAAGTTTAAAAGTTTAGAAGATAGAAGGTAGAAAGTAGAAGGTAGAAAGTAGAAAGTAGAAAGCCAAAATCCAACGGCCAAAATCCAACAGCCAAAAGCCAAAAGCCAAAAGCCAACAGCCAAAGGAAAAGAAATGAAACTGGAATGTGCAAGAAAAACGGAAAGACGATGGAACGACAGAACGAATGGGTTGAAGAGCTGAAGTCCCTAAACGTGAATCATAAGCTTCAATGATGCTTTTGCATAGATGGTCATTCACTGAGGTCGTGCGCCGGATCCCGTATCTGGTTTTGCCGTTTTTGCTGTTGTTGCCGGGCGGGGCGAAAAGCCAGGAAGATCCCATCCGCATATTGACGGTAAGCATCGAAAATGATGCGCAGCCAGGGGAAGTGAGCATTGTTTTCAGGGTCGATCTGGATTTTGTCCGTGATTCGGGTCTTGATCAGTGGGTCGTGCTGATCAACCGCTACGATGATTTGGGAGACGGCTCCTTCGAGGAAATTGCCGCCATTTCGGTGGACGATTTGCCGGGTATTCCCGGGCAGGAGGGCGACTATCTGTTTCTTGACCAGGTGCCGGAAGGATTTGATCCGCCCTTTCGCTATTACCTCGCCCTGGCATACGGAGCCGAACAGAGTGCTGCTCAGTGGACGCATGTTCACGGGAGCATATTGCTCCATCCCCCCGTAAAGGACCCCTGCCGGCAACGCCTTTTGATCAGCTGGGAAAATTATGAATTTGGCAGCAAGCCAGGACAGGATCAGCTGCCCACGCCTTTTTTCGAACACAACCGCATTTTGTTGAACGGTGAGGTGATCGGGGCGATCCCCCATCTGGAGAACACCTTTGAATACGATGCCCGGCCCGGAACCCATAACCTCAGGATCCAATCGGTCGTGAACTCCGATGCGGACAACCCCGGCCTGTCTGCCTATTCGAATGCTCAGGCCATGGTTGTTGACTGGCCCGTTCTGGAGTCACTCGGCATTGTCGGGGTTGATGTGACCGGGGATGCCGAAGTGAAGGTGGATGCCCGCATTGAAGGGGATTCCGGTGATTTTGTGCTCTACGTGGAGCGTTCGGACGACCCGGATGAGGGTTTTGAACAATTGGGGCAGCTGGGAAGTGATCTTTTTTTTACAGACAATGGCGTGCCTGCCGGCCTGGGTATGTGGTATTACCGTTTGCAGGCGTATGTTGCAGGGAGTGATGGGGTATGCGATGAGCCGGCCATGGCTTCACTTCCGGAGTCAACGATCTTTCTCAGGGTCGATTCGGAGGAAGCTTCCGAACAGTCGTGGGAGGTCTGGCTGGATTTTGGGCACGAAACCCATCGGCAGTTCAACTACGACATTGAGATGCGGAGACCGGGCGATCCCGGGTTTGAAACCGTGGTTAAGGATGTGTGGCCAGGGCTTCACCCCTTGGACCTTTCCTATCTGTTGCCGTTCAGCGGCGACATCGTGTTCCGGGTAAGGGCAGCCGGGAACCAGCTTAGCCTGCGTTCAAACGAGGTGGTGGCAGGCCTGGAACCTGTGGTCCATATACCCAATGCGTTCCGGCCCGAAAGAGATCATGAAGAAAACCGGAGGTTTTATGCCGAATTCATTGGTTTCGAACCCCTGAATTACCAGATGAGCATTTACGACCGTCACGGATTGATGCTGTTCAGCTCTTCCGATCCCCACCCCCTGAGCGGGTGGGACGGCCTGGTGAATGGACAACCCGGCCCTGCAGCAACCTATATGTACCTGATCAGATATACTGATCCTTCGGGAAATGTTCATGAGCAGCGGGGCGTGGTTTTCCTTGTCCGCTGAGCCAGCCGGGGTGGTTTAAGCATTTTTTAGAAGACACTCTCCCATATTTTTCCTACTTTTGCTCACTAAAATCAAAGCTGCTGCGATGAATTCCCATCATAAGAAATTTAACGGGGAGGGTCTCACCTACGACGATGTACTGTTGATGCCTGCCTATTCGGAGGTCCTGCCCCGCAATGTGGATATAAGTACCCGGTTTTCCCGGAACATCCAACTCAACATCCCTGTGGTCTCTGCGGCCATGGATACGGTCACCGAGTCGAGGATGGCTATTTCCATCGCCCAGGAAGGAGGTATCGGGGTGTTGCACAAGAACATGAGCATTTCGGAGCAGGCAATCAAAGTCAGAAAGGTAAAACGCTCGGAAAACGGCATGATCATTGACCCGGTCACCCTCCACGACAATGCATTGATCGGCGATGCTGTACAGATCATGAAGGAACACAAGATCGGAGGCATTCCCGTAGTCAACGACCAGAACAGGCTGGTGGGGATCATTACCAACAGGGACCTGCGGTTCGAAAAAGACCTGAGCAAGCCGGTGGCCGAGGTGATGACCAGCGAAAACCTCATCACCACGACCGAATTCATCGATTTTGAAGTTGCCGAAGAGATCCTTCAGGAGCACAAGATTGAAAAATTGCCCGTGGTTGATTCGGAGCAGCATTTGGTGGGCCTGATCACTTACCGCGACATCATCAAGATCAAGGAACGGCCCAATGCTTGTAAGGATTCACGTGGAAGGTTACGTGTTGCTGCGGCCGTCGGGATTACCCCCGACACCATGGAGCGCGTGGACACGCTGGTTGCCGAAGATGTTGATGCAGTGGTCGTGGATACCGCCCATGGTCACACCAAAGGGGTGATAGATATGATCAGGCAGATCAAGAAGCGGCATCCGAAGCTGGAACTGGTCGCAGGCAATATTGCTATGGCAGAGGCTGCACGCGACCTGCTCGAAGCCGGGGTGGACGGCATTAAGGTAGGCATCGGCCCGGGAAGCATCTGTACCACCCGCATTATTGCCGGCGTCGGGGTTCCGCAACTCACAGCCATCCATCAGGTGGCACAGGCGCTCAGCGGATCGGGGGTGCCGGTGATTGCCGATGGGGGTATCCGTTACACCGGAGATATCGTGAAAGCCATTGCAGCCGGAGCCTCCTGCATTATGGCAGGATCCCTGTTTGCAGGAGTGGAGGAGTCGCCTGGCGAAACCATCATATTCGAGGGCAGAAAATACAAGACCTACCGGGGCATGGGATCGATAGAAGCCATGCAGCAGGGCTCCCGCGACCGCTATTTTCAGGACATGGAAGACGATGTAAATAAACTTGTCCCCGAGGGCATTGTCGGAAGGGTTCCCTATAAAGGCACCCTTTCGGAAGTAATCTATCAGATGGTCGGGGGTCTGCGTGCCGGCATGGGATATTGCGGCGCTGCCAATGTGAGCCAATTGCAGGATGCCAGGTTTATTCGCATCACCAATGCCGGTGTCAGGGAAAGCCATGTCCATGACGTGACCATTACCCGTGAAGCCCCGAATTACAGCCGTTAGGAACACCCAAAAACCTGAATTATGAAATACCTGCGTTTGTTCTCCCTCTGGTTATTTGCAGTCTTACTGCTTTCAACAGGAAAGCCGGCATGGGCCGGGAGCGACGATGCCGTGTTGGTGCGCATTGGAGATGAAGAGATCAGCCTTTCCCATTTTTTGGAGGTATACCGCCGAAACAACCTGGAAACAGTGATCCAGGATCCGAAAACGGCGGAAGAATACCTGGAGATGTATATTGACTACAGGCTTAAAGTGATGGAAGCCAAGTTGCGCGGCATGGATACCACCCACGCTTTTATCTCGGAACTCGACAAATACCGCGATCAGCTTGCGGAGAGATACCTGGTCGACAGTGAGGTGACCGGGCAGTTGCTCAGGGAGGCATACGAACGTTCCCGATACGACATCAGGGCCTCGCACATATTGCTCACACTCGATGAACACGCCATGCCCGAAGACACCCTCAGGGTGTACCGGAGGATGCTGGAAATCCGTGAACGGATCGTCTCGGGTGAGTCTTTTGCTGATGTGGCCAGGGAGGCATCCGAAGAACCCTCTGCCAGAGACCAGGAAGGGGACGGGAACCGGCCAGTACGTCCTGGCAATGCAGGCGATTTGGGGTATTTTACCGTGTTGAACATGATCTACCCTTTCGAAACCGCTGCCTATTCAACCCCTGTCGGTCAGATTTCCCTGCCGGTAAGGACACGTTTCGGCTACCACCTGATCAAGGTGAACAACCGACTGCCCGCCATGGGCAGCGCCAGGGTGGCACATATCATGCTGATGACGCCTTCGGGCATGGATGCCGAAGACATACGTGCCCGCGAAGAGACCATCCATCAGATCTATGAGCAATTGCAGCAGGGCGGGGATTTCGGCGAACTGGTTGCCCGCTACTCCGAAGACAGGCAGTCGGCACAACGGCAGGGAGAAATGCCTGCCTTTACATCCAACAGGATGGTGCCTGAGTTTATCGAGGCCATCAGCCGGCTGGATACCCCAAACGCCATTTCCCCGCCGGTGAGGACGAACTTTGGCTGGCACATCATCCGCCTGATTGAAAAAAATCCTCCTCCCGCTTTCGAAATGGCAGCCCCCGACCTGACCAACCGCATTCAACGGGATGCGCGCTCGCAGAAGGGACAGCAGGTGGTAATTGACAGGTTGAAAAAGGAATATGCCTTCAGCGAGAACAGGGAGGCTCTTGCTGAAGTGATCGACCATGTCGACGAATCGATCTTCCTGGGCCAATGGGAAACGGAAGGGACCGCCCACCTGAACGAAGAGCTTTTCCGTTTTTCCCAGGTGGTGGTTACCCAGCAGCAACTGATTCGTTATCTGGATGAAAACCAAATTGCAAGAAACCCCGAAGAGGTGGCGGTATTTGTCAACAAGAACTACGAGCGCTTTGTGCGAAAGCAAATCCTGGATTACGAAAAAAAGCAACTGCACAGCAAATACCCCGAATTTCGAAACACCATCAGGGAATACCACGACGGCATACTTCTTTTTGAAATCACCGACAAACTGGTGTGGCAGAAGGCAGTTGCCGACTCTTCGGGGCAAAGGTCATTTTTTGAGGCCAATGCAGAAAACTATTTCTGGGGCGAGCGCCTGGAGGCCGTTATCCTTGGATGTGCCGATCAGGAGATGGCCTTGCGTGCCCTGGAGTTTCTGCAGGGGGAAACCTTAGAGGAGCATGACAGGGAAGGTCTGGCCGGGGCGGTAAGCCGTGAATTTTCCGGACAGATGTCGCTGAGCAGTGGACTATACGAAAAGGGGGGACATCCGGCCCTGGAGGGGCTAAGCTGGGAAGCGGGCGTTCATGGTCCGGCAGCCGTTGCCAATCAGTATTTTGTTGTTGGGGCGTTGAGGGTCTTGCCCGGGCAGCCTAAGCGTTTGAGTGAGGTCAGGGGCAGTGTGATTGCCGATTATCAGCAGCACCTGGAAAAAGAATGGGTGAAACAGCTAAGGGCTGCCTACCCTGTTTGGATCAACCAGGAAGCATTGAAACAATTAAATGCGGAGTGATCTCAATGGATAAAGGCAAAAAGAATCAGGTTCTCGGTTTGTTGTTCAGGGCACTCATTTTACTGGCGCCCGTGGCTGCTTTCAATGCCTGCGACTTGCTGGAGTTGCGCTCTGACGAAACCCTGCTGGCAAAGGCATACGGCAGCAGGCTGTACCTGGAGGATCTCCCCGACATCTTGCCGGCGGGAATCAGCCATGCCGACAGCCTGGCCATCATCAGTCGGTATGTCAACCGCTGGCTGCAGCAACAGGTGGTGTTGCAGCATGCCATGGAGTATCCTTTGGCCGATCAAAAAGGCATTGAGCGAAAGATTGCTGATTACCGGAATTCATTGATCATCCATGCCTATGAGTCGGAAGTGGCCAGGCTCGAAATGGACACAGTGGTTTCGGCACGGGAATTGGAGGAGTATTATCAACAAAATCAGGAACATTTCAAATTGAAAGACCACATTGTTGATGTCACCTATATCAAGCTTCCCCTTGGTGTTTCCGATGTCGGGCAGGTAAGGTCGCTGTACCGTTCGGATAACAGGGAAGAACTGGATCGCCTGAGCGAATTTTGCCTGCAGCATGCCGCTACCTATTTTATCAGCAACGGAACCTGGATGCCGTTTCAGGACATATTGCGGGACATACCCCTTCAAACAACCGATCCTGCCGGATTTCTGCGAACGAACAGGCATCTGGAAATAACTGACGACTATTACCGCTATTTTCTATATGTGCACAATTACCGGCTAAGGGGGGAGACTGCCCCCAAAGCTTTTGAAGAGGATAATATCCGCCTGCTGATACTTAACCGGCGCAAGAACCTGTTTATTCAGGATAAGCGACGGGATTTGTTCGACAGGGCCATCGAATCGAACCGAATCGAAACCTATTTTTGAAGCCTGGAGCCAAAGAACCATTGTTTTGTTAAATAAAAGGAAACTATATATGAAGTCATTATCCGTATTTTTTTCACCGCTAGTCTTTTCACTTTTGTCAATCCTGGCAACACAGGGAGTGTCGCAGCAAAAAGTGATCGTTGACCGGGTGATCGGGGTGGTAGGCAACAGCGCCATCCTCGAATCGGACATCATTGCCCAGAAATTACAGCTCCAGGCTCAGGGCGTTGATCTCGGACCACGGCCCGAATGTGTTTTGCTGGACGATATGATGTTTCAGAAGCTCCTGTACAATCAGGCGCAAATAGACACCGTAGAGGTCAGTGAAAGCCATGTGGAACAGGAAATTGAGCGGCGGTTGCGTTTTTTTATCCAACAGATCGGCTCACGCGAAAGGCTGGAGGAATACTATGGCAAAACCCTCGATGAGTTGCGTGAGGAATTCAGGGAACCCATCCGCGAACAGGAGATCAGCCGGCGCATGGAGTCGCAGATCACACAGAATGTGGCCATCACCCCCTCTGAGGTAAAGGCATATTTTAACAACCTGCCTCCCGACAGCATCCCCATGGTTGAGAGTGAACTGTCTATGTCGAAGATCCTGATTGAACCATCGATCCAGCAGGAAGAGATCAATGCCATCAAGGCCAGGCTGGAGGGTTTCAGGCAACGTGTCCTTGAAGGTGAAAGTTTCCGCACCCTGGCCATTCTCTACTCCGAAGACCCGGGCTCCGCCCGCAGGGGTGGTGAACTGGGGTTTTATGCCAGGGGGCAGCTCCACCCGGAGTTCGAAGCAGTGGCTTTTGGGCTGCAACCCGGTGAGGTGTCGGAGGTGGTGGAAACCCGCTCCGGGTACCACATCATCCAGCTGATTGCCCGCCGGGGAGAGCAGGTGAATGTACGTCACCTCCTGCTGCAACCAAGAGTGTCGCCCGAAGTGGCCCAACAGGCGCAGAACAGGCTCGACAGCATCCGCACCCTTATCAGGGAAGGGGATATGAGTTTCGAAGAGGCGGCCCGGAGGTTTTCCGACCATCCGGGTGGCAGGACAGGCGGACGCATCATCAATCCCTATACCGGGACTACCCGCTTTCGTACCGATGAGATTGAACCCGGCCTTTTCTTTGTGGTCGACCGCCTGGAAGTGGGCGAAATATCCAGGCCGGTGCCAACCACCACCGAAGGTGGGCGGGAAGCCTTCAAGATTGTCCGGCTGGACAGCCGTATTGACCCCCATCCGGCCAACCTGGAACAGGATTATGATTTCATTCAGAAACTTGCCCTCGATGAAAAAAGGAAAAGAGCCATACTGCAGTGGGTGAACAGAAGACTGGGAAGCACCTATGTTCTTATTCACGAGGATTACCGCGACTGCGATTTTGATGTTCAATGGATCAGGTAAGCTGCCTGAATTAAACAAAGCATTTCATGCAATACAAAACCGAAGTAGAGGCCCTGGATGCCCTTGCCGGCAAATACCGGGCTCTGAGGGAGGAGATTGCCAAGGTCATCGTTGGCCAGGACGACGTGGTTAAAAATGTACTTATTTCCATATTCAGCCGGGGGCATTGTTTGCTTGTCGGGGTACCCGGTCTGGCCAAAACCCTTTTGGTAAACACCATTTCGGAGGTGTTGGGTTTGAAATACAGTCGCATACAATTCACCCCCGACCTTATGCCTTCGGACATCATCGGGACCGAGATCCTGGACGAAACAAGGAATTTCAAATTTGTAAAAGGACCCTTGTTTGCCAACATCATACTGGCCGATGAGATCAACCGGACCCCCCCAAAAACCCAATCGGCTTTGCTGGAGGCCATGCAGGAGAGATCGGTCACCTCGGGGGGGATTACCCGGCGGCTTCAGGAGCCCTTTTTTGTGCTGGCTACCCAGAACCCCATAGAGCAGGAGGGGACCTACCCCCTGCCCGAAGCCCAGCTCGACCGTTTTATGTTCAATGTGTACCTGGATTACCCCAGCTTTGAAGAGGAAATACTCGTGGTGAAAAACACTACCTCGGGCAGGCTGACCCAATTAGATACCATTATGGACGGCGAAGACATCCGCTTTTTTCAGGAACTGGTCCGTAAGGTCCCCGTTACCGATAATGTGATGGAATACGCCGTTAACCTGGCAGCCAAAACGAGGCCGGCTACCTCCCGGGCTCATCCCATGGCCACCGAATACATCAATTGGGGCGCAGGCCCCAGGGCTTCGCAGTACCTGATCGTAGGGGCCAAATGCCATGCTGCCATCAGCGGGAAGTATGCACCGGATATCGAAGATGTGAACGCTGTTGCCTATGCTGTTCTTCGTCACCGTGTAGTACGCAATTTCAAGGCAGAAGCCGAAGACATCTCTGTGGAACACATTGTCGGGACGTTTTTGAAGGAGTCGGGTTAGTCTGCATATTTTTTTCATTTTCGTATTGCCATAAATAAAAATCTACTTATCTTTGCACTCCCCAAAGCGGGGAAATCCATTTTCGGGATTTGGGAATGGGAACGATCTTTGAGGAAATGGGAAGCCAAAAATAGCAAGCATACCCG
>PWJC01000142.1 GCA_003560165.1 Bacteroidales bacterium
CTTAAACTCTTAAACTCTTAAACTCTTAAACTCTTAAACTCATCTCTATTCCGTCCTCTGTCCTCTGTCCTCTGTCTTCCGTCCTCTGTCTTCTATCTTCTACCTTCTACCTTCTACTTTCTACCCGGTCAGATAATGCCTTCGTTCAATATGTCGTGCAGGTGGACCATGCCCTTGTACTCTCCATGGTCAACGACCAGCAGCTGAGTAATGTTGTTCTGCCTCATCAGCTGAAGGGCATCTACGGCCAGGGTATCGGAACTGATGGCCCTGGGGTTGACCGACATGATGTCTTTGGCAGTGAGTTGCCCGGTGTCGTTGCCTTTTTGCAGCATTCGCCGCAAATCGCCGTCGGTAATGATGCCCGCCACCATTTCCCTGTCGAGCACGGCGGTGGCGCCAAGCCGTTTTCCGCTGATCTCCAGTATGATTGTCTGAAGGTCATCGCCGGGAGCTACAGCCGGGCGGGCGTTTTTCGGGTAGAGATTCCCGGCCTTCAGATAGAGTTGTTTTCCCAGGGAACCCCCTGGATGGTATCGCGCAAAATCCGCTGCCGTAAACCCCTTGCAATGCAGCAGCGCCATGGCCAGTGCGTCGCCCATCACCAGCTGGGCCGTAGTGCTGCAGGTAGGGGCAGGGTTGCCTGGTGAGGCCTCCTTTTCGACCGTGGTATCGATGAGGATATCGGCCTGACCGGCCAGGTAGGAGGAAGTATTGCCTACCATGCCTATCAGCCCTGCCCCCAAGCTCTTGAGCATGGGAGTCAATACCTTTATCTCGGGGGTGTTTCCGCTGTTGCTAATGCAGATCACAAGGTCCTGCTGCTGTATAATGCCCAGGTCGCCGTGGATGGCGTCGGCCGCATGCATGAAAACGGCGGCGGTGCCAGTAGAATTCAGGGTGGCTACGATCTTCCCGGCTATGATGGCACTTTTTCCGATACCGGTTACCACAATGCGGCCCTGGCAATGCAGAAGTTTTTTTACCGCCGACACAAAAGAATCGTCAATATAAGTTTTCAGGCGGCTTATCGCAAGGGTTTCATCCTCTATGGTCGACAATGCGATTTCCTTTATCTCCTGGTCGGATTTCACTGATTTGTATTTAGTTAAATGTATTGTTGGGCTTGGTTTTTTATTAGTAAATTTACACTACAAACCTACGTGATTTTTTTTAATTGTAAATAACACAGATTGTTTCAATGGAAGTAATGAGCAGTATATCGCTGCGTGAGCTGTTAAAACAAATATTCGGTTACGGAGCATTCAAGGGTGACCAGGAAGTCATTGTCCAGAATCTGTTGCAGGGACATGACTGCTTTGTGATCATGCCTACCGGAGGCGGAAAGTCGATGTGTTACCAATTGCCGGCCCTGATCGGCAATGGTACTGCCATCGTGGTTTCTCCCCTGATCGCCCTGATGAAAAACCAGGTGGATGCCATCCGGAACTTTGCTTCCTATGACGGCATCGCCCATGTATTGAATTCCTCGCTGAACAAGGCGGAGGTCATTCAGGTGAAGAACGACCTGAGCAGCGGCATCACCAAATTGCTGTATGTAGCCCCCGAGTCACTGACCAAGGAGGAGAACATTGCGTTTTTGAAAACCATCGACATTTCGTTTTTTGCCATCGACGAAGCCCATTGCATCTCCGAATGGGGGCATGATTTCCGCCCCGAATACCGGCGGCTGAGGCCCATTATCGATGCCCTCAACAAAGGAGTACCCGTGATCGCGCTGACGGCCACGGCTACACCCAAAGTACAGCAGGACATTCAGAAAAACCTGAGGATGATGAATGCCAAAACCTTCGTTTCATCCTTTAACCGCCCCAACCTCTATTACGAAGTACGTCCAAAAACCATTCATGTAACCCGCGACATCATTCGTTTTGTAAAAACCCAGGAAGGCAAGTCGGGCATCATCTACTGCCTAAGCCGGAAAAAGGTGGAGGAGCTGGCAGCCACCCTCCAGGTAAACGGCATCCGCGCCCTGCCTTACCATGCCGGTCTGGATTCGGCGGTGCGCATTGCCAATCAGGATCAGTTTATCATGGAAGACGCCGATGTGATCGTGGCCACGATCGCCTTTGGCATGGGCATCGACAAGCCCGATGTGCGGTATGTAATCCATCATGATTTCCCCAAGAGCCTGGAGGCTTATTACCAGGAAACGGGCCGGTCGGGCAGGGACGACGGTGAGGGCAATTGCATTGCCTTCTATACCTACGAGGACATCCAGAAAATGGAAAAGTTCCTCAAGGGAAAACCCGTAGCCGAGCAGGAAATCGGAACCCAGTTGCTGATAGAGACCTCGGCCTATGCTGAATCATCGATTTGCCGGCGTAAAACACTGCTCAACTATTTCGGCGAGGTCTATCCGGGGGAGAATTGTGGTTCCTGCGACAATTGTCTGAATCCGAAAGAAAAGTTTGATGGAAAAGAATATATTTGTCTGCTGTTGGAAGCCGTTCTTGCCGTTAAGGAATTGTTCAAATCAAATCACGTAATTTCAGTACTTATGGGAAAAAGTACCGCAACCGTAAAATCCTGCAAACACAATCAGCTGGAGGTTTTTGGGAAAGGTGCCGATCAGGATCAGAAGTTTTGGTATGCCGTGTTACGGCAGGCCATTATTGAACGACTGCTTGAAAAAGACATTGAAGATTACGGGACCCTGAAGGTCAGCGGTGCGGGAAGGGACTTTCTCGAAAACCCGCGTACGGTTAATATGAGCAAGGACCATGATTACGACAATCCCGAAGAAGCCGAAAACATGGCCGGTGCGGAACAAAAAACCAGTGCTACCGACAAGGTGTTGTTTGCCTTGCTGAAAGACTTGCGGAAACAGATCGCCAGAAAGCATAAACTTCCGCCATTTGTTATCTTCCAGGACCCTTCGCTCGAAGATATGGCCATTCAATATCCTGTAAAGCTCGAAGAACTGAAGCAGATCACCGGAGTGGGGTCGGGCAAGGCTGAGCGGTTTGGCCGGCCGTTTCTGGAACTCATCGCCCGTTATGTGGACGACAACGAAATTGAACGCCCCATGGACATGGTGGTGAGGTCGGTGGTCAATAAATCGGGTCTGAAGGTATTTGTGATCAAGAACATTGACCGCAAGGTGCCCCTGGACGATCTGGCCGAGGCCAAAGGCCTTGAGTTCGATGAGTTGTTGCATGAACTGGAAAGCATTGTGGCATCGGGTACTAAGATCGACATCCGTTATTACATCAACCAGGTAGTCGATCCCGATAAGCAGGAGGAGGTCTTTGATTACTTTAAGACGGCCGAAACCGATTCTTACCAGCATGCCCTGGCAGAACTCGGGGAAGACGATTATAGCGAAGAAGAGATCAGGCTGATGCGGATTCGTTTTATGTCGGAGATGGGCAATTAATTCACCTAAGCAATACAAGCCCGAAATATGGATGAACAAAACAAAAGACCCGGCCGGGCGAACCCGCCTGATGCCAGGGATGGCCGTCGCGGCCTCAGCAAGGCAATGGCTGTCAATATCGTGCTTTTTGCAGGCCTGATCATCTTGTATGCCCTGCATTTTGCCGGGCAGCCCCAGACCCCCGCCGGAGCTGCGCCTGAGCAGATGGCGTTGATCGAGGAGCAGGTGGAGCAGGCCGGCAACCGGATTGCCTATATCAACAACCAGTTGCTAATGGAGGAATACCAGTTGGCTATTCAGTTGCGATCGGATTTTGAAGCCGAACAAGACCGTTTGGAACAGGACCTGAACAGGCGGCAACGCAATTTCCAATCCGAGGTAGAACGTTTTCAGCGTGAGCTGTCCACCGGGCGCATTGCGGCCGAAGAAGCCGGACTGAAGGAGCAGGAGTTGATGCAGGCCCAACAGGACCTGATCCGCCTGAACGAAACCTACCGCGACCGCCTGGCACAGCAGGAGTTCGAGATGAACAACCGGCTGCTTGAGAGGGTGGGGGATTTCCTGGAGCGCTACAACAGACAGAAGGGATTTGATTTCATACTGGGGTATGCCAGGGGGGGAGGCATCTTGTTTGCCGACCCCTCGCACGACATCACCGCCGAGGTGATCGACCGCCTGAATCGTGAATACACCCCCGGCAATTAAGCGTTATTTCTCACTTTAAATGATTCAAAGCAATGAAATCCGGAATTTTTTGTGTTTTTCTCCTTGTGAGTTTTTTCTTAGGTGATCACGGGCTGTTTGCCCAGGGCCACTACACCATTGTTATCCATGGCGGGGCGGGGAATGTTGACCGCGAAAGGGTACCCGCAGACCGGGAAGCCGAATTTTTTGCCAGACTCAACGAGGCCCTGGATGCAGGCGAGGCCATCCTGAAGGCCGGTGGCAGTAGCCTGGACGCCGTCGAAGCTGCGGTACGCATCCTGGAAGATTCGCCCAAATTCAATGCCGGCAGGGGTGCGGTGTTCACCTACGGCGGAGGCAACGAGCTGGATGCATCCATCATGTGCGGCCGGGAGATTGCCGCCGGTGCTGTTGCCGGGGTCACCAATGTGCGCAACCCCATCAGTACCGCCCGGCTGGTCATGGAAAATTCACCCCATGTCCTGCTTACCGGGAGGGGAGCCGAACAGTTTGCTGCCGAGCAGGGGGTCGAGATCGTCGACCCGTCCTATTTCTTTGATCAATACCGCTTTGATCAGTTGCAGGAAACCCTCAGGCGGAGGCAGGAAAGCGGATACCTGCATCCCGATGCCGGCATGGGGACCGTGGGCGCAGTGGCCCTGGATATGCATGGGAACCTGGCCGCTGCCACATCAACCGGAGGGATGACGGCAAAACGGTACAACCGTGTGGGCGACAGTCCCATCATCGGGGCAGGCACCTATGCCAACAATGCCAGTTGCGCCGTTTCGGCCACCGGTCATGGCGAATACTTTATCAAGTATGCCGTGGCCTACGACATTTCGGCCCGGATGCTTTATAAAGGAGCCGGCCTGGAAGAGGCTGCCGGCAGCATCATACACGGCACCCTGAAAGACCTGAATGTCAGCGGGGGGCTGGTGGCGGTCGACCGCGACGGGAATGTGGCCATGCCATTCAACACCACTGGTATGTTCAGGGGTTATGCCCGTTCTGACGGGGAGCGGTTTGTCAGGATATTTGCCGATTAGGGGCTTTGCTTCCCTATTGGTCTTTATACTTCAGGATCTCATCCGACAGGTACTCCAATGCCACGCCGGCTTCAACGAACAATTGTTCCGACTCTGTGCCCGCGTGGTATTTTTTTTCACAAACTACCCGCCTGATGCCACAATTGATGATCAGCATCGCGCAGACACGGCAGGGGGTCATGCGGCAGTAAAGGGTAGCGCCGGCGATGGAGATACCCAGCCTGGCCGCCTGACAGATGGCATTCTGCTCGGCATGCACTGTGCGTACGCAATGCATGGTGGTGTGCCCGGCCTCGTGCAAAACCTTTTTCATCTGATGCCCTGTTTCGTCGCAATGGGGGAGCCCGGTGGGCGATCCTACATAACCCGTTACCAGGATCTGCCGGTCGCGTGCGATCACGCAACCGCTGCGGCCCCGGTCGCAGGTGGCCCTGGTGCTTACCGTGCGGGCTATTTCCATGAAATAATCGTCCCAGCTGGGGCGGCTATAAGATGTTGTTTCCATCCTATTGGCGGTTTGAGTGGTTAAACGGAAAAGGCACTGCCTGTTCCGATGGTTTTCAGGAAGGCTTCCGTCTTCCGGTGAAGTTGCCTGATGCTGGCATTGTTGCAGATCACATAGTCGGCCTGTTGAATGCACTTTGAGAGGTTCTGCCTGTTGGGATCGGTCGAATGCATTTCCCTTTCTTCATTCAGGATGAAGGTTTGGTAGGATACCTGGTCGGTTTCCGAATTCCTGTGGCGTATCCTCTTGTACCTGAGCCGGGGGTCGGCATCAACGGCCAGCAGATAGAATCCCGGTTTGCTGCGCAGGGCATCGATCTCCCCAGGGGACCTGATGCTTTCGATGACACAGTGGTGCCCGGCTTGCCTGGCTTGCCGGTAAAGCTGTTCGATGATGAAGGACGGACCATGTTTTGCCCTCAGTTCGTTGGCTACGGCCGTAAGGGTATCCCGGTTAACCGGCAGGTTTCTGCTTTCCAGTTCTTTGCGTAAATATTCCCTCACAGGGTAATGGAAAAAGCCTTTTTTCCCGACAAGGTATGCGACAATGGTTCCCTTGCCCGAACCCAGGGTGCCGGTGATTCCTATAACGATCATTTTTTGCTGTAAATGTAGGTTTTTTTTAAAAAAAAAGCTCCGTAAGCGAGCATACGGAGCCTGTTTGCCAGGGACGGCATATGCGAAATGCCTAACCCTTTTTTACATTGATCGCTTTTTTCCCTCTTTCGTCCTCAGAAATTTCAAAAGTTACCCTGTCGTTGTTGGCGATGGGATCCAGCAAGCCCGTGTGGTGAACGAATACGTCTTTTTCTGTCTTGTCATCTACAATAAAGCCATACCCCTTTTTCTCATTAAAGAATTTAACAGTCCCGGTTTCCATAACTATGCATTTTATAAGGTAAAAATTCCAGAATAACCAAAAATACGACTTTTTTAACCATTGCCAAGAAATACGGTAAAACATTTCTAAGCAATCCACCTTTTTTTAGGGTGGAAGCATATTGGGGCAAGATGGATGAGCAATAAAAAAAACCGGCAGCCCGAAGTTTGTTCTCAGATTGTGCAAGCAGAGAGGTTGGTTTTCAAACTTTCGAAGCTGCCGGTATCCAAAGTCCGGCGACCGTCAGAAGAAATTGATCTCATCAAGCAAGCGGTCGGGATGCTTGATGAGTTCGGGGTGTTTGTCTAAATGGATCAACGCCGAAACAGAAAGTTTGTTCACTTTCAGGCTCGACCCGGCCTCCTCTCCGGGAATTTTGGCAATCAAAAGCGGGCCTGCCTTGACGATGAAGCCGGGAACCTCTTTTGACTGGTCCAGAAGCTGGTCTCTGGCCTGCTCCAGGGCTTCGTTGGCGCAGTCTTGGTATTTGAAACAATGCATGATCTGATCCATGCGCTGGTACAATTCGTCCAGGCTGATGTTGTCTCTGGATTTGGTCATGTATTCGGTAATACCCCGTATTTCCTGATCCTGGCAACAGAATTCGATTCCGACCGCATCCAGCAGGCGGATCACCGACTGGTGGCAAAGCCTGGTCACTTCTTCCCTGTCTGTGTCAAAAAAGCTGGTTACCGGGACATGCCTTTTCAGGGGGCGTTTTTTGTAATCGGTGTTGATGGAGTTGAACGAAATGTATTCGGTGAAGGAGTTCTGCAATATGTAGATCTGGTCCCTAAGGCGGTGTATCTCTTCGGAGTGCCTGTTTTCCAATTTGTTGATCTTTTTCTCATAGTATTTGTAGTACTGTTTCATGAATTTGTTCTGAGGTCCGGCGGCCACCAGGCGCTGTCCTTCTTCGGTGTCGGTAAAGCGGTTGAAGTTGGCAATGAACTTTTCTGCCAGCTCCTCGGCCTGCTTCATGTAGGCCGTAGGGTACTTCCAGGTATTTGCGGGATTCAAAATGCCGGGGTCGACCCCTTTCACTTCTTTGGGTATCATCAGCCCAAAGGGCGACAATTCTTCGACAGTCGCTTTATCGAGGCTGCCGTCGAGGATGGCCCGGATGATGCGGCGGGTGCTGTCAATGTCAATGCGCTGCCCAATACCATAAGGTCCACCTATCCAACCGGTGTTGACCAGGTAGGCGGTGGCTCCGTATTGTTTAATCTTTTTTGACAGCTCCTGGGCGTAAAGGGTGGGATGGAGCATGAGAAAAGCGGCGCCAAAGGCTGGGGAAAAGGTGGGCATGGGCTCCCTGACCCCGCGCTCGGTGCCTGCGAGCTTGGCCGTGTAACCGCTCAGAAAATAATACATGGCCTGGTCGCGGTCAAGGCGGGCAACGGGGGGCAGGATGCCAAAGGCATCGGCGGTCAGGAAAATGACCTTTGAAGGATGGGTCCCTTTCGACACCGGCCTGACAATGTTTTCGATGTGGTACAGCGGATAAGACACCCTTGTGTTTTCGGTCTTGGAGGTGTCCGAAAAATCGACTTCTCCTGTTTCAGGGTCGTATACCACGTTTTCGAGCAGGGCGTCGCGCTTGATGGCGTTGTAGATATCGGGCTCCTTCTCTTTGCTGAGGTTGATGCATTTGGCATAGCAGCCGCCCTCGAAATTGAACACCCCCTGGTCGTCCCAGCCGTGTTCATCGTCGCCGATCAGGTAACGCTCGGGGTCGGCCGAAAGGGTGGTCTTTCCCGTACCCGACAAACCGAAGAATATGGCCGTGTCCCCGTTCTTGCCCATATTGGCCGAGCAATGCATGGCGGCCATGCCCTTGAGCGGCAGATAGTAATTCATAACGGAAAAGAAGCCTTTTTTGATCTCTCCCCCATACCAGGTGCCACCAACAACGGCCCTCCTTTCCCTGAGGTGAAAGGCCACGTATACGTCGGAGTTCAGGTCCTGCTCCACCCAGTTTTTGTTGACGGTCTTGCAGGCATTGAGCATGACAAAGTCGGGTTCGAAATCTTCCAGTTCCTCGTCCGAGGGGCGGATGAACATATTCTTTACAAAATGGGCCATCCAGGCCACTTCGGTGATCACCCGGATGCGGATGCGGCTGTTTTCGTTGGCGCCGCAAAAGGCATCCATGACATAGAGCTTTTTGCCATGAAACTGGTTCAGGGTGGTTTCTTTCAGTGAATCCCATACTTCCTGGCTGATCGGCTTGTTGTCCGAACGGTTCTTGCCATCGGCCCACCACACTTTGTCCTGGGAGCTGTCTTCCCTTACAATGTATTTGTCTTTGGGCGAGCGGCCGGTGAAAATCCCGGTGTCTACGGCCACTGCACCGGTGTCGGTCACAAAGCCTTTTTCATATCCTTCGAGATCCGGATCGGTTTCTTGACGGAACAATTCGTCGTAAGAAAGGTTGTAGTAAACCTGTTTGACGTTTCTGATGCCATACTGCGAGAGATCGGGGGGGGCGATCGCCCTGCTTGTTGCACTGCTTGGTTCTTGCATAGCTGAGTTTTGAGTTGTTGTTCTGGGTTTGGTTTGATGAGAAGTTGCCCCGGGCGGGTGTCCAAAAATAAGAAAAAACCCCTGTGGACCAGCAGGGAAGCTGTTGTTTTTTTCTACTCCCTTTCTCCGAATATGGCGGTGCCGATACGCACCATGGTGCTGCCTTCCTCCACCCCGATCCGGTAGTCGTCGCTCATGCCCATGGAGATCTCCCTGAAGGAATCCCGGCTGGCGAAATACTTCTGCTTCAGGGCCCGGCAATGCTCCCTGAGCTCCCGGAACTCCCGCCTGACCTGCTCCTGATCATCGGTAAAGGTGGCCATCCCCATGACCCCCATGATTTCGACATGCGCCATGTTTTGAAAGGCTTCGCTCTCAAGCAGCCGGCAACATTCGGCAAACGACATCCCGAACTTGGTGGTCTCATCGGCAATATGCAGCTGCAGCAGGCAGGGGATCACCCGCTGGTTCTTCGTGGCCTCCCTGTCGATCACCCTGAGCAGTTTGAGGCTGTCGACCGAGTGGATCAGTGAGATGAAGGGGGCGATGTACTTTACTTTGTTCGATTGCAGATGCCCCACCATATGCCATTGGATGTCGGGTGGCAGCAGGCCCTGTTTGGCCTGCAGTTCCTGCACCTTGTTTTCACCGAAGAGGCGTTGTCCGGCATGGTAAGCCTCCATGATGGTGGCAGGTTCATGGGTTTTTGTCACCACGATCAGTTGCACCCCGGCGGGCAACTGATCGCGCACCTTCTTCAAATTATCTGCAATGGCCATGGCTTAAGGTTTGATGAACTGCACAAATTTAGCAAAACATGGAAAACTTTGTCGATTATGCCGGCCCCGGTGTCGGATTAAAAAATCATATAACTATCTTTGCAGCATGCAGGAAAAAATGCTCATTCTGGATTTCGGTTCCCAATATACCCAATTAATTGCCAGGCGGGTGAGGGAACAAAATGTGTATTGCGAGATCCATCCCTATACATTCCGGCCCGAAGATCCCATGTCGTATAAAGGGGTGATACTCTCGGGCAGCCCTTTCAGCGTGCGCGATGCCCATACCCCCCGCCCCGATCTGTCGTGGTGCCTGGGCAGGCTGCCTGTGCTCGGCATTTGTTTTGGAGCCCAATTAATCACCACCATGGAGGGGGGAGAGGTGGCGGCTTCATCGAGCCGGGAATATGGACGCGCCAGGTTGAGTTTTATCGATGGGAACGAAGAGCTTTTCAGAGGCATCGAACCGGGCTCACAGGTGTGGATGTCGCATGCCGACACCATCACCCGCCTGCCCGACAACTACCATCTGATAGCCCGCACCAACGATATCGGAGTGGCTGCTTTCCGTTCGCCCGACCACAGGAACTACGGACTGCAGTTCCATCCCGAGGTATACCACACCAGCCAGGGCAAGGACTTGCTTCGGAATTTCCTGGTGGGTATCTGTGGCTGTGCCTGCGACTGGACCTCCGAATCCTTTGTCCAGACCACGGTGGACAAACTGAATAAAACCATCGGCACCGACAGGGTGGTGTTGGGGCTTTCGGGCGGGGTCGATTCGAGCGTTGCTGCCGTCTTGCTGCACCGGGCCATCGGGGGGCAGCTGTATTGTATTTTTGTGGACAACGGCTTGCTGAGGAAAAACGAGTTCGAGGCCGTGTTGAACTCCTACAAGGATATGGGTCTCAATGTAAGGGGGGTTCGTGCAGCCGGGCATTTTTTGGATGCCCTCAGCGGCATCTCCGATCCCGAAAGCAAGCGCAAGGCCATTGGACGGGCCTTTATTGAAGTGTTTGAACGCGAGGCAAAAAAGATCAGGAAGGTGGTTTGGCTTGCCCAGGGCACCATCTACCCCGATGTCATTGAGTCGGTATCGGTAAAAGGGCCTTCGGTGACCATCAAATCACACCACAACGTGGGCGGATTGCCGGATGTTATGAACCTCAAAGTGGTAGAACCCCTGAGTTCACTGTTCAAGGACGAGGTCAGAAAGGTGGGTTACACCCTGGGCATATCCCAGGATATTCTGGGCCGTCATCCCTTTCCCGGGCCTGGTCTGGGCATCAGGATACTCGGTGAGATCACCCCCGAAAAGGTGAGGGCCTTGCAGGAAGTGGATCATTATTTCATCAGGGCATTAAAGGCACATAATTTGTACGACAGGGTATGGCAGGCAGCGGCCATCCTTTTGCCGGTGCAGTCGGTCGGGGTGATGGGCGACGAACGTACCTACGAAAATGCGGTCGTGCTGAGGGCCGTGGAGTCGACCGATGGCATGACGGCCGATTGGGTGCATTTGCCCTATGAGTTTCTGGCCATGGTGAGCAACGACATCATTAATAATGTAAAAGGCATTAACAGAGTAGTTTACGATATCAGCTCCAAGCCACCGTCTACCATTGAATGGGAGTAGGTTTCGTCTTCCTGCGATGCCGGGCGCCGGCAAACGCCTGATTCTTTTAAATAAAGACCCCAAAAAGTGAACCAGTCGCTTCGTGTTTTCTTACTGGCCCTGTTTTTGTTGCTGCAGTTCCATCATAACACCTGCGGCCAGGAGGGCATTGTCAACCGTTCCACTACCACGCACAAGATCGATGGCCGGCTCTATTATTTCCATGCCGTGCTGCAGGGCCAGACCCTCTATTCCATTGCCAGGGCCTACGGTGTCGGGCAGGAGGACATCATTGCCGCAAACCCCGATATCCGTCACGGCCTTAATTTCGATCAGGTAATCCGCATCCCGGTTCCTTTTGCTTCCCCCGAAGAGGAGGTGGCATCTTTCTCTGCAACCGGTGCCCGGGAGTTCGGGGAGCACGAGGTGGTTCAGGGAGAAACCCTCTTTGGGCTTTCCCAGCAATTCGGGCTGCCCATAGAAGAGATACTCTATTACAACCCTGAATCCAGGACCGGTTTGCGCATAGGCCAGCGATTGCGCATCCCGCTCAGGGAGACTCAGGCTGGGATCGCCAGGGAACTGGCCGACGACCCCGGCGCTGAGTTTTTTCTCTACACCGTAGCTGCGGGCGAAACCAAATACGGACTCTCCAGGCAGTTTGGCATTACGATCGAAGCCCTTGAGGCCCTGAACCCCGGAACCGAAGACGGACTTCGCACCGGACAGCAGATCCGTTTGCCAAAAGGGCCCCTGCCGGAAGTTGCCGGAACTCCGGAGGAAACCAGCCCGCCCCCGCCAGCTGCCATTGAGGTACGTCTTCCTTCGCGCAGCAGGACCGCTGGCCATCCAAGGGCAGAACCCTATTGCTATGAACCCGAACACAAGGACCATTACCAGGTAGCCCTGCTGATCCCCCTCTACCTGGACGCATTGAATCCGGACACCATCGACGGAGCCTACCAGGAAGAGGGAATACCCGGGATGCCGCTTCCCGACACCCTGAGCGGGGGCACCCTTACCCGGCCTTCCCGCAGCAGGGTGGAAGCCCAGGCCCGGCCCGGGCTCGATCACCGGTCGTTTACGTTTGTGCCTTATTACCATGGGGTGTTGCTGGCCCTGGATTCCATTAAACAGCAGGGGGCAGGGATCACCCTCCATGTTTTTGACGTGGACGAGAACCTGGCCTCGGCCAGCTCGGTAACACGGCAGCAAGGTTTTTCGGAAATGGACCTGATAATCGGGCCTTTTCACAGGCGGACCCTCGATCACATTGCCGCCTATGGCCGGCGGCATGATATTCCGGTGGTGTCTCCGCTTTTGCCCGGCATCCAGCTTCTGGAAGGTTTTCCCAATCTCTTTACGGCAAGCCCTTCGCTCGAAGCCATGCTGAGGTCGGTATCGGGTTATGTATCCCAGCACCATGCCACCGACAACATTATCGTGGTACACAACAACCAACACGGCGCCGCACGGCTGATCCGTTCGTTTCAGGATACCCTGCTCACCCGGGTGGCCATGGTCAATCACTTCTACGACAGCCTGAACCTGGCCAGGGTGAATGGGTATTACTTTGATGAGGCCCTGGTGGGAAGCAGGCGCACCAATGTGCTGGTAATGCCCGAACGGGCTTTGGCTGCCCGCGATATTCGTTCGGTGGCCCGGCCGGCCAATGTGAGGGAGGTGCTCTACGAACTCGAAGGGATGGAAGGGCTGGTGTCGAAGCTGAGACCCGACCAGATTAACGTGATCATCACCCTGATCAGCGGCGAACCCTTCCTCTCGGATTACTTGCGCCGCCTGCACCAGATGCGGCGTGATTACGATATGGCCATTTTTGGTATCCCTGAGTGGGAAAATTATTCAAGCATTGAGTTCGATTACCTCCAGGACCTCAAAGTCCATCTGTTCTCACCGGTTTTCTATGATTACCGCGACCCCCACATCCGGGATTTCGTAGAGAGGTACCGCCGGGTATTTGGTACCGAACCTCTTGCAGACGCCTTTAAGGGAGTGCAGACCGCTTATTTCTTTTTCAACGCCCTTCATGAATATGGCAAGGGGTTTCCGCGATGCATGCCTCTGTTGAACCGCCAGGCCTACGATACTCCTTTTCTTTTCGAAAGACCGCTGGGAAGTACTGGTGGATGGGAAAACCAGCATACCTTCATTCACAGAATAGAGAATTACCGCAGGGTGGATGCACAGGGGCTCATCAGCATCGGCCAGCATCGGGACGAAGACTAGTTTAGCGCAGATCCACTACCTCGATGCCTGGATAAAGCCCGGGATCAAAAGTGAAGAGTTCGGTGGGGATGCCGGGTTCGGGCTTCATGCCGGTGATCTGGTAGGTATAGTTGCCTCCCTGCCGGTCGTGGGCAGTGATATAGACCAGGTGGAAATTGCGGGTACAGATGCCAGTGCGGTATTTGTAAAATGCTTCGGGCTGTTCCGGGAACAGGTCGATGACATGCATCCTTGCCCCCTGGTGATCTTCTTCGCTGATCCACCTGGGCCGGTAGTCTTCCTGGAAGTCCCTGAGCAGTGAAGTGGGGGTGATGGATCCCTGGCTGTGTTCGACCAGGCTGATGTGCACCTCGTTGACTTCGCCCAAAAAAGTCCAGGCCACCTCCCCGTCGGATATAAACAGATTGTCGCCCAACTTCATATGGTATTTGTCTCCCGAGGCATACAGGGTGCCGTCCATGCTTTCTTTCTCAGAGAAACGGGGGTTTTCCATGGTGTACACAAAGGTGACCTTGAGTTCCGGGTAGCCGGCAAGCACTTCACTGGCCTGCTGCAGGATCTCTGTGGCCTTCTCATCGTACACCATGGGCTGACTGGCTTGCTGTTTTCCTGCTGCCGACCATGGCAGCAGCAGCAGGATAAATATAAAGGGGTTTGTGGTCATATGGGGTTTGTTAAGGGTCAGCAGACCGGTTTTCAAGCCTCGGGACAATGCCCGGTTTCCACTGCCGGTCCCGGCTTTATGGTTCAGAGCGCAAAATCTGTTCCAAACTCATTTCGTCCTTGATCTTTACCTCCCTGGCCTTGCTCCCCTCAAAAGGACCCACAATGCCCGCCGTCTCCAGCTGGTCGATGATGCGGCCAGCCCTGTTGTATCCCAGCTTGAGTTTGCGCTGTATCAGGGAGGTTGACCCTTGTTGGGTAGAAACCACGATGCGGGCGGCTTCATCAAACAGTTCGTCCCTTTCGGAGGGGTCCAGGGCTTCGCCCAGAGATGCATTGTCCTCCAGGTATTCGGGCAGGTGGAATGCGTCGGGATAAGCCCTTTGGGACCCGATGAAATCGGTGATGCGTTCAATTTCGGGGGTGTCGATAAAAGCGCACTGCAGCCTGATGAGATCGCTTCCGGTCGACAGCAGCATGTCGCCCCGTCCCACCAGCTGATCAGCGCCTCCGCTGTCGAGAATGGTGCGCGAATCCACTTTGGAAGTCACCCTGAAGGCAATGCGGGCAGGGAAGTTGGCCTTGATTGTCCCGGTGATGATGTTCACCGAAGGGCGCTGGGTGGCGATCACCAGGTGCAGGCCTACTGCCCTGGCCAGTTGTGCCAGCCGGGCAATGGGGAGTTCCACTTCCTTGCCTGCCGTCATGATGAGGTCGGCAAACTCATCGATGAACAGAATAATGTATGGCAAAAAGCGGTGACCCATATTCGGGTTCAGCCGCCGGGCCACGAATTTGGCATTGTATTCCTTGACGTTCCTGGCCTGGGCATCCTTGAGCAGGTCGTACCGGTTGTCCATCTCGACACAGAGCGAATTGATGGTCCTGATTACCTGCCTGGTTTCTGTCACAATGGCCTCTTCGGCATCGGGCAATTTGGCCAGGTAGTGTCGTTCAATTTTTGAAAAAAGGTTCAATTCCACCTTCTTTGGGTCTATCAGCACAAATTTGACATAGGCAGGGTGTTTGCGGTAAAGGATGGAGGCCAAAATGGCGTTGAGCCCCACCGACTTGCCCTGTCCGGTAGCACCGGCCATGAGCAGGTGGGGCATTTTGGTCAGATCGGCGATAAAGGTTTCGTTGGCAATGGTTTTCCCCAGCCCGATGGGTAGTTCATAGGAGGAGTTGCGGAAACGCTCGCTGCCAAGCACCGACCTCATCGATACGATCTCGGGTTTGGAATTGGGTACTTCGATGCCGATGGTGCCCCTGCCGGGGATCGGGGCGATGATGCGGATACCCAGGGCCGACAGGCTGAGGGCAATGTCGTTCTCCAGGTTTTTGATCCTGGATATGCGCACCCCGGGGGCCGGGATGATCTCATACAGGGTAACAGTGGGGCCAACGGTCGCCTTGATCTTGTCGATGCTGATGGAATAATTGTTCAGGGTGTCAATGATCTTGTTCTTGTTGGCTTCCAGTTCCTCTTTGTTAATCTGTATGGTCTTGCTCCCGCGCTCGTCGAGCAGGTCGAGTCCGGGCAGCCTGTACCGCGGAAGGTCGAGGGTGGGGTCGTATTCGCCAAGATGCGACAGATCGGGCAGTCCGTCTTCCTGCCCGGGATACGGGTTGTCGATCGTCTGGTAATCGCTGCCGGTGAGTTTGCCATTGGCCACCTCAATTTCCCATTCGGGGCCATCGCCCCCGGCTGGTGTCTGGGCGGGAGGGGTTTCAGGTTCCAGTTCCAGCTCCCTTTCAGCGCCTGCAGCTTCCTGCCCGGCAGGGTTTGGCTTTGTATCGGCTGCTCCAGCTTCATCGGCGGTGTCAGGGCCTTCATTCCCGGTTTCCGGGTCTTCTGCACTACTGCCCTGGTCCGGGTCACGGATTTCGTCCAATACTTCGCGGGGGGCAGGGCCTTTTCGCCCTTTGCCCCCGAAAAGACCCGAAACAAAGGTGCTGATGGCCCTGAAATTGGGATCATACACCATGATGACAAAGCTGCCCATGACAAAAAGCAACAACATCGCCGTGCCTGCCACTCCCAGCAATCCATTGAGCCAAAGGGCACTTTCGTAACCGAAGATGCCCCCCAGTATCAGCCAGTTGCCTCCGGGGATCACGTATCCGAAAAAGACGGACAACCAGACAATAAAAAAAACACTGTAGCCCGCTGTTTTTCCGGCAGGGAGCAATGCATAGCCCGATACCATGCGCAGGCCAAGCACAAAGGATATCAGCACGAACAGCAGGGAGGAGATGCCGAACCACTGTTTGACAAACAAATGGGCGGCAATGGCGCCCAGCCTGCCCATCATATTCTCCACTTCCACGCTGGCATCGGTAAGCAATGCCCAGTTTAACGACCTCCCGTCGAGAAAGGCATCGTCGGCCCTCCAGCTAAACAGGTAAGAAAGCATGGACAATAGCAGGAACAAAGAGAAAAGCAGCAGAAAGAGCCCACCGGCCTTTTTCATGCGCGAACTGCGGAAGGACGGCCACGGTGAAGTCCGTCCGTTGTGCGGGTCCTCATTGCCGGAAGCTTTTTTATGCTTCTTTGGTTTGAGGGTGTTTTTCTGGAATGTGTTGAACCTGGCCGGCATGCCCTTTACGCTGGGTTTTGGAACGTAAAACAGTCAAAAGTAAGAAATAAGCGGCTTAAAAGCCCAATGTTTTTAACATCGACTTATAGCTTTGTTCCTTGGCAAAAAGCTTGGTACTGTATTCCCCCTCTTCGTCCCTGTCGATGATGACCAGTTTCGGGGCCGGGATCAGGCAATGCTGAAGCCCCCCGAACCCGCCCAGGCTTTCCTGGTAAGCACCGGTGTGGAACATGCCGATAAACTGGGTGGCATTGTCCCGGATGCGGGGCAGGAATACGGCATTGGCATGGGCCTCGGCATTGTAGTAATCCTGGCTGTCGCAGGTAAGGCCCCCAAGGTTTACCCTTTGGTAATCAAGGTCCCAGTTATTCAGGGCCAGCAGGATAAAGCGCTGTTTGGCAGCCCAGATATCGGGGAGGGTGGTCATGAAACTGCTGTCGATCATGTTCCATAACTCTCGGTCATTTTGCTGTTTCTGGTCAAGTACCGAATAGATCACCGCACCGCTTTCCCCAACCGTAAAGGCACCGAACTCCGTAAATATGTCGGGTTCATGCACATTGTTCTGGTTGCAGATGAGTTTGATTTGTGCAATGATCTCCTCGGTGATGTATTCGTAGTCGTATTCAAAGCCCAGGGAGTTCTTGATGGGGAAGCCCCCCCCTATGTTCAGGCTGTCGAGCTCGGGGCATATCTTTTTGAGCTTGCAGTATACGTTCACGCATTTCGACAGTTCATTCCAGTAATAGGCATTGTCCTTGATCCCCGTATTGATAAAAAAGTGCAGCATCTTGAGTTCGAAGCGGGGGTCGTTCTGAATATTGGCCTTGTAATAGGGCAAGATGTCGTTGTAGCGGATGCCGAGCCTTGAGGTGTAGAATTCGAACATGGGCTCCTCTTCGGCAGCGATGCGGATCCCCAGCTTGCAGCGGCGGTCCTTGCGGATGAGTTCGTGATAGATCCGGATCTCGTTCTTGTTGTCAATAACCGGAATGGTGTTTTCAAACCCATGGTTGATCAGGTCGCTGACCTTTTGGGTGTAAAGGGGGCGCTTGAAACCGTTGCAGACAATATACCTCGATTTGTCTATCCAGCCAAGCCTGAGGAGCTCTTCCACGATGTAGATGTCGAAGGCGGAGGAGGTTTCGATGTGGATGTCGTTTTTCAACGCCTCTTCCAGCACAAAGTTAAAATGCGAGCTCTTGGTACAGTAAGCGTAATGATAGGCCCCTTCGTAATCAACCCTGGCCATGGCCACATTGAACAGGCGTTTGGCTTTTTGTATTTGCTGGCTGATCTTGGGCAGGTAGCTTATTTTCAGGGGGGTGCCGTATTGCTTTACCAGGTCCATCATGCAGATGTCGTGAAAGTAAAGTTCATTGTCGATCACCTTGAATTCTTCCTGTGGAAAGTCAAAGGTCTGTTCAATGAGGTCGATGTATTTATTCTTCATGGGGCGACTGCATAGATTGAAACAAGAACTGCCTGAAGTAACTCACCCGGATCGTGCCTTCAGGCCGTATCCGGCCTGAAGGCTTTTGTGCGGAAGCATCGACAAAGATAAAGAAATGAGACCAGAATGTCACGCCCCGGCGGGCAAGTTTCCCTGTTTTGTCAGCCCGGCCGGGGATGTCCTACCTGATCAGCCGGGGGGTTTTGTCGAAGCGGATGCGGTTAAAAAAGCCCCTGCCCTTGTCCAGCGAAAGCCAGACGAACATGGCCCTGCCAACGATATGGTCTTCGGGTACAAAGCCCCAGGATCGGGAGTCGGCCGAATTGTGGCGGTTATCGCCCATCATCCAGTAGTAATCCATCCCGACGACGTAATAGGTGGCCGGCCGGCCGTTGATCAGTATCCCATTGGCGGTAACCTCCACCTCATTGCCTTCATAGGCATGAATGATCCTTTCATAAAGGGCAATATTGCCGGCGTCTATGGCGATGGTGTCGCCCTTTGCCGGAATGCGCAGCGGACCGAAATGATCTTCGTTCCAGGGGTAGGCCGGATGATGCGGAAACAGATGCCTTTGGCCTGCACCCTGTTCCTGGATGATTTTCCGCACTTCCTCCACATGGGGCAGACGGGCCACTTCCCGTGCATTGTCCTCTGTCATGGCCAGGATGAAGATCCCCTGGGCCGCCTGCCCCCAATCGGTGATGTCGAGGCGGTCGAGGACCCGGGTCGAAATGGGGGTGCCATCGGTAATTACCCGGTAATTGTGCTGGACGCCCTGTGGGTCGGGCAGGACTACGCCATTCACATAGAGCGCCCCCCCCCGGATCTCCAGGGTATCGCCCGGGATCCCCACGCATCGCTTGATGTAGTTCTCCCTTTTGTCGACAGGGCGGTAGGTCACATCGTAGTTGTCCCAGACGCGCTCCCTGCCCATCTCCCTGACCAGGGCGTAGTAGCTCTGGTTCTGTATCTGCAGCACCACGGTATCTCCTTCCGGAAAGTTGAACACCACCACATCGTTGTTGCCGATGGTCCTGAGGCCGGGGTAGCGGTAGTGGGGAAGCTGTATCCAGTCAAGGTAGGCTTTGGTATGCTCTGTAAGCGGGAGGGTGTGATGGGCAAAGGGGAAGGATATGGGCGTATGGGGCACCCTGGGCCCGTAGCTGAGCTTGCTCACAAAGAGGTAATCTCCCACCAGCAGGGATTTTTCCATCGACGAGGTGGGGATGGTGTAGGCTTCCAGGAAAAAGGTCCGAATGATCGTAGCGGCGATCACGGCAAAGATGATGGCGTCGGCCCATTCGCGGGAGGCCGTCTTTTTGATCACCGGCAGATCACGGGGTTGGGTGTAGGTTTCGCCGGGCGAAAAGCCCAGGTAGGGCAGGTAAAAAAATGGGAAGATCACTCCCAGGGCCTGCTGTCCGAGGCTGTCTTTTCGGAAGCATTTGAGTGTTTCGACCACCATCAGCAATACGGTGAAGACGTTGATAAAGGGCAGTAAAACAAACACAAACCACCAAATGGGCTTCCCGATCACCTTCAGCCAGATGTACACATTGTAAAAAGGCACAATGGCTTCCCAGCCACGGTAACCTGCCTTGATGAATATATTCCATAGCCCGGCAAGGGAAGCAAGGAAAAGGAGAATGGTCAGTATCAGGTATACGCTCATGGCCGTGCGGTTAAATGTTCATTAAATCCTTCATGGTAAACACGCCCTTTTTGTTTTGTATCCACCGGGCTGCCATCAGGGCACCTTCGGCAAATCCGCTGCGGTTATGGGCGATGTGTTTGATTTCGATGCTGTCGATAGGCGATTCGTAGATCACCACATGGGTGCCGGTAATGCCGTCCATGCGGATGCTTTTTACCGGCAGGGCATCTTCCGGGAGGTTGTGCCGGTGATCTGCCCAGTGGTTGAGGTCCTTCCGGGCGACAATGATGTCGTTTGCCAGGGTAATGGCGGTACCGCTGGGGGTATCCAGCTTTTCGGTATGATGGGTTTCGATGATGCGGGGGCTGTATCCGTCCATCGTGGCCAGCAATTTGGACAACTGGCTGTTGAGTTCAAAGAACAGGTTCACACCGATGCTGAAATTGGAGGCATGGAAAAGGGCCTGGTTTTGAGCAAGGCACTGTCGGGCTATTCGCGGAAGCTCATGAAGCCAGCCTGTGGTCCCGCTAACCACCGGCACATTGTGTTCAAAGCATGTCAGTATGTTGCCGGGTGCCGCTTCGGGGGTGGTAAACTCGATGGCCACATCGCAGTTTCCCAGCTGGTCTGCTGCCCCCTCCCATTGCCGGGGGTTGTCGATCACCAGGGCCACACGGTGTTGCCTGGCCCGGGCCATCTTTTCGATGGTGCGGCCCATTTTTCCGTAGCCGATCAGGGCAATGTTCAATTGTTTTTCCATGGCTCAAAAATTGAATGTCAAACCGAATCCGGCAGCCCTTATCCCTGCCTTGCTCCCGGGGGGGGAGGGAAGCAAGCGGGGTTGCATACGCAGGCTGAGTTCTTCGCCCACATCAAAGTCCATCAGGTGGGCATCGACACTGGCATCCAAAATATTGAGCAGGTACAATGCCACCGACAATATGTAGGTGATCTCAAGGTTGCGGCGATAAAAATTCATGGCCCGCTGCAGTACGTCGGTCGAGTGAAAGGGGAAATCGTCTTCGGTGAGCGGGTTCCCGTCGGTACGGGCCACGTAGGCAGACCGCCACATCTGGTACTGGGTGTTGTTCGCGTCGACAAAGTAGGCCAGGGTGCCAAAACCTGCGTAAATGATGGGAATTTTCCAGTATTTCCGGTTATAGGCCTGTCCCAGGCCGGGCAGGGTTGCCGACAGAATGGTGGCCCTGGCGGGCGAGGGAGTGGTCGTGGCGGTGAGGCTGGCGTTGGGCGGCAGGCTTTCGCCGGTGGTTCGGGCAGGCTGCCCGTAGGTGGGCAAAAGGCTGACCAGCAAAAATACCAGGGGCAACAGGGCGTTCCGGCACAGGGAGATCCTCCGCCTGTTTGCGCAGGGCGGACCAAAACGTTTCGGAACGCCGATGGTGCTGTGCTTGGGCAATGCTATTTTTTTAACAGGCTGTAAATTCTCTCAAGTTCCTCTTGCGAGCCAAAATGAAAAAGCAGGGAACCCTTGCCCCCGGCCTTTTGTTTTACCTGGATCCTGGCATTGTAAAGGGTTTCGAGATCGCGCTGCAGTTCCAAATGTACCTGAGGCTTCTGAAGGTTCCGGGGCGGGATGTCGCTTTCCGGGCTTTCTGCGGTTTGGCTTTCCTTTTCTGCGAGATTTTTCCCAATCTCTTCCACGTCCCTGACCGAAAGTTCCTGCGCCAGGATATCGTGATATACCTCCAGTTGGGTAACCGCATCGCCAATGGCAAGCAAGGCCTTGGCATGCCCCATGGTGATCACATCCTGCCGGATGCCGATCTGTACTTCGCCGGGCAGGTTCAGCAAGCGCAGGTAGTTAGCGATGGAAGACCGGCTTTTGCCCAGCTTTTCGCTGAGCATTTCCTGGGTTAATCCGTGGTTCTGGATCAATTGCTTGTAACCCAGGGCAATTTCGATGGGATTGAGGTTCTCGCGTTGAATGTTTTCGACAATGGCCATTTCCAGCATGGCGCTTTCGTCGGCTGATACGATGTAGGCAGGGATATCGAAAAGTCCGGCCATTTTGGATGCTTTCAGCCTGCGTTCGCCCGAAATCAGCTGCAGCGTTCCGTTACCGGCCTTGCGCAGGGTAATGGGCTGGATCACGCCCTGTTCCCTGATGGAGGCAGCCAGGTCGTTCAGAGCCTCCTCGTCAAAGTCAGACCTGGGCTGGTAAGGATTGGACTCGATGATATCGACCGGCACCTTGCCGATGGTTCCGACGGGCAAAAGGTCTTTTTCAACGTCATAGGTAGGCTGGGGGTCAATGCCCGACTGGTCGAGCAGGGCGCTTAGCCCTTTCCCCAATGCGCGTTTTCTGGCGTTCATATCTCTATTTTTTTGTCTGCTTCGCTGATTCTGGTCATGCCGCTGTTTTGCAATATTTCCCTGGCCAGGTTCAGGTGGTTCGCCGATCCCCTGGAGTTGGCATCGTGCATGATGATGGTTTCCCCGAAACTTGGTGCTTCGCCCAGTTTGATGTTGCGGTAGATGATGGTGTCGAACACCAGGTCCTGAAAATGCAGCCTTACTTCTTCGACTACCTGGTTTGCGAGCCTGAGCCTGGAGTCGTACATGGTCAGCAGAATGCCTTCGATCTCGAGGCCGGGGTTAAGCCTCGATTGCACGATCTTGATGGTGTTGAGCAACTTGCCGAGTCCTTCCAGGGCAAAGTATTCACATTGTACGGGAACGATCACCGAGTCGGCCGCAGTAAGGGCATTCACTGTCACCAGCCCCAGTGATGGGGAGCAGTCGATGATCACAAAGTCATACCTGTCCTTGATCTTATCGATGACCTTTCGCATCATCTTTTCCCGGTTGGGGATGTTAATCATTTCGATTTCGGCGCCAACCAAGTCGATATGGGCTGGTATGAGATCGAGGTTGGGCGTGGAAGTTTCAAGCAGGATGCTCCCGGGCTCCACCTCGTCAATGATGCACTCATAGATGCTTGTTTTGACATGCTTGGGGTCAATGCCCACTCCCGAGGTGGCATTGGCCTGTGGGTCTGCATCGATCAGAAGGGTTTTGTTTTCCAGCACGGCAAGGCTGGCGGCCAGGTTGATGGCAGTGGTGGTTTTTCCCACCCCCCCCTTCTGATTGGCAATGGCGATCACTTTGCTCATAGTGGTTACAGGTATCGGTCGGTTTGGATGAATAAAACATCAGTGAGGGAAGATCCGTTAAAAAACCCCCGGAAATTTTGCGCCAACTGCAAATTTACAACTTCTGGCTGCTTTTGGTGTGATTTTTTGTTAAAAATACCAGGCTGTTGATTTACAAGCTGTTGTATTCCAGATTGCTTAGGGCAGGTTTTCCTGCGTCCAGTCGATTTCCGACCCCAGCAGGCTGTGGGGTATCAGGTACACGATCAGCAGGACAATGGAAGCGGCCAGCACCCAGCCGCGGTGGCGATGGTCTTTTCCGACCCGGATTACTGCAACAAGCCAAAAAATGAAGGCAAGTGCGGTTTTGTTGTCTGTCAGGTCGGTGCCAAAGGGCCATCCTGTCCAGTAATCACCAAAGGCGAACTTCTGCACAATGGGGCCGAATACCAGCCCGCCCAGTACCAGGGTGGCAAAGGTCCATAAAGTTAAACGATAGGTCCTTTCGCGGAAAATGGCGGCCAGCCCCGCTCTGGTGCTGAAAAGCATGGCGGCAAACATCAGGATGATATGGGGTGTGAGCGCCCAGGCAGGTACGCCGGCACGAAACCGGATGACAATGGGCTCATCCGGCAGTTCGACCTTTTCGCCGTTGTTTTCCAGGGCGATCCGGTACATTACCTTCCCGGCTGGGGGTTGTTCCGGGATGTAGGCCACGAGTTCATCGCCCTCCCTGAGCATGGGGGCTTTTTGCCATTGGTCGTGACTGGGATACCGTTTGTATTGGAAGCTTCCGGTGATCTCCCTGTTTTCGGCACCTACCCTAACGGGCGCATCGCCCGGAAGGGGAAAACTGCGAATCAGCCGGTAGCTGATGGTTTCGCCTGAAAGCTCAACGCTGCCCCGGTAGGGATGGGTAGGACCCGTCATCCGCTGGTAAATCGCGCTGGAGAGGGTAATAATAACTGCAATGAGCCAAAAGAGCAATGAAGGGTATTTCATAATTGAATGAAATTAATGTTTGACTGTTGGATTTTGGCTGTTGGCTGTTGGGTTTTGGCTATTGGCTGTTGGCAGTTGGCTTTTCAACTTTTCAACTTTTCAACTTTTCAACTTTTCAACTTTTAAACTTACTTCTTTCTGTCTTCTGTCTTCCGTCTTCCGCCTTCCACCTTCCACCTTCCTCCCTCACGGCTCCAATGTGCTCGAAGTGGTGAAGTGCCTCAGTGTTTTGCTGTGATGAATGGCATCGTAAATGACCTGGTGGATGTCGGTGCGTATGTTTTCTTCGGCCAGGCGTCGGTTACCCGGGTCGGGCCAGGTGCGGTTCGACAGGAATACATACACCAGGTTTTCGACCGGGTCGGCCCATGCGTAGGTGCCGGTAAACCCGCTATGTCCGAAACTCATGGGTGAGGCACTCCAGCAGCTGGGCCCGGGTCCCTCCCGGTTGAGTGCCGGTTTGTCAAAGCCCAGCCCCCTGCGGTTGCCTTTGTGGTCGAATGCCGCACGCGTAAACTCCCTCACGGTGGCTTCGCTGAAGTATCTCTCTCCCCCGTAATGGCCCTCATTGAGCAGCAGTTGCATCAGAACCGCCATCTCGGCAGCGTTGGAGAACAGGCCTGCATGCCCGCTGATGCCCCCCAGCAAGGCGGCTGTTTGGTCGTTCACAAAACCCTGTACCCTTTGTTTTCGCCACAGGCTGTCGTGCTCAGAGGGGGGGATGCGATGGGCAGGCAGCCTCTCCAGTGGGAGATATCCCATGGTGGGAAGCCCGAGGGGCCTGAAAAGAACATCCCTGCTGAATTCATGGATGTTCTGACCGCTGACACTTTCGATCACTCCGGCCAGCAAGATGAAGCCCAGGTCGCTGTATCTGTAGGTGTTCGCTTGCAGCAGGGGGGATTCCGCAATCCCTGACATGATGCTGTCGCGGTAGCTTTCACGGACAAAGAGGCTGCTGGCTACCTCTATCCGGAATTCGTCGTCAGGCCCCTGAAGGGCAAAAGGGCTGCCTTCTTCGCCTGGAGGGCCGGCCTTCAGGTGAAAGGGGATGTAGGGGATCAGGCCTGCCTGGTGTGCCAGCAGATCCTTCAGGACGATGGATCCCTTGTTGGTCTTCCCGAGCCACGGCAGGTAATCGCCCAACCGTTTATTGATGTCCAGAAGCCCCATGTCGGCCAGTCGCATCACCGACAGGGTGGTGGCCGCTATTTTTGTCAGCGAAGCCAGGTCATATACGTCGGTCTGGCTGACCGGTGTCTGCCGGTCATAGGTGTGGTAGCCAAAACTTTTGTTGTAGATCATCACCCCGTCTTTGATAACGGCAATCTGGCATCCGGGGTATGCCTGAATGCGTATCCCCTTCATGGCCAGGCTGTCGATACGGTCGAGCAGGTCGGAGCGAATGCCGGCCTCCTCGGGGGAGCCGAAGCGTATCCTTGAGGGGGGAGGACCCTCAATGCCTTCCATGGCCGCAAAATACGGGCTGGCACTGACGGGAAGCCTGCCATTGATCTCAATGCCCCCGAACAGGGCGTGGGCTGCCGCCTTCTCAAAATGGGCACCACCCTGATAGGCCAACAGGATGCTTTCGGCCCATGGCAGGTTGTCACCAAAAAGTTCCAGGCTGTATGGATTGGCAAAAAGGCAGAGAATGACCCGGTGTTTTTCGCCCAGCTTGCGGATCAGGTCGATCACAGGGGAGGGGAGGCCGTAATCGCGGGTGGCGAACTGGCTGTTGTTGTGTACCGACACGATCACCACATCCTGTCCCACCAACTGCTCCATGAGATGTGCGGCGCTGTCTGCAGAATATTCCTTGTCGATAATCAGGCGTTTCACCGGGCTGTATCTGCTCAGAAGGGCCTGGAATGTATTGTCTTTCTCTGCGCCGATGGCCACCGAAGCCAACCTGCGCCCTCCCAGGCCGGATATGGGAATCAGTTTGTGGCTGTTCCTCAGCAGGGTGAGGGAAGCGGCAGCCAGGCTTTTGTTGAGCTCGGTTGCTTCCTGGCTGCTCAGATCGCTGATAAGGGATTCGGGAGAAAGGTAGCTGAAGTTGTCCAGGCCTGCTTTTTGTTTGAAATACAATACTTTTCTGCATTTGACGTCGATGGTCTCTTCGGAGATGAGCCCCTTTTTAACGGCTCCGGCTATCCTGACAATGGCTGCCTCGATGTCCCTTGGCTGAAGCAGGATGTCGTTGCCAGCCATCAGTGCCCTCAACTCAATTTCACCCGGCTCAAAAAATTCGCCGGCCCCGCGCATATACAGCCCGTCGGTGATCACCAGCCCGTTGAACCCCAGTTCATACTTCAGCAGCCCGGTCACGATGTTCTGGGAGAGGGTAGAGGCCAGCCGGGCCTCGGGTTCGAATGCCGGAATCTCCAGATGGGCTACCATCACGGCTTTCAGCCCCTGATTGATCATTTGCCTGAAGGGGTAAAGATGGATGGAGTCCATCTCCCCGATCAGATGATGCATAAGGGGCAGGCTGTGATGTGAGTCGGCATCGGTGTCTCCGTGTCCGGGAAAATGCTTTGCACAAGCCAGGATGCCGGTATCCTGCATACCGTGCATATAAGCCAGCCCCTTCCGGGTCACGTTTTCCCTGTCTTCACCAAAAGCCCTGAAATTGATCACCGGGTTCCTGGGATTATTGTTCACATCCACCACCGGGGCAAAATTCATGTGCACGCCCAGGCGCTGCAGCTGTCTGCCCACCTCAAGGCCCATTTGGTAAATCAATTGATCGTCGTTAATGGCGCCCAGGGTCATCTTGTTCGGAAACACCGGGGTGCTGTCCAGGCGCATGCTGGGGCCCCATTCGGCGTCCATTGCCACCAGCAGGGGGGTCTGCGCCCGGCTCTGCAGCCGGTTGGTCAGCATCAGCTGTGCGGTGGGGCTTCCCCTGAAAAAAGCCCCCCCCCCGATATTGTATTTTTCTATTTTGTGTATCAGCTCCTTGTAATGCGATGCCTCCCGGTCTGTTTGCAGGCTCACCATCATCAACTGGGCGATCCTCTGCTCCAGGGAGAGAGAAGCCAGGACCGAATCGACCCAGGGTGTCGAATGGGGCCGGTCGGGCTGCATCAATACGGTTTCCGGAATGTCTGCATGCGAACGGATGCCGAATATTGTGAACAGGCAGCCGGTCAGCAGAACAAAACGGAAGGCATATCGGATAATGGGTTGCATGACCGGAACAGATTGATCTTACAGAACAGGTAACGGTAACAAAAGTACGTGAATTTTTTCATGTAAAATGAGAGAAAAGGCAGGGGTGTTGCCCATTTTCGGAGAAAGATGACGAAGTGGATTTTTGTTCAGATTTTAAACACCTTCCATTTGCCTTTCCTCAGGTAGGAGGCAGACAGCAGCCCGAGTATGCTAAAATAGACAACTTCCACAAACCATACCATGGGTGCTGAGGCATCGAATACCATGGCCAGCACAAAGGCCGTTACCAGATAAAATGCTATGGAAATCAACTCAATGCGCAAGGCGACCAGGGTCTTCCCGGTGCCCGACAGCCCGCTGAACAACACCATGCCAAAGGCAAAGGCCACCAGGGCCAGGGATATTACCCGCAAAAGCGGCCGGGTAGCCTCGACCAGGTGGGCTTCGTGGGTAAAAAACGAAGCGATCTCCACGGGGAAGAACAGATTGACCTGTATGATCACCACGGTGGTGAGCAGGCTGATGAGCAGTACTTTTTTGATTAGGGGGATCACCTCCTCACTTTTTCCCTGTCCGATGATGTTGCTTACCAGGCTATTGGTGGCCGAGCTGAACCCCCATACGGGGATCATGAGCAGCATATAAAAACTGCGGGTAATGTTTGAGGCGGCCAGGGCGGTTTCCCCTATCTGTTCGATGACCAGAAAGAAAACGAACCAGGCCGAGAAGGAAAGGAAATACTGGAACATAACCGGTACGGCTATTTTCAGCATGGGGCGGTAAAGCCTCCAGTTGGCCTTCCAGAGGCGAAACAGCCGGTAGTGCTTCATTTTGCCGCTGTTTCGCGACCAAAAAAACAAAAAGGCGAAAGTGCAGGCCTCGGCGATGTTCGTGGCTATGGCGGCCCCGGCAATACCCATGCCGGGGAATCCGAAATGGCCGAATATTAGCAGGTAGTCGAGCAATACATTGATGACGGCCATCAGCATGGTGGAGGCAATCAGCACCTGGGTGCGTGCAATGCCGATGTAGAATGCATTGAAGGTGAGCACCATGAACCCAAAAAAGAAGCCAAAGCGACGGTAGCTCAAAAACACCAGGCTTTGCTCCAGCACCTGATCCGACTGCATAAACCATTGAAGCAGGGCAGGGGCGGCAACCGACAAAAAGACCATCAGCAGCAGGGCCAGGCCCGCCATAAAATAAAGGGCATGATCGAAAATACGGCCGATGTTTTTGATCTTGCCTTCGCCGTTGCGCCGGCCGATGACAATCTGTGTGCCCACCGAAAATCCGGTTCCCAGCATGACCAGGCAGAGATAGAAGATCCCCCCGATGGCGGCCGCCCCCAGGGTGATCTCTCCCAAACGGCCCAGGAAGGCTGTGTCGATCACCACCATCAGGTTCTGGGCCACCAGGCCCACGATGATGGGGTAGGAAACCTTCCAAATGCTTCGGTATGTATTGGCGGGAGGCTGCATCGAAAATGGACGTGGTTGTTCGGAGCTGGGGTTTACCTAGTCTACGTGGAGCACGAGGCCCTTAAGGTAATGTCCTTCGGGGTGGAACAGGTTTACCGGGTGGTCGGCCGGCTGGGAAAGCTGGTGCAGTATCCGCAGTTTGCGGCCGGCCAGGATGCCTGCGGCCATCACGGTCGACTGAAAAAGCCGCATGTCGACCACCTGTGAGCAGCTGAAGGTGAAGAGGATGCCCCCTGCTGCAATGGCTTTCAGGGCCTCCAGGTTCAGGCGCTTGTATCCCTGCACGGCCTTGTGCTTCACATGCTGGTGCTTGGCATATGCCGGGGGGTCGAGGACGATGAGGTCGTAAGTTTCGCCGGTCTGCCTCAGATAGTGCATGACGTCGGCGGTGATGCCGCCGTGGTTGCTGCACCCGGGGCAATTCATCTCCACATTCCTTGTGGTGAGGTCCATGGCCCTGGCCGAGCTGTCGACCGAATGGACCAGCTCGGCCCCTCCCTTGAGGGCGTAGACCGAAAAACCACCGCTGTAACAAAAGGTGTTCAGCACCTTTTTGCCCTTGCAGTAGCGTGCAAGCAGCTCACGGTTTTCGCGCTGGTCGATGAAGAAGCCTGTTTTCTGCCCCTGGCAGATATCCACCACGAAGCGATGCCCGTTCTCAACGACTTCCACTTCGCAGGTATCTCCCATCAGAAAGCCCCCCGGCTGAGTGTGTTCCCAAAAGCCGGCGGGCAGGGTGTCGGTGCTTTTGTCGTAGATGCTTTTCAGGCTGTTTCCGTAAATGTGCTGCAGGGCCAGGGCGATGTCGTTAAGGTGGCCGTAGAGTCCGGTGGCGTGGACCTGTATGACCAGATGGCCGTTGTAATGGTCGACGATGAGGCCGGGAAGATGGTCTCCCTCCCCATGCACCAGCCTGTATGCATTGGTAGACGCATTGTCAACCAGCCCGGTCTCTTTGCGCAGGGCATAGGCCCGTGCCAGTTTTTCCTGCCAGAAATCCGGGCCGAAACCCCAGGGCCGCTCGGGTGCGAAGGCCAGTATGCGGACTGCAATGCTGGCGTCCTGGTAAATTCCACTGCCCAGGTATTCGTCTTTGTTGGAGAACACCTCGACATGGCAGCCGTCGAAAGGAACGCCTTCCGTCTTTTTGATGGCTCCGCTGAATACCCATGGGTGAAAACGCTTCACCGCCTCGTCCTTCCCCGACCGTAAAATGATTTTCAAGGTTTCGCGCATGTTATTCAATATAAGGCAAAACGGTTAAAATGATTTTATAAGTCGACATGTCTGAAAAGTCGAAAAGTCGAAAGGTCGAAAGGTCATTGCGCGTATTCTTGCCGGCAGTGCGGCAGTAAAAACCAAGGAAAACCTCAATAAGTTTAAAAGTTTAATGGTTTAAGTGTTTAATTTTCAATTGTTAAACTCTTCAACTCTTCAACTCTTCAACTCTTCAACTCTTCAACTCTTCAACTCTTCAACTCTTCAACTCTTCAACTCTTCAACTCTTCAACTCTTCAACTCTTCAACTCTTCAACTC
>PWJC01000137.1 GCA_003560165.1 Bacteroidales bacterium
AGTTGAAAAGTTGAAAAGTTTAAGAGTTGAAAAGTTGAAAAGTTTAAGAGTTGAAAAGTTGAAAAGTTGAAAAGTTTAAGAGTTGAAAAGTTGAAAAGTTTAAGAGTTTAAGAGTTGAATCTTAAACCCATTAAACTTTTAAACGTTTAAACCTGTTGGGATTTCCCCGGGTTTTAACTATCGCATTGACTGCAAGAAAACGCGAAATGACCTTTCGACATTTCAGACATTTCAGACGGATTTCCCATGCATATCCCAACTACAAAAATTAACCGCTGTGTCGGATTCCTGCTGTTGCTGGGGGTGTTGTCTTCGTGTGCGAGTTTCCGGTCGGCGCCCGGGGCGGGCAGTCGCTGGGAGGCTGACGAGTACCGCCCGTATGAGCGGAAACTGGGGATTCGGCTCAGCGGAAACGAAAACCCCGAACTGATCAGGGAAGTGTCTTCGTGGATGGGCGTGCCTTACCGCTACGGGGGCAACACCCGCACGGGCGCCGATTGCTCGGGTTTTGTGTGGTCCGTTTACCGCAAGGTATACGGCATATCCCTGCCGCGCACCACCACCGAAATGGCCAGGCAGACCCGTCGCATCAGGCTGCGGAATCTTCAGGAAGGCGACCTGGTGTTCTTCAGCAGCAGGCGAAGGAAGCCTGCTCATGTGGGCATTTACCTGGGAAACGACCAGTTTATCCATGCCAGCACCAGCCGGGGAGTGATGGTCAGCGGGCTCGACGAAAGCTACTACAGACGGCGCTTTGTCGGAGGGGGCAGGCCCCAATAGCCGCAAAATCATCAAAGACCGGGCAAAAAAAAAGACAGCCGGTAAGGCCGTCTTTTTTTAATTCCGGAACGCAGGTCAGGAAATCTTGATCTGTTTGCTCAACCTGGCCTTTTCCTTGTCTTTTTTGGGCACGGTAATGTGCAGAATGCCGCTGTCGTAATGGGCTTTGATTTTCTCTGCTTCGGCGGTTTCGGGAATGCTGAACGAACGGGTGAAGTCATGCATGTGGTATTCTCTTTGCAAAAATTCTTCCCCTTCCCTTTGTTCTTCTTCTTTGGATTCATAGACCACCGACAGGGTGTTCTGTTCCATTTCGAGGCGGAAATCCTCTTTTTTCATGCCGGGCACAGCCAGCTGGATCTCAAACTCATTGTCCTTTTCCACAATGTTGGTTGCCGGGATGCAACCACAATCTTTTCCCAAACCCTGAGCATGCCTTTTTTCAAGCATGTCGTCGAACAGATCTGAGAACATGGGGCGGTGTTTCCATCTGATAATTGTCATGGGGGTCCTCCTTGTTTTTTTTATGAAACATTTCGTTGTTTGTTTTCATGAGAACAAATCCCGTTCCTAAGGGAAAACGAATGCCATTGCCGGTCAATTTGTCTGTAAATGACCGGCAGACAGGCACTTTGGTGTCATAATGTCGTATTTTGCCCCGGCAGCGCTCTTTGGCCGGGGCGTCGTTGGGAAAGACTTTTTTATACCCCGGCAGAATACCTTCTTCAAAATCCTTATTTTTGAAATGGGCCAGCTTGGCAACACCCGGTAAAATCATTACACAACCCATTATGGACGCAAAAGGCCAGGATCTGCAAATCAAGATGTTTAACGACCCCCTGGTGTATTATTCATCCATGCTGAACGATATAGAAAAAGCCACCCGCTATATCTTTCTGGAAATTTACCGTTTCAGGAACGACCCGGTGGGCATCCGCTTTCGCGACTACCTGATCAGGAAATGCCGCGAAGGCGTCAAGATCAGGCTGCTGATCGACTCCTGGGGCGCCTCGTCGAGCCATGGCTTTTTCCAGGAATTGACGCAGGCCGGGGCCGATGTGAAGTTTTTCAAGAAGATCCGCCTAAACTGGGATGCCTTTACCAAGAGCCATCGCCGCGATCACAGGAAGATCCTGGTTATCGACAACGACATCACCTACATCGGTTCGGCCAATATATCGGGTTATTCCTTCAACTGGCGCGAATCTGTTTTCCGGATCAAAGGCCCCATCGCCGAAATCTTCAAAAAAATCATTGTCGAAAACATCGGCATCTACAACAAATACCTGTACGACAAGGCAGCCTTTACCAAAACCATTCACTACAATGGCTTTGACATTTTACGCGATGTCCCCTCACTGCCCTATCAGCCGGTAAAAAAGAAATTCCTCGAACTGATCAACGCCGCCAGGCGGGAGATCGTCATCGAAACACCCTATTTCCTGCCTGGCAGCAGCCTGCGAAAGGCCCTTGCAGAGGCCGCAAACAGGGGCGTCAATGTGTTTTTGCACATTCCCAAGAAATCCGACGTGGGCATTATGGACCTGCTCAGCTCCAAATACCTTGGCGAAATGGCGCAGCAGGGGGTCAGGATCTTCTTTTTCCTCCCTCAGAACCTGCATTCAAAGATCTTTTTGGCCGACAGGAAATATTTCCTGGTGGGCTCCTCCAATTTTGACTACCGTAGTTTTCGCTACCAGCACGAAATCTGCCTGGCAGGCGAACACAAGAGGCTGGCCAGGCAAATGACATATCATATCAACGAAACCAGGAAGGAGTCGGAAGAATTTCACTACGAAAACTGGCTGCGCAGGCCGGTGATCCAGCGCTTCTTTGAGTGGCTGCTGGTGCCCCTGAGGCATTTGTTTTAGTTTGCCGGAGGCAGACCCTTAATCAATTCTTTTTTTTACATTTCTCCTGTAAAAAATCACCCTCTGTTTAAAATAAACAGACAAAATGATGCTGTACATAAGGAACCGCTTCGCTTTCACCTGAACCGAGCCACCACTTTTCTTGCTTATTTGTGTGATGGCCGTTAAGGCGGCGAGCTCACTCCTACAGGTTTGATCAAATCATTTCAAGAGTATTTTTTTCGATCGTTTATTTGCAGGCCGGAACGAAAAAAAAATCATGTATATTTGGGCAAAAATCCAACATATAACCATATTTGAACTATGTTGCAAACGATTTCCCAATTGCACGATATGGCGCGCGGCCATAGCCGCAGGCGGCTGGTTGTGGCAGCAGCCCACGATGGCCATGCACTGGGGGCAGTTGCCAGCGCCAGCCAGAACAAGCTCGTCGACACCGTATTGATCGGTGATGAACAGAAAATTCAGAAAATTGCTGACGAACAAAATATTGACCTCGCCCCCTTTACCATTGTCCACGAACCACATGACGGCAAAGCGGCCACCCTGGCTGTGAAAATGATCCGCTTCAACGAGGCGGACATCCTGATGAAGGGAAACCTGGCTACGGCCATACTGCTCAGAGAGATCCTCAACAAGGAATACGGAATGCGAACCGGGGAGCAGATTTCCCACCTGGCCCTGTTTGAGCTCGACAAGTACCATAAGCTGCTTGGACTCACCGATGCGGCCATGAACATTGCCCCCACCCTCGACCAGAAGGTCTCCATCATTCGCAATGCCGTGATCTATTTTCACAAACTGGGAATAGCTATCCCAAAGGTGGCCGTACTCAGTGCCGTAGAAACCGTGAACCAGGCCATGCGCTCAAGCATGGAGGCCAGCGCCATTTCGAAGATGTGCGATCGCGGCCAGCTCGAAGGCTGCCTCATTGACGGCCCCCTGGCCCTGGACAATGCAGTAAGCAAACAAAGTGCCGCGCTAAAGGGCATACGAAGCCCTGTAGCGGGCGATGCCGATTTATTGATAGCCGACAACATCGAGGCAGCAAACGCCCTCTACAAGTCGCTTGTGTACTTCGCAGGAGCCAGGTGTGCAGCCGTTATACTGGGGGCCTCTGCGCCCATTGTGCTCACCTCGCGTTCGGACAGCGACAACACCAAGCTGAACAGCATCGCCCTGGCAGCCGCAGTAAACGATTCCAACAACAGATAATCCATAAAGCCATTCCGTATGCAAGATGATTATATCCTGGCCATCAACCCGGGTTCCACCTCTACCAAAATTGCCGTTTTCAGAGGCACCAAAGAGGTATTCCTGAAAACGATCAAACATTCGGCCGAAGAACTGGAGCAGTTCGAAATGATCACCGACCAGTACACATTCCGCAAAAACATCATTCTCAACGAACTGGAAGCAGCCTCTTTCGATGAAAACGAAATACGGGTCATTGTGGGCCGCGGGGGGCTGGTAAAGCCAATCCCTTCGGGGGTTTATGTGGTCAACGACCGCCTGATGGAAGACCTGAAGATCGGCATACTGGGGCAGCATGCCAGCAACCTGGGCGGGCTGATTGCGCGGGACCTGGCCGATTCCATCCCCGACGCAAAGGCCTACATTGCCGATCCGGTGGTAGTGGATGAGCTCGACGATATTTCACGCGTTTCCGGACATCCTCTTTTTGAACGCATCTCCATTTTCCACGCCCTGAACCAAAAGGCGATTGCCCGTCAGCACGCCAAATCGGTAAGCCACTCCTACGGTGAGATGCGGCTGATCGTTGCCCACCTGGGTGGGGGCATCAGCGTGGGGGCCCACCTCAACGGCCGGGTGGTGGATGTGAACCAGGCCCTGGACGGAGAGGGCCCCTTTTCGCCAGAGCGAAGCGGCACCCTGCCCGCGGCTGCCCTGGTCGACATGTGCTTCAGCGGCCAATACAGCCGGGCAGAGATCAAAAAAATGATTACAGGCAAAGGGGGGTATGTGGCCTACCTGGGCACCAACGATGCCTATGAGGTAGAGAAGCGCTCCGCCGCCGGCGACAAGCGTGCCGCACTGATCCAGGATGCCATGGCCTACCAGGTGGCCAAGGAGATCGGGGCCATGTCGACGGTATTGCACGGAAAGGTCGATGCCATCCTGCTCACAGGCGGCATCGCATACGGAAAGCCTTTTGTGGAATCGGTTTCCGAACGCGTCAGGCATATCGCCCCGGTGTATGTGTACCCCGGTGAAGACGAAATGCGGGCCCTGGCCATGAACGGGCTGATGGTGGTAACCGGCGAAACCGAGGCAAGGGTTTATGAGTAGAAAGATGGAAACTTAATGGGTCGAAAGGTCTGAAAAGGCGAAAAGTCGAAAGGTCATCTCGCGCTTTCTCGCAGTCGATGCGACAGTTAGAACCCTAGAAAATCCCAACAGGTTGAAAAGTTGAAAAGTTGAAAAGCTGAACATCAAATACTTAAACTTTTAACCCTTTCGGCTTTTAAACTATTAAACTCTTCAACTATTAAACTCTTAAACTCATCACTCATCAATATTCCGTCTTCCGTCTTCTGTCTTCCGTCCTCCGTCCTCCGTCTTCCTACGTAACCCGCCTCGCTTCCGGGAGCACCACAACAAAGGTACTCCCCTGCCCTTCTTTTGATTCGAAACGCACTTCTCCGTTGATGCTTTCAATGATGTTCTTCACCATCGACAAACCCAGGCCCATGCCTTTGGCCTTGGTGGTAAAATAGGGATTGAAAATATGGTGCTGCAGTTTTTTGGGAATGCCGCAGCCCTGGTCGGCCACTTCGATGTGGTAGCTGTCTTCTCTCTCCCTGCACCGAACTTCGATGTAAGCGGTATCCTGCTTTTCGTATGCCTGCATGGCATTCTTTATCAGGTTGTTGAACACCCTGATCAGTTGGTTTTTGTCGGCAAGTACCATCATGGGTTCGTCGCCGGGAGGCATCTTCTGGTGGATATTCACTTTCTCAAAATCCTTATACAGGTCGAGGACCTCCGGGACAAAGGTTCTGAGGTTGATCAGGCTGTTCTTCCCGGCCGGCATCTGTGCAAAATGCGAGAATTCACTGGCAATGGCCGACAGGTTGTCTATCTGTTCAATCATTGTTTTAGAGAAACGTTCCAGGCGGTCGTCCCAGTCAGGCACCTTTTCATTCCAGGCCTTTTCGAGGTATTGCACACTCAGCTTCATCGGGGTCAGGGGGTTCTTGATCTCATGGGCCACCTGACGGGCCATCTCCCGCCAGGCCGATTCTCTTTCGCTGCGGGCCAGCAGTTCGGCGCTTACCGAGAGCTCATCGATCATCCGGTTGTACTCCCTGATCAGGCTGCCGATCTCGTCCTCCCTTGTCCACTGGATCTTCTGATTGGACCGCCCCAGCTTCACCCTGGCCATGCTGTCGCGAATGAGCTGAAGGGGCTGGGTAACATAATTGGAAATAAATAGGGCCACCACAAAGGCCAGCACCAGCAACAAAAGGTAAATGTTGATGAAGGCGACCAGAAAGTAGGTTACCTCGTTGCGCATTTCGCCCTCTTTGGCAAAATAGGGGAGGTTTACATAGGCCAGCAGTTCGTGGTAACGATTGAACAGGGGGGTGTAGGCCGACAGGTACTCCAGCTTGCCGATGTACTCCGAATGCACGAACTTGCTTTTCTTCTCGTTGTGCACCTTCAGGTAGGCCAGCGCGTTCATCTTGCTGCCCACCAGCCCCTCCTCAAACACCTTCGGGCGGCTCGAGGCCAGCAAGAATCCGTTAGGGGCGTAAAGATTGATGTCGGTAAAGAACACATTGGAATACTGTAGCAGGATGTCGTACAGGTAATATTCCATGGTGTAATCGAGAACTCTTTGATCGGCCAGGGTGAACTCCAGTTCCTGTACAACCCCATGGGCCTTTTCGTTGAGTACGCTGAGGTTTTTGTTCTCGTAAATGTTGTAGATAAACCAGGCCGAAACACCGCCGATAGCCAGGGCCGAAACAACCAAAATGGTGATCATCGAATACTGCACCCGCCGCTTGAAGTTCATTTTCAGCAAGGCGGAAGGCTTTTGCTTGCTTACCAGCAGCCAGAACACGATCACCAGGACAAAGAAGGTGATGAAGAGGTAGGAAAAGGGTGCCACCCCTTCCAACAGCGTGCGTTTGGGCCGGCTGATCAGCAGCAGGGTCTCTTCGTCCTGCTGGTACATGAGGTGGCTGTAACCGTCAAATTCAAAGAGGCTGAATTCGTTTTCTGGAATTTTGTAAGCCCCCGGATCCACCCCGTACACATAGGGCCCGAACTCGTTGACCAGAACCCCCTCTTTGTAGGTAGCATATGAATAATTGATCAGTTCGCGGTTGATGTCGATGGCATCGTCGATCAGCAGCTCGGGAAAGCCCATTTCGCGGGCAATGAACTTGGAATCGAATTCGAGGTACACATGGTACTCCGAAACGTGTTCGGGGTCTTCGCCCATGCTCACCGGTATTTTGGTAATGTAGCTGTTCCTGCCGGTGTTGTTGTCGAGGTAGATGAAGTAGTCACTGATGGTTTCCTTGCCAAAGGCCGTAATATAATCGTAGAAAAACGCCGAGCATTCCTGTTCGATATTTGCGGGTTTGATCAGCAGCATTTCGCCGGGGGCGCAAACGGTGACCTGCATATCGTATTTTGCCCAGAAATCGTAAAAATAATGATGCTGAAGGTAGTTGTAGATGGCTGTTTCGTTATAGGGGTCGCGACGTACCAGGTTCTGAAGCTGATTGTCGTTGAACAGGGCCTCTTCTATTTCGTTGAAGAGGAATTCGGCAACCGGATCCTGCTCCGAAGCAAGCTGCAATACCAGGGTTTTCCTTTTTTCAAGGTCCTTTTCTTCGTTGAACTGATAGAGCGCAAAGGTAGAAACCAGGCTAAACAGGAAAAGGGCGATCACCAGAGAGGCGAGGGCTTTTTCGGCCGATTTGTTGCGGCGGTCCAACTCAAACACCAAAATGGACGCGATGGCGAGCATCCACCAGGTGGGAGAAAACTCCCTGAATATCCAGGTGACCACTATCAGTAAAGCGAAGGTGAACAGTGAAACGGCATAAAAGCGGTGTACGGAGCCCAGCAGGCTCAGGGCTAAGCGGCAAAGCAAAACACTGAAAAAGAAAAAGGCGAAAAAGATCAGGCCGATGATCAGAAAGCCGATCAGGGAATAAATATCGAGATTGAATATGAAATTCACATCCAGGTTGAGTTGTGAGTTGATCACCAGTCCCCTGATCAGGTACAGCGACCACCCGCAAATCAGGTAGATCAACGTGAACAGGCCAAACCCCATGATGCTTCCAGTTCCCTTGCTGTCCAGCGGTTGAACCGCAAATTGACGGAGGTTGTAATAAATAAAATAGGCAAGTATGGAGATTAGCGTCACGTTAAGAAACAGATCGCCAAGCGACGGCAGCAGGTCGGAGGCGGCATAAAGGCCGGGAGAGAACATCACCCCGTCGTAAAACACTGTCGGTATCTGTAACCAGAACGATATGAGCCGAATGAAGCCAAGGGTTAAGATGAAGCCCCCGATGGCCAGGCTCCGCTTCCCTGCGTGAAAGAGCCGGGAGAGATACCTGAAGGAAGAAAAAACAAAGATCATCAGGGAAGCAATGGCAAACACCAGCGACAGGGCATACAAAATGCCTGCGGGCTGGATAAGGCCTGCCTCCCTTCTGAGCACCAGGGAGAACAGGTAGTTGCTGTGGCCGTCGTAAACCGGGTAACCCTCGTCTGTGCGGTCGGAAATAAAAAACAGTTTTTCAAGTGCAGGCAGCTTATCGTGAAACCGGTTGACCAGGAACCTGTTCTGGTATCTGAAATCCTGTTTTACGATGCAATACAGGAGAAAATGCCGGCCGTCGATAATTTGCTGCTGGTAATAATACCAGCCGTTGGGTTTCTCAAGGGCGCCTGAAACATTTTCCGGAGGGACGTAATAGATTTTCGGGAGAGCGTTGTGCGACCAAAACTCAAGCATTTCGCCATCGTATATTACAAACACATACCCGTCATCCCTGAAGGCCTGTTCGAGTTTTTTGAGATAAGCGGCATCCTTGAGGATCTCCCCTTCTGTGTCGATGTATCGCGCTACAAAGGCATCGAGTTCAGCGCCGACCTCCTCTTCAAGCATCCGGAATCCGGAACGGAATTCGTCCAAATATTGGCGGCTGTCGGTGGTCACATGTCTTAGCTGATAAATAATGCCACTCAAAATCAGTGCCAGCAAAGCGATAAGTAGCTGGTAAATAAAACGTTTGAAGGATCTGTTTTTCATGGAGGCGATCGCTGTACTTATTTACCGGCAGCTATCAGGCATGTGCCGGAAGCGCTAATTTACACAAAAAGAGGTTATGCCTTTGAGCGTATCAGCAAAATGCGTTCCAAAAGGAAGAAGATAGAAGATAGAAGATAGAAGGTAGAAAGAAGAACGTTGAAAAGTTGAAGAGTTGAAGAGTTGAAGAGTTGAAGAGTTGAAAAGTTGAAGAGTTGAAAAGTTGAA